>JALWOP010000397.1 GCA_027083445.1 Planctomycetota bacterium | reverse complement strand
CTCCCGGCTGGGTGGGGGTGGCCAGGGCGATGCCGCCGACGATGAGCGAGCGCAGGGAACTGACGTCGAACCGCAGTCCTTCGGTCAGGGAGAGGCCCAACTCGACCCCGCCGGTCTCCCAGAAGACGCTGTCGACCCGCACGAGAGCTGCGTAATCGGGGCGCACGCGCAGGTGGAAGACCACTGCGGTCGCGTCGGGAGCGAGAGCCACATCCAGAACGCGACCGATCCGCACTCCGCGATAGGTCACCGGCGCCCCGGCGACGAGCCCGAAGCGGCTGGGAGCCTCGAGCCATAGCTCCAGACCTCCCTCCTCGAGCCGCTCGAGGACGGGGGCCTCGGAAAGGGCGGTGAATTCCCTGCGCGGCTCGGCACCCGGGGGACCGGGATCCACCTCCAGATGACGGGCCCCCACGACGGTCTCCAGCCCCTGAATGCTGTCGATCGCAAGGTGCGGGTGCACGATCCAGAAGCGAGAGCCCCGCACGGCAATCCCTTCGGCCGCGGGATCGAGACGCACGAAGAGCTCGACGCTGCCCAGGTCGCTGGTGAGATGTGCCTCTTCGATGTGCCCCACTTCAATCCCCCGATAGAGCAGGGCATCCCCAGCCTCGATCCCGTGCCCATCATCGACGCGCACGATGATGCGCGGCCCCATCGAGGCCACAAGCCGTGCGGCCTCGACCCCCACGAAGGCGAGGGCGGCGAGGGGCAAGACCCAAGCCCAACTCCGGCGCGGGCGGCGCTCGACCCGGGCGACGGGCAGACTGGATGCGTGTCGTTCCGTCACGATGACAGTGCCTCCTCGTCATCCCAGACGGCGTGGGGATCGAACCAGGCACTCGCCAGGAGGGAGCAGAGAACCATGAGGGTAAAGGTCAGCGCCGCGGGTCCGGGGGAGACTTCCACCAGATTGCCCAGCTTGACCCAAGCGACCAGGACGGCGAGGAGCAGCACATCGAGCATCCCCCAACGCCCGGTCCATTCGATCCACCGATAGGTGAGCGCGCGGCGCCGCGGGGAGAGGGAGCCGGACAGGAGGGTGATCGCCAAGAGGGCCAGCAGCTTGCAGAGGGGCAGAATCAGGGAGCAGACGAGAACCACCAGACCGACCGCCCACTCTCCTCCGGCGAGCAGTTGCCGGGTCCCGGTCCAGATGCTGGCAACATTGGCGTGACCGAGACGCTGCAGGGTCATGATCGGAAGGGCGACGGCAAAGGGGTAGAGCACGAGGCCGGCCAGGGCGGCACAGGCGGTGCGGGCATTGGCACGGGAGCGGCGCAGGGGATCGCGCACGACGGCCCCGCAGCGGGCGCAGCGGGCGCGCTGCCCAGCCGACAGGTGCGCGGCACGCTGGATCAAACCGCAGCAGGGACAGGCCAGGAGCCCAGGCGGAGGGGTAGCGGTCTCGGGCACGGCCTCACCCTACGCAGCCGGCCCCGTGCCATTCCAGCCTCCCCTCCGAAAGGCCGCCCCTCCCCCGGCAGGCCGCCTGGAGATCCATGCCTGCGCGGGATCGATGACCCCGAGGGCCTGCTAGAACCCGGGCAGCTCCCGCCCGAGCACCCACCGCATGTCGAGTCCTCCGGCGGGAGGAACGGAGCCGCGCCGCCGCCAGAGGACGAGCCCCTCCTCACTGCGCACTCCATTCTTGGTCACCGGCCGAGTCCCCACCCGCACCCACCGCTCGGGGTGGAGTTCCAGCGCTTCGAGCAGCTCATCGTGGTGTGCGAAGCGCTGGCTGGGCTTCGGCACGCGGTCCACGACGACGGCGGCCACCCGTGCCTCTTCGAGCCAGTCCGCGACCTGCGTCGCTTCCGCGAAGCGCAACTGGTAACCGCGCCCCATCCAGTCGGAATGGGCCAGCACCTTGCTCGCCCGTAGCACGAGGTGTCCCATCCTCTGCCGACCGTCAGCCTGGGCCACGGCGGCGACCAGGGCCCCCTCTCCGGAGACGTCGCTCAGGACGAGCAGCGCGCGTCCGTCCAGTTCCGGCTGCGCCACCAGCTCCCGGGCGACCGCATCGAAGCCCCGCCACCCCTTGGCGGGCAGGGAACCGCGCTCGATCAGCACCAGGGAAAGCAGGAGCAGGGCCAGGGTCCAGCGGCCCCGGACTCCGAACCTGGAGAGCCCACCGACCCACGCCAGGTAGATCAGGGCGGGCGCGATCAGGACCAGGTGACGCTCCTCGATGCTGCTCGGGACGACCGACTGAAGGGCCAGCAGGGAGAGGATCCAGGCCGCGGCGCAGGCCAGGGCCCCGCGTTCCTGCCGGGGGCGGCGAGGTGCGAGCGCCCCGACCAACGCAGCCCCCAAGAGGACGAATCCGCCGAGATGGACCAGGGCCCGGGCGTAGAACCAAAGGGCCTTTCCGGTGTAGGCCAGGCTCGGCTCCGGTCCGACCCAACTCCCGGCCGTGATGTGCAGGGTGGCCAGGTACCAGGGACCCGCGAGAAGGGCCACGATCCCTGCCCCGGCCCAGAGACCGCCCCGGCGCCAGCGCTCCCAGCGCCCCGTGAACCCGATCGCCAGCGGGGGGACTCCAGCCAGGGCCAGGGCGTTGCCCTTGGTCAGGCTGGCGGCGGCGGCCAGAACCCCGAAGAGGAGCGCGTCTCTCGTGCGCCCCTGGTCGAGGAAGCGTCCCAAGGCCAGGAAAGCCGCGGTACATAGGAGCGCCAGGGGGATCTCGGTCATGACCGACGCTCCAAAGATCTGCACCAGGGGAAGGCCGAGCAGAGTCAAGCCGGCGAGAAAGGCCGGGCCCTTCCCGAGGTCGCGCTCGACGGCGGCGAAGAGAAGCGTGGCAGAGAGCGCGCTACACAGGGAGAGGAGCAGAATGAGGCTCGCGCTGCTGCTCCCGAAGAGGAGGCCCCAACTGCCCTGCAGAACGTAGAACAAGGGCGGCCACTGGCCGAGGGCCACCTTCGGATAGTGCAGGTAGTAGTCCCGCGCAAAGGCCAGGGGAGCGGGAAAGCCCTGGGCGACCCAGTCCCGCGCGAGCATGCCCGTCACCGCGTGGGCGGGCTCGTCCTCGAAGGCACACAGGTCGGCTCCAAAGGCTCCACGCGCCCAGTTCAGGCCGACACAGATTCCCAGGAAAAGAGCACCGACGAGGAGGAGCGCGCGGCGCTCGTGTCTCACTTCCCGATGTGCCACAGGGGCTCGAAGGTGGAGGGCTGAACGTTGAACACTTCGTAGAGGGCAGGGATCTCGACGAACATCAGGCCGACGAAAAGGGCCGCCGTAAGGATCGTATAGGCAAAGAATCCACGCTCGCGATAGAGCTTCTCGGGATTCTGCATCGGGCTGTCGGGCTTCATCCCCAGGGCCATGTAGTAGGCGAAGAATCCCGCCACCACGGGCGTGGAGAGGATCAACTCGGCCTTGTAGCGCACGATGAAGACCCCGGCGAAGGTTGCGGCGGCAGCCAGGTAGAAGATCATGCTCGCCAGGAGTCGGCGCTCGTCGTAGTGCCGGAAGGAGCGTCGATACTCCGCGGCGCGCTCGGGGTCCCCGATGGCGCGGTACTCCGCGAAGCGCTTGGTCGCCATGAAGAAAGCGCCGACCATCCAGTAGGCCAGAGCCAAGGAGAGGGGCGGCAGGCGGTCGGGCACCAGGGCGAACCAGCCCAGGAAGAGGCGGATCGGGTTGTTGATCGCCTCGCTGACCACATCGAGGAAGGGCACCTCCTTGGTGCGCAGGGGCGGCACGTTGTAGATGCAGCCCATGACCCACAGGAAGAAGGCGGCTGCTCCGAAGGGGGCGTTGATCGAGAAGGCCCAGACAATGCCGAGCAGGCCGAGCCCCCCCCACTCCAGGAGTGCGATCCAGATCACCACCTCACCCCGGGCGACGGGCCGGTGACACTTCTTGGGGTGGCGGCGATCGGTAGGCGCGTCGAGGACCTCGTTGATGACGTAGTTGCTCGAGGCGACGATGCAGGTGGCGCCGAGGGCGGAGAGGAGTGTTCCCAGGCTCCCAAGGTGAAAGAGTTCGGGCCTCCAGAAGAGAGCAAGCACGACCCCCAGCAGCATGAAGGCGTTCTTGAACCAGTGGTCCACCCTTGCGATCTGCACGTAGGGCCGCAAGCGTTCCAGGAGGGGCAGGCGCTCAACCAAGGACAGCATCCTTCACCCCCTGAAGGTCCCGGGTACCTGGCCCGAGAATGTACGTGCGCATGCCGGCGTTCCGAGCGCCGACGCCATCCACATCCTCGCGGTCTCCGACGTAGAGCACCGCGCCCGGCTCCAACCCCCACGCTTCACAGGCCGCCAGAAAGCCGGCGGGGTGGGGCTTGAAAGCGTTGATCGCCCTGTCCGTGGCACAGAGCACCGGCTTGAAGCGCCCCTCCAACCCCAGGGCGGCAAGCTTCGCCTCGGCGGGGTAGTCCGAGAAGATCCCCAGCCGTAGGCCCCGACGCGAGAACTCGGAGAGCAACTCCTCGATTCCCCCGCGCCGAGTGCGGCGTAGATGTCGCAGGGGACGCTCGTACATCCACTCCGCAACGGTCGCCTCGACCGCCTCGGGATCCTCGCCGATGCGCCGCGCCGGCTCGGCGTATTGCAGGCGCTCGAGGGACTCCTCGGGTCGTCCCCGCTCGCGCAGCTCCTCGCGCACCCGGCGAAAGCTGCGCAGCCGGCGCAGGATGCGCCGGGCCCCCAAGCCCCGGGTGAGCGGGGTCCAGGCCAGTTCCATGAGCATGCGGCGGCGTAGAGGCGCCTGGTGGTACAGGGTCCCGTCGAGGTCCCAAAGGACCGCATTCACGCAGGGGGTCGGGGAACTCACGCTGCCACTATCGTCCACGGCCGAGGCGCTTCTTGCGCACAGGTTTGTCTCTTTCTGGGACGGAATCCCCTTGGCGGGCTCCCCGGGCGCTGCCCCCATCACCCGGCCCCATCACCCGGCAAGGAGTTCGGGGTCCCGGCGTTGCCGCCGAAACCAGGTCGCGGCATAGGCGAGATGGGCCAGACTCCAAGAGAAGCTGATCGAGAGCCCGAGGGCGGTTCCGAAGGTGGGCCAGAGCCAGGAGCAGAGCACGACCACCGCCAGCCCGAAGACCAGGCCGATCAGTTGCAGCAGGATCGCCACGCGCAGGGTGTTCGTCACCAGATAGAAGGTGTCGTTGGCGACGGAGAAGGAGACGACGATCACCCCGGGCAGAAGGATGCGGTAGCAGAGCCAGACGGGGTCGTGGTAGGCGGGGGGGAAATAGGCGATGACGAGCGGCGCCAACGGCAGGCTGAGGAGGAGGGCGCTGGTCATCAAGAGGCCGCTCCCCAGGCTGGCACGCCAATAGGCCGACTCGAGTTCGGCGTGGGCTCTGCGACCCACCAGACCGCTGAAGTGGGACAGGGCCGTGCGCGCGATGCCACTCATCAAGAGGCGTGCAACGCCGACGAACCGCTGGGCCAACCGCAGGTAGGCGACCCAGGCGGGATCCCCGAAGATCCCCAGCACCATCGGCGGCAGGATCTGCACGCCGTAGGCGTCGACGTTGCGCATCAATCCGACCCTCAGTCCCAGACGCAGGCCGCCCGCCAGGGGAACCCCGCGCAGCTCGCCGAGCACCCTTCGCAGGGGGGGCAGGAGTGCCCCCTCCGCCCGAGCTTCCCGGCTGTAGGCATCCAAGGAGAGCAGCGAGCCGAGGAGTGAGGCGATCAGGGTTCCCAGGGCCGGCCCGATGGCGTCACCGGTGGCGAGGGCGCCCACGAGCACCAAGAAGACCCGCGAGAGCTCCTGACCGCACTCGACCCGCGCCAAGGAAGCCATGCGCCGCGCTCCCTGGAGCCCGGCGTTGAGGGCTACGCGCGGCAGCTCGACCAGGGGAGTCAGGGCCAGGATCACCGCTGCCCGCCCGACGACCGGCGCGTCGTAGGCCCAGCGGGCGAAGAGGGGGAAGGTACACAGGCCCAGGAGGGTGGCTCCCGCTCCAATGGCGAGCGAAGCCTTGGCCAGCCAGGCGATCCACTGACCGGCCTTGGCTCCATTCTTGCGCTCGATCGCCGACGCGACCTGGCTGGCGGCCACGTTGTAGAGACCGAGGTTGACGAAAAACCACAGAAACGACCAGGTGGCCATCGCCAGGTAGAACTCACCCTGGGCGCTCGGTCCCAGGAGAAAGGCGAGGCCGAAGGCACTGAAGAGCGAGGCGCCCCCGTTCACCAGGGCGGCGACCTGGAGTACGGCGGAATCCCGCAGGAAGCGGCTCCCCCGGAGGCGGGCGGCGAGGCGAGGGATCACCGCGGAACGAAGAGCACGTCGAACACCTTGGGGTGCGTGGGCAGCTCGACATCCTGGTAGCCCAGCTCCACCAGAGCACGCACCACCGCATCCTGCTCGGCCGCCCGGGTGTGGAAGGTGGGCGAGAGCATCTCGGAGAGGATGGCCGGAAGGCGGGTGCGCTCACGCAGCCAGGGCAGCATGCTCTCGAGAACGGCGTAGTCGTAGGCCTCGGTGTCGGTCTTGATGAAGTCGACGTCGCCGATGCCCTGCTCGGCGGCGAAGGCGGAGAAGTTCACCAGTTCGATCTCCTCGGTGCTCCAGACCGTGTCGGGTCGGGTCTCGGCGATCTCGCGGTCATCGAAGCAAAGCTCCTCGACCAGGGAGTTGCCGCCGTAGTTGTGCTGGGGCTTGTAGATCGTCCGCCGCCCCGGTTCGGGCCCCACCCCGTAGGGAAAGACGTGGATCCGAGGCTGTCCCTCGAAGCGCCGACGACAACGCTCGAAGTACTCCTTTACCGGCTCGAAGAGGAAGGCCTCGCAGTCTGGGCGCAACTCCAGGAGGCATTCGGTGAACAGGCCCACATTGGCCCCGATATCGACGAAACAACCATCCTGCGGTACGAAACGGGCGATCTCCTCGACATCCTTGCGCACCCGGGGGCGGTGGCGCTCCATCCACTCCTCCAGGGTCCACGGCCTGGGGTCGGTGAGCCGGCCGATCTTCTTGAGGAGTTTCTTGAGCACCATGCTGGACAGGGGGATTGCGCTTGAGAGGGTAGACCCTAGAGGATATCGGCAGTCCGACCCTCTACTTTGGATTCCTTTCCCCCATGAGATGGACCCCGCTCTGGATCGCCCTCTTCTGCACCGCCTGCGGTGAGGGGAAGGATTCCGCCGCTCCGTCCCCCGCGGGAGGAGCCGCGCAGGGGCCCGGAGCGCTCCAGACCGAACTCTCCACGGACGGCGCAGAACCCCGCGACGGGGGCGGCCCCGCCCTCCCGACCGAGCTGTGGCCCGCGGAGGCCCTCCTGGCCTGGGTCGTGCCCTCTCCCCCGGACCTGGTGGAGGCGGTGGGCCAGATCACCGGGCTGTTCTCCGAGGAGGGGACTCGGCCCGAGGCGGCCCAGTGGCTCGAGCGCCTGGGGGCGGAGGGTGACCTCACCGAACTCGACCAGAACCGTCCCCTGGCGGTCGCCCTCGTGGCCGGGGAGCCCGCCCCCCACCTGGCCTTCCTGCTCCCCATCCACGACGCGACGCGTTTCGCCGCTCCCCTGGCCGGCAGCGACAAGCCCCTACACCTGCAGGATGGCTACGCCCTGATCGGGGCGGACCCCGCGCAGAGCTTCCCCGACTGGGCGAGGGGTCTGGAACGCTACCCCGCCCTGCGCACCGAGCGCCCCCTGGTCGCCCTGCGCCTCGACATGCCGAGCCTCGCGCCACGGGTCCTCCCCCTGGTGGACCTCTATCTCGCCCCCCCCAAGGCCGCCGTCCCACCGGCCACCGCCGGCACGACCCAGGCCCTCGCCGACCTCCTGCGGGAGCTCTTCGCCTCGGTGTCGACCCTGGACCTCCAAGGGGATTGGCACGGGGGAGAGCTCGACCTCACACTCCGGTTCGCACTGCTGGCGGATGGCTCCCTGGCCGACTGGCTCGGGAGCACCCCCCCCGGCGTCGCCGACCTGGCCCACGGCCTCAGCCCGGATGCAGCCATCCTCGTGGCCGGTGGCATGGAGCCGCGGCTCCTGCGGGATCACGCCCTGCCTTGGCTGCGCGCTCTCTACCGCTCCTATCCGGAACCGATGCGTCAGGCGACCGAGAACTGGATCGATACCTGGCAAGATCGCATCGAGGTCGTCGGAGCAGCTTTTGCGGGTAGCCAGGAACTTGGGCCGGAGGGCATGCGCGCCACCTACCTCCTGCGGCCGACCGATCCCGAGCTACTCGTCGAGGCCCTGATCACCAGCTTCCGGGCCACCCCCCTCCTGGACCCGGACTCGATCTCCGTCGAGCGCGAAGTCGAGCAGGAGACCCGCCTGGTCCGCATGCGCGGTCGCTACGACACCACCGACTTGCCTGCGGACCTGGTTCCGCAGGACTCGACGGGGCAGGTCGATCTCTCGGAGATCTTGCAGGCCACCCTGGGGCAGGAGACGATCATGGTGGTCGCCAGACGCGCGGGTTACGTCGCCTTTGATATGGGCTCTGCAGAGGGTGGAGACCTGCGGGTCCGGGAAGCCCTCGACCGTGTGCAGGCGGGTAGCGCCCCACCGGCCCCCATCGCGGAATTGCTCGCCCGCCACCCAAACGCCAGCCCGCTCATCGTCGCGAGCCTCGACCTCGGCGCGATCCTGCGTGGCTCCCTCGCACTCGCCCAGGGCGCCCTGAAGGAGGAGGCACCATCGCTACCCGAAGGGCTGGCGGTTCCCGTGGAGTTCTATGCAGCGGGCGAAGAGGGGGAATTGCGCCTGGGCCTGCGTCTTGACCTGGCGAGCCTGGCGGAACTCGTGCACGCCCTCGGGAAGTGATGGGAGAGCGAACGAAACGGCTCACCTTCGCCCTCGTGGCCCTCGGGCTTCTCGTCTACCTGGGACGCTCCCTGCTGCGCAGCCTGGCCTCCCCCGAGGAGCGTATTCGCCATGCGATCGAAGATGCGATCGACGCCTTCAACGACCGGGATCTGGCCGCGATGAAGCTCTTCGCGAAGGACTACCGCGACGAGGATGGCTTTTCGAGGGAGGAGTTGGAGAATGCCCTCCTGGCCCTCTTCTGGGGAGGCGAGGGCCCCTGCCGGGCCATCCCCCACGAGGAGCAGTGGGTCATCGACGTCTCGCCCGACGCCACCTCGGCCGAGGTGAGCCTGGGGATCCTCCTCCTGCGCGAGGCGGATACCGAAGAGCCCTGGTGGGAGCTCCACGCGCTGCTCGATCTCGAGCAACGTTCGGGGCGCTGGAAAGTGATCTCCAGCCGCGAGGTCAACCACTCCGATCGCCGTCGCTGAGCGCAGCGCCCCTCCCGTCCTCGCCCTCACTCTTAGCGCTCTCTCCGAGCGCGATCCCCACTGCGATCACGACCCAAATCGCCAGCTCGATCCAATCCTCGGCTCCCCCATCGAGGTGCGCCTTGACCCTGGGTAGGAGCCGCGCACCGAGGTAGGCGAGGATCGCCACGAGCCCCAGGAGGCTCAGGCGTTTGCCACCGGTGAGCTGTCGGTCGGCCCGTGCCCCCCACCACAGGAGGGCGGCCGAGAGGAGAAAACCGCCTCCCAGGAGGCACCAGCGCATCCAGGCATGGGGCCCCCGCATGCGCAGCTGGGGATCGACGCGGTGCACCATCTCCTGTGCGCCGCGGTAGAGCAGGGTCTGCAGATCCCAAGCCTTGTCGGCGACGACGAGCCAGATGGCAGCGGCGACGACGAGCCACCCCAAACGAGCGCCGCGCTCCCCGCGCAGGTAGCGCAGGCTGGCGCCGAGGGCGGGCAGGACCCACAGGAGGATCGAGATCGCCAAGCGAGAGCCGTGTTCCGGCCTGGGAAGGAGCAGCAGCATGGACCGTCATTCGACCGCAATCCGAGCGGCCCTTTCAAGACTCCGGCTCTTCAGCCACCCGGGGGGTGAACCACCCAGAGGGTGAAGTACCCAGCCAACAGCCCTCTCAGCTCAGAGCAGCTCTCACCCCGCTCCGACCTCGGCCGGGTCCTGCGCGGCCGCTTCCCCCTCGCCCGCCCCCTCGGTGCCGCTCGAAGGTTCGTTCAGGAACACCTGACCACCCTCGGAATGGCTGGCTTCACGACGTGCCCGCTCCACGCTTCCCAGGTCCCGCACCGCCCAGGTGGCCAGAGCGATGCTCCCCGCGAAGAGAGCCACCTCGAGGGCGAGCAGGCTCCATGGCGACATGCCCCCTGCCATCGTGGGCCAGGTCGCTTCCGCTCCCGCGAAGAGCACCAAGACGAGGGGAGCGAAGAAGACCAGGAAGAGCGCCAACAGGAAGAGGGTGCCCCCCAGACAGAGGCGCGCGCGCGAGATCCGCGCCCGCAGGGAGGGATCGCTGTCGGGGGGCAGCCGGCGCAGGAGCTCATGCAACCGACCCCGCGCGATACCCTGCTCCTCCTCGAGCCGACGCAGCTCCCGGTCGCGGGCATCGAGGGATGCCTGGAGCTGTTCGCGGGTCTGGTTCAGCGCGCGCTCGTGGGAGCTGCGTTCCCGCTCGAGGAGATGCTCGAGCTCCCGGGTGCGACCCTGGGCCTCGCCCTGAGCACGCAGGGCCTCGCGGTAGGCGACCTGCACCCCTTCGAGCTCGGCGCGCAGGGCCTCGAGCTCCTCGCCCGCCCGCTTCTCGTTGGCGACGGCCGCCGCCAGGACGCGCCGGTACTCCTCGCGCTCGGCGCGGGCCGAGACGCCATCCTCGAGGGCCTTGCGTGCCAACTCGACCTGGGCGGTGAGCTCCTGCTGGAGGCGACGGGCCGTCTCCCGCTCCCGGGCGAGCTCCAGCTTCAGGTCACGCAGGGCGGCCCGATTGACGGTGACCTTACTCTGTGGGGTGCTCTCTTGATGTCCAGCCATGGTGTGGCCCCAAGGCTGCCACCTGGCTCGCTCCGGGTCCAGCTTCTATTTCAGGACCGCGCCGGCGCCCCTCAGGCACTGCGACGTAGGACCCGAGCCCCACCCGAAAGCTCTCGGAAGCGCTGCTCGACCCAGGCCGATAGAGCACGCAGCCCCGAGTTCTCCGTCGGTGCCAGGCCGCGGTCGAATTCGAGCCCATAGACCAGGTGTTCCCCTTCGAGGGTCCGGCGACGAATGCGGGAGGGGATCGCCTCGAGTTCCCGGGCCTCGGCGAGCTCCGGCAGGAGGATGCGGACCCCCGCATCACGGATATGGACCAGGTGCTTCTCGTCCGCCCACTCCACGCTGACGGAGACGCCCGCCACGGAGGCGTCCTGGAGGGTGCAGGCGAAGCAGCGCTCCCCCCCATCGGTCACCAGCTCGACCGGGACCGGCTTGCCGACCTCGGGCTGGACGCGCAGACTCTGCCGGCCGTCGACGATCAGCTCGAGTTCGAAGCGGCGGGCGGGATCGATGCGGAAAGCGTAGGCCTCGGCCCCACCTGAACTGTTGCGCTGCACGGCACGTCCTCGAAAGGTGTGCGGTTGATAGAGCTCGGGCCCAAAGAGCGCCAGCTCCGTCCCTCCCCCCATGGGGAGGACGACGTCCTCACCGGGACCAAAGCGCACGCGCAGAAGGGCCTGGGTGCGATCGACCGAGAGGGAGAGCACCTCGCCCGTGCGCTCCCTGCCGGCCAAGTCGAAGAGACGACAGCGCAGGCCGGCGCTCATCGGCCTCCTCCCTCGGATTCCCCACCCGGCGAATCCCCACTGGAGAGGCGCTCACGGACGTAGGCTTCGAGACGCCCATGGGATGCATCCCCGGGCCTCGGAGCCGGAGTGAACTGGAGTCCGTAGCGGACGGCGGTTCCCTGGAGGGAGCGGTGGCGTACCTCGCAGTCGAGCACCAGGGGGGCATCCCCCCCGGGGAGCAGGATCGCCACCCGTAGCCTGCGCGACCCGGCCAGCTCGGTCTCGTGAAGGAGCGGCACGGCGACGGCCGCCCCGCCGACCGAGAGGTTTTCCAAGACACATTCGACCGCCGCCGCGGCGGCCTCCAGCGAACGCAGCACGACCGGTACGGTGCTCCCCTCGGGCGGTCGCACACGGGGAGCCTGGCGCGATTCGAAGAGGAAGCCGATCAGGGGATAGGCGGCCTGCCCGAAGCGCAGGTGATAGCGATCCCCTCCCCGCCCGTCGAAGCGACCGACGACGAGCGCCGCCGCCTCGACGGGAGCCTCCAAGCTCTCATCGCGCAGGATCAGGCGCGCCGCCCGCCCCAGGGGCAGGTCGGGTCCGGACGGCTCCTCGAACCCCACGACCAGGGTGGCGCCGTCGCCATCCTGCCAGAGCTTCAAGAGGCGACCGCAGTGCTCGCCGTCCGAATCGCTTCGAACCAGAACCTGCAGGGAAGAGTGGGTCATGGGGATCTGCCCTATCGGGTGTGATCGCTCCTATCGGCCCCCATCCGCGGGCCACTCCAGTCCATCCCTCAAATGGGGAAATCGAGACCGGGGTGCCGCGCCCCCTCCCTCGCC
>JALWOP010000396.1 GCA_027083445.1 Planctomycetota bacterium | reverse complement strand
GCTCGAGTCGGCGGGGGAGGGGGGCTGTTTCGTCGCCCCGACTCTGCTCGTGGCTCACGATGCACACGATGACGTCTTCCACGATGCGGAGGTCTTCGGTCCGGTCGCGACCCTGCTCTCCTACTCCGGCGAGGTGGGCGAGGCGATCGAGCTCACCAACCGGGGCGGCGGAGGGCTGGTCTGCAGCGTCTACTCGAACGATGCCGCCTGGACGGCGGAGTTCGTGCTCGGGGTGGCCCCCTGGCACGGGCGGGTCTGGATCGGGAGCGATCGGGTGGCGGGCCAGGCCCTGGCGCCGGGCATGGTCCTGCCCGCCTCGATCCACGGCGGCCCCGGTCGGGCGGGGGGAGGCGAGGAGCTCGGCGGCCTGCGGGGCCTTTCGCTCTACCTGCAGCGCACCGCCCTGCAGGGCTTCAAGGGCTTGATCGAAGGGGGCTTGGCTTGAGGCGGGTGAGGCAAGGCACGCCGGCGCGCCTGGCTCTCTATTGTTGGATCGGGCTCCTCTCGGCGGCCCTCGCCCCGGCGGAGATCGTCGCCGTCTACCTCATCGGCGGCAAGATTCCCAAGAACCTGCGCGCCCATGTCGTCGAACTGGATGGAGTCCCCGCGGTCATCGGTGAGCCCAAGTCGGGCATCCACTACGACCGCTCCCAGCACCGGGTCATCTACCAGGGGCAGGGGCGCAACGAGCTCTTCGTCGCCGACCCGGCCAAGCCGGAGAACGTGCCCTACACCGTCGAGGATGGGGAGCGCAGGGCGCGCTCGAAGAAGAACGTGCTCGCCATCGACGGCCGCGACATCGGCCGTGTGGTGGTGATCATGGCCGACGAAAGCCTGGCGGGCATCGCCGAGGAGTACGCCCTGCGCCGGGAGCGGATCGACCAGTTGCGCGCCGAGCGCGATGCGCTGGAGCCGACCAGCAAGGCCTTTGCAGCCCAGCACGTTCGCCTCGTGAGCGCCATGCAGCGCCTCGAGGGGTGGCTTCAGCGCACCGGATTCGCCAAGGCGGCCACGGATCTCGCCAAGCAGCGCGGCAAGCTCGAGAAGAAGGTGCGCGACGATTCCCTCCGTGCACGGGCACAGGCCGCCCTCTCCTCGGTGCATGCGATCGATCCTCCCGAGGATCTCTTGCGGTTGGCCAAAGAGCACTCCTCCGGCGCGGACCATTTCCTGGCCCTGGAGAGCCAGCATCTGCGGGTCTATTTCGTCGACGAACTCTCCGTCGAGGCGATGACGTCCGCCATGCGTTTCGCCGAGGAGGTGATCGAGGGGTTTCGGGCGGAGTTCGTCGATGCTTACCTCGCCGAGGACTACCCCGACCGCATTCCCGACGGGGTCTTTGCCGAATGGCTCTTCGTTCCCAACGTGGACCGGCGCTACGAGGCCTACACGCGCGACTTTTTCGGAATCTCCTGGCAGCGCCACCGTGAGGAGCGACTCGCGATGGGTGGAGGACGCACACCGGGAAGCGTCTCGCGGCCCTATCGTTTCTATCGCAAGAACCGCGACCTCGATCTGGAGGCGCTTTTCTGCCACGACCTGGGGCATGCCCTGGCCGGGCTGCACTACGGGGGGGAGCGCGGAGCGATTCACCAGGACTGGCTCTCGGAGGGGGTGGCCTACTACCTCTCCTTCGAGTACCTGGCTCGCAATGGTGTCACCTGCAAGTCCTTCGACGTCGACCGCTCCGGCTATGTACGTCGCGACGTGAAGCGCGAAGCGGGAGACAAGACCGTGGGCGTCGCCCGGCGGGACCTCTACAACGAGGTCGCTCTGCGGGCGGGTCGTCCCATCGAGCAGCTCGCCCGTCGGGACCTGGTCGTCATGGATGACGCGGACCTGGCCAAGTCCTGGAGCTTCTTCGATTACCTGGCCCGCAGGGAGGGTGAGAGGGGCCAGCGTTGGCTGCGGGCGGCTGGGAAGTACGCCTGGGACGAGGATACGTTCATCGCCAACTGGCGGCGGGATGCCGCCCGTATCCTGGGCGTGCCACCCGGGGAGGCTTTTGGGGAGCTCGATCGCCGATGGAAGGAGTTCGCGACGCGCGATCAGGAGATCGGCGAGCGGCGTCGCAAGCGTCGTTAGCGACGCTCGTCGGGGCGGCCGATCCCCTCGATCGTCCCGAAGGGGGGGCGCTCGTGTGCGATGCGCACCTCCAGGTCGAGACCGGCGGGCACGGTCCCACGCCAGGCGGTATAGCCGCCGCGGCAGCAGCCTCCGAAACGTCCCATCTGCACCGGCTTGCCGGTGGCTCGGTTGAGGACGGTGATCACCGGGGGCCGGCTGATGGGAGCGAACTCGCAGTACTCCGCCCCGGCCCCGTCGAAGAAGTGCAGGTCCGGGTTGACCGTCAACTCATCCCCCCGCACGTGGTAGGAGAACTCGGCGTGCAGGCTTCCTCCCCACACCAGGCGTTTGCTCTCGCCGACGGCCAGCTCGACGGCGGGGAGTCGGCCGGGGAGGATGCGCGCGCGCTGCTCGCCCGACCGTACGCGGCCCTGGACCAGGGAGTAGCTTCCCGCGGGCAGGGGGGCAGCGCCCTTACCAGCCAGGTCGAGGAAGGTCCCGCCCCGGCGGAAGATTGCGCAGGCCAGCTTCTCCGCAGGAGTGAAGGCGCTGGTCACATCCAGGTGGGCGAGGGGACCCGTATAGGGCTGGGCCACCAGATGCGGGCCGGAGCTCTCTTCGGTCAGCTCGAGTTGGTAGAGGCGCTCCCCGACCAGGATGATGTCGCTGAAGTAGCCGGCGTAGGGGCGCTCCCCAACGAAGAGGGCATCGACCCCCGGTGTCCCGAAGAAACCGTCCCCGTCGAGGTCGATCAGTCGCAGCACTGCGCCCGCGAGTTCGGCCCGCAGCTCCCCGCCGCTGCTGTAGAACCACCGTTCTCCCTCGCGGCGCAGGTGGACGGAGTAGGGACCGCACTCGGTTTGGAGGGAGACCTCTCCTCGCGCACCCCGCACGCGGATCTCGGGGTGACCGTCCCGATCGCCGTCGATGTCCAGGTGGCGGGGGCTTTGGACGACCGGGAAGCGTGCTCCCCTGAGATCGAGACTCTCGCCCAGGGGGTGCCAGAGGGGTCCGGGGAGGGATTCCTGGCTCGCCCGGAGGGGATGGCGGGAGAGGGCCAATTCCTCGCGCCCGCCGGAGCGACCCGGGGGTGGGGTAGGGG
>JALWOP010000395.1 GCA_027083445.1 Planctomycetota bacterium | reverse complement strand
CACCAAGATAGAGCACCCGCAGGGGATCCTGGACCGCCAAGCTCACCTCGAGCCGCTCGATCGCACCGTCCCTCCCCTCCACCTCGGCGGTGACCGCCAACCAACCGGGACGATCCGGTTCGAACTCGAGCAGGGCGCGGCCCTCCTCTTCCAAGGGAGCCTCCGCGAGCACTCCCTCGGGTCCGATCAAGCGCACGCGACAGTCCGCCTCGCCGTCCCGAACGCGCACGACGACACGGGCCGGACGGCCGACCCGCAGCTCCCCCCGGGGCTCGATCGCCGCGGGGCGGGGCGGCCCCGGCCTGGCGCGGCGCGGGAGGATGTGAACCGGTATTCCCCTCTGGGCCAGGGCCTGGGTCGCCCGGGCCCAGTCGCGATCGGTCGAGAGCCCGTCGCTGTCGAGCAGTACCGCTCCGCGTCCCTCCGGCGGAATCGAAGCCGCGGCCCGCTGCAAGGCGGCCCCGAGGGGAGTCGCCTCTCCCTCGAGATCGATGCGCGCCAGTCGGACATGGGGAGCCAGGGTGAAGGGCAGCGCCTCGGCCTGGGCCGCAGGCGAGGGCGCGGGAGCCTCGACACTGGCACTGCGATCGGCGATCCACACCAGACGGCCCCCCTCGTCCCGGGTGGGCACGAGGGGACGGGCCAGGGCCAGGATGAGCAGACCGAGGAGCAGGCTGCGCAAAAGCCCCTCACCCAGGTCCCGCGGACGGCGCGGCAGGAACCAGGCGAGCGGCACCAGGACGAGCAGCAGCAGAGCCCAGGGATGGACCAGGATCACGGCATCCTCCCCGTGCGCAGGAGCCAACCCTCGATCAGGGCCAGGAGCAGGGCGAGCAGGGTGAGGCGCCCGATCCAGTCCCCGCCCCCGCCACCGCCGGCCGGAGCGATCGGTGCGCCATCTTCGAAGGGGGGCAGGAGCAGGGCGGCGGCCACCTCGCCTCCACCGGCATCGGGTGCGCGACGATAGCGACCCGCCCGGGGAGGTACCGGGTCGAGCCCGACCGGCTCCAGCTCGGTCAGGTCGAGGGCGACCGGTTCTCCGGCGGCGACCACCGCGGGGAAGCGGCGCACCCCCGCCAACCAACGCAGCACGCGGCCGATCAAGAGGGGGAAGGCGCGCCCCTGAATCAGGTCATAGCCCGGACCGCAAAGCTCCGACCAGAGGCTGAAGGAGCGCAGCGGCCCGCGCCGCGCGCCCAGTCCGATGACCACCCCTCCCTGACCGGCCAGGGAAGTCGCGTCGATGCGGTCGAGCCCCAGGGCGAGGGCCTGGTCGAGCAACTCGTCGGCGGGCTCCTCGCCGGGGGCGGTGAGGAGGAAGGCCTGCTGCTGGTCCGAGGCGGGCACCAGCTCGAGCGCCGGCAGCCCCTCGCCGACCGAATCGCCCCGTCGCCGCACGCAGAGGTCGGCCTTGGAGGCATCCTCGACCAGACGCACCCCCGGATCGGCCGCCAAGCAGTCGAGCAGCGCAGCGGGCAGATCGCCGCCGACGAGCACCCCGAGGAGTGGACGCTCGGGCAGGACGCACTCGCTCTCACTCCCCCCCGCCTTCACGTGAACGATTCCCCCGGCCGCCGGAAGATCGGTGAAGAGCAGGCCCTTGCCCCGGGGCGTCCCCGTGAGCAAACCGCCTCCCAGTTCGACGGTCGGTGTCTCGCCGGAGTGGGCCCGCACCAAGAGGTCGACCCGATCCCAGGCCCCCGAGGCGGCGGAGTTCACCCCCAGGGTGAAAAGCCCACTCGGTTCGGGCGCTTCCCCGTCGAGGGGTGCGCGCGCCACCTCCACATCCTTGGGTAGTCCCTTCAGGAACTCCGCCCGCAGAGGGGCGTCACCGAAGAGGCGAATCTCGAGGGGACGCGAACGGGGCAGGGCGGCTAGGTGAGCGATCACCCGCTCGATCGAGGGTGGAGTCGCCTCGGGCTGCCTTCCCTCCAGGCGTAGATCGAGGAGCAGGGGATCCTCCCCCGGCAGGTAGAGCCCTTCGACCTGCGCCCCGCACCAGAGCACGCGGGTCGCCTCCCGGGGAGCGCGGGCCAGGGCGCCCGCGAGGGCCTTCCGGGCCAAGGCGAAGCGTTGGCCCCGTCCCATCGGTGCGCTGGCGTCGAGGAGCAGCACCCGCTCCCGCTCGACGCGGGCCGGGGGCCGGGGGCCCGCCGCCGCCAGCCAGATCGAGAGGGCGAGGGCGAGGAGCAGGAGGTAGGCCAGGGGGTGTCGGAAGCGTTCGAAGAGGGTGCGTGCCCGCGCCTCCTCGATCGCCTGGCGCCAAAAAAGGGTCGTGACCACCGTCTCACGCCGGTGGCGCACCCGCAGGAAGTGCAGGGCGAAGAGGGCCGCGGCGATCGTCAGGGCCCCCAGGGCAACGGGGAGCGAACCGAAGTGCTGCCAGTTCACGCCTGGTACCTCCCCCTTTGGAAGAGAGCGGTGAGCTGTGCGGCGATATCCCCCTCCACGTCGAGCCGCAGGTGGCCCAGGCCGCGGCTGCGAGCGAACTCCGCAAGCCCCTCATTCCAACTCCGGTAGGCGCTGCGGTAGCGCTCGAGCACCGCGGGGGTGACCGAGACGTCTTGGCTCTGGCCGCTTTCGCAGTCGACCAGCCGCAGTTCGCCCTCCAGCGCCGGCTCGCCGTCGCTCGCCCTTACGAGTTGGACGAGCAGCAGGCGGTGGCGCACGTTGCGCAGGGCGGTGGTGAGCGCATCGAGCCCGCCGGGGTCGAAGAAATCGGAGATCAGCACCACCAACCCGCGCCGCAGACGCAGGGCGCCCAGTTCGCGGGTGAAGGTGGCAAGGTCGGTCGAGCCGCCCGGTTCGAGGGAGGCGAGGGCCCGGGCGAAGGTCATCAGCCGGCCGCTACCCGAGATGGGGCGCAGCAGGGGCTGCAGGTGTTCGGCGAAGGGCAGGAGGGCGACGCTGTCGTGCTGGGCGAGGGCGATCGAGGCCAGGGCGAGGGCGGTGCGGGCGGCGGCCAGGGCGCGGGGGGGCTCCTCGTGGAAGGCGCTGGCCGAGACGTCGGGGCAGAGGTAGACCGGCAGGTCTTCCAGCTCTTCGAACAGGCGCAGAAAGACCTTGCCCAGGCGGCGGTAGAGGTTCCAGTCCATCGCCCGCAGGTCGTCGCCGGGGCTGTAGGGGCGGTGGTCGCGGAACTCGAGCCCCGCCCCCTGGTCCCGGGAGCGTTGGTCGGCAAAGCGCCCCTCCCGGGGCACCTGACGGGCGACGAGTCGCAGCCTGGCGACCGACTCGAGGAAGGCCGGATCGAGCAGGCTCTCGAGGGAGAGCGCGGTGGCCATCGCTCAGCGACCGGTCGAGGGGGGTTGGGTCCGTTCGAGAACCGCGGCCAGCACATCGTCGGGGGTGACCCCGTCCGCCTGGCCTTGGAAGCCGATCATCACTCGGTGGCGCAGACAGTCGGGGGCGACGGCGCGAATATCCTCACAGGCGACGGCGAAGCGGCCGGCGAGGAGGGCGCGCACCTTGGCCGCCAGGAGCAGGGCTTGGGCTCCGCGGGGACTCGACCCGAGGGAGACGCTGCGGCTGACCAGCTCGGGCGCGTGGTCCGAGCCCGGTTGGGTGGCGAGCACGAGGCGCACGGCGTAGGTCTGGGCCTCGTCGGGCACGGGAACCGCGCGGACGGTACCGCGCAACTCGATCACGTCATCGGCATGGGCGACCGGTTCCAGGGGCGGCTGGGCCTCTCCGGTCGTGCGGCGCAGGATCTCCTTGTACTCATCCTCGGCGGGGTAGCCGACGACGAGTTTGAGCAGGAAGCGGTCGAGTTGGGCCTCGGGAAGGGGGTAGGTGCCCTCCTGCTCGACCGGGTTTTGGGTCGCCATGACGCAGTAGGGCTCGTCGAGGGGGATCGTGCGCCGCCCGACGGTGATCTGGCGCTCCTGCATCGCTTCCAGCAGGGCGGACTGGGTCTTGGGGGTGGCGCGGTTGATCTCGTCCGCCAGGACGAGGTTGGCGACCAGGGGTCCTTCGCGGAATTCGAGCTCGTGCCCGCCCCCCTCGGTCTCCACCAGAATGTGGGTGCCTTGGATGTCGGCGGGCATCAGGTCGGGGGTGAACTGGATGCGCGAGAAGGCGAGGTCGACCGACTCGCCCAGGCTGCGCACCAGCATGGTCTTGCCGAGCCCGGGGACCCCTTCGAGCAGGACGTGCCCCCCCGCCAGGAGGGCGGTCAGCACCCCCTCGACCACATCGTCCTGACCGACCATGCGCTGGGCAACCTGATCGCGGATGCGGCCGTAGGTTTCGCGGAATCGGTCGGCGGCCTCGCGGGCGGCCTGTGCGTGGGAAGCGACGTCGGTCATGGGTTTGGCGCTAGGAGGTGATGGAAGAAGCAACAGTCTACTCGGCACTCTGGGGACTCGGGGGGAGTGATGGGAGAATGGCGCGGGTAGCCGCTGCGAGTCGCGCAGGAGCCCGCGCCGACTCGGAAAAGGCACGGGCTGGAACTGTCGGTTTCAACGACAGGCACCGCGCCTCCGGCCACAGAGGCACTTTCCAGCTCACCTGCGCCGGATCGTGGTATGGTGGAGTTCATTCAGGGGCTGAACCGTCGGCGTTACCGGCAAGATCACCGCAACTGGACTTGCCACGCCCCCAGCGGATCATCTCCTCGGCCGCCTGCCGTACGTCCCGCGCGTCACCGGCCACCCGGTTCGGCTGCACCGACTCTCGGCCGGGGGTGGGAACTCAGGGTAAGCCACGTCCGGCGAGGATGGGGCGACGGGATCGGACTCCGATCCTGGAATCAATCGGTTGCCAGCGGGGGGCGGTTCATGGACGCAAGTAAGGTGCGCACGAACGGGGGGGATACGAAAGTGGTTGCGGCTACCTGGAAAGCCAATCTCGCAACCTTCACGGAACGGGGTTACAGCGGCTGCTTGTCGTTGACCCGAGTCGGCTCGACCGAGCCGCTCTTCGAGTTCGAACTGCCGGAGAGCTGGGGCTGCCTGCTCTACATCCTGGCCCGTGCCCAGGATGCGCACAGCACCGGGCGCCATGCGCGCTTCAACGGTTTTCGAACTCGCACGCAGATCGTGGCAACCAAGAAGCGCCTGACCAAGGCTCAGATCAGTGAGGGCTCGATTGCTCAGTACGTCTCCCGCCTGCGCAAGGCGCTTCGTCAGGCGTGGGAGGAGAGCGGCCTGCCTGGAGATTGTCCCGCATTGATCGAGACTCGTAGGAAGCACGGCTACCGGCTCGCCATCCCGGTCGAGATCGATCCCATCGAACTGGGCAACGACTTCGAGGCCTGAACGATCTTGCGACTGGATCCGATTGCCCCCCTGTCGACCCCCACGGGAGTCCAGATCTGAGTGATCCTACCTTGGGGGCAAGCTCACCTGCGCGAGGACCGCTCCTGCACCTTCCTCGACGACCAGCGTCCCATCGGCGAGCAGATCGAACCCGAGGCCCACGCCACCCTGACCCCCAAGACGCACCTGGGTTGAGCGCGCTCGATCCCCACGGAGAGGAGCCAGAGCCTAGGCGTCGCCGCTGCGCGCGCGGAAGTAGCGGCGCATGAGCTGGCGCATCCAGGGATTGGCGGGCAAGGGATCGAGGGGGGCCAGGGTGCCCTGACGTGTGCCGCGATCGCCGGCCTGGGCGCCTTGGGTCTCCTCCTCGCGGGGCTCGATGCGCTCCTGGGTGATCTTGGTTTTGCCAGGACCGGGTTGACCCTTGACCCGATCGGGAATGGGCACCCCGAGCACCAAGGAGGCCACTCCGCGGGACTTCTTGGGAGCCGAGGGTCCACCGCGTCCGTTGGCATCCGGATTGGGGCGGTTGCCGAAGCCGATCGAAAGGTCACGGGAGACCGGTGGCCGGCGATCCCGTAGGGCCGGCTGAATGCCCCCCCTCGACTCCTGGCGCTCCTCCTCGTCCTCGGTCTCCTGATCCTCCTCGATCTCCGCATCGTCGGGGGTGGAGACCTGATCCTTGCTCGACCAGTCGGTCGCCGCGGGGTTGCGTGCCGAGCCCTTGGCACTGCCCTGGCCCGCCGTCGATCCCGAGACATCCTCCTTGGGCTTGGGGCGTCCCTCCTCAGCGGGAGGCTGCGGCAGGATCGGCTTCTTCGCCCGCTGGGTGAGCTCCTTGGCGCGACCCTTACTCGTCTGACTCTGACCGCTCGGCGCTCCCCGAGCCGCACCCTGACGGCTCGCGGAACGGGCGTCGGCGCTCTTGCCCTGACCCGTGGCCCCCACCGATTCGCGTGTCTGTTCATCACCCGGCCCCGCATCGGTCGACTGAGCCTCACTGGGCGCGGAAGCCTTCGGGGTCGCCCCGCGCTCGCTCTCGGGCGGCGCCTGGGCCACCGGTACCTCGCCCGGCGGTGTGTTCTGGGGAGGAACGTCGACGCCGATCGGCGCCTCCGAGCGGGCGAGGGTCGCCTCCTCCGAGGAGTCGTCCGCGCCGCTAGCGCCGGGGAGCCAGGCCGTCGCCGCCAGAATCCCAAAGGCCAGGATCGCACGCAGGAGCGAAGGTCCGATGCCGATCGCCTCGCGCCGGGCCGCCTGCACCGCCTCGGTCGCCCGCTCGACATGACAGGCGGCATCTTCGATCGCGGCAGCGATGAAAAGCTCCTCGCCCGGCGCCGCAGCAGCCTCCTCGCTTCGCAAAAACTCATCCGCGGCGAGTAGGCGATCCTCCAGGCCGCTGCCCCGGTCCCACAGTGCCAGCGCATCGCCCCTGCGGACCGGAAGCAGGCGCGCCCGCAGGATCACGAAGAGCGCAAGCACGGTGCACGCGAAGGCGATGGTGAGCAGGAAGGCCCAGGGCGAGGCGGGGCGGCCGAAGATCCAAGCCCCGATGAGGACGATCGCCGCGATGAGCGCCATGCGCGCGGCGAGTTCCAGGGTGCCGTAGAGGGCAAAGGGCAGGGTGCGCGCCACCCGCTGCGATCGGATGCGCCGGGTCCCCTCGGCGATGAGCTGCTCCAACTTTGCACGCAGAGCTTCGTGACCAGCCATCACTCCCCCCCTGCCTCGGATGCCAAATCGACTTCGGCAGCCTGCAACACCTCACGCCCGTCGGGTGCGACCAGGAAAGCCACCAGGTAGAGCTGAGTGGGATCGAAGTCGATCGAGAGGCGCGGGACGCCGCCGCCTCCCTGTGCTTCGAGCCGGTCGAGGTAGGCTTCGTTACGCCGCTCCAAATCCTTGAGCGCGAGATCGAAGGGAAAACTCGCTTCGCCCTCGCCCAGGTCGACCTGCGCCCCGGCGCCCTCGCCGAGTAGCTCGGCCCGAGCCACCCGGCGGTGGACCACCACCGTGCTCCTACCGGGGAAGAGCACACCCTTCTCCGCCAGGACGACGTGGGCCGTGAGCCCCTCCCACTCCGGCCCGAAAGCGACGAGCTCACCCTGAACGCGCCCCTCCTTCAGGTGCGCCTGAAACTCCAAGTCGTACTCGCTCTCCCGGGCCAGAGCCTCGGCGATTCTCTTCTGCAGAGCGCTGTAGACCTGGTCCGCCTGGTGCCAACGGGCAGCTCCCGGGGCGGTGAGTACCCCGTCGATGATGTGTATCTGGGGATCGGCCCCGAAGGCCCGCGCCCGCAGCTCCGCCGCTTCGTTACAGAGGGGGCTGGGAATGGGGTTGGGTAGGTGCCAGGCGAGAAAGGCCACCGGCGCATCCTCGAAATAGGCCAGGGCGCCCTGATTGCCGAGCGCGCCCCCGATCGCACCGGCCTTCTCGTCCCCCAGATGGGCCGAGGTGAAGAACTCGACCAGGGTGACCCGACCGCCGAGCTCGATGCTCTTCGGGTCGAAGCGGGTCGCCGCACCGAAGGAGCGCACCTTGCCGGCGATCAGGCGGTCGATCAGTTCGACCGAGAAACGCTCTCCGTCCGCCAGGAGTGGCTGTACCCGCCCCAAGGCCTCGACCGCCGCAGGACCGCTGTCGGGCTGGATCACCGCCTGCAGGTAACGGGAAAAGGCGCGCCGATAGCGCCCCTGGGCCTCGTAGACCCGTCCCAGGTCGAGGTTGACCGGGCCGTCACCGGGGACACCGAAAGCCGCCGAGAGCAGATGGCGCCAAGCCTCGTCGACATCCCCCTGATCGATGAAGATGTGCCCCAAGCGGCCGTGGATGTGGTGGATCGCATTCGGATAGCGATCGTCCCGCCCGTAGGGCACGCCAAACTCCCCCGCCCGCAGGGCGAGCTCCTTCTCACCCGCGTCTTCGAGATCGACCATCAAGTCGAGGGCACGGGTCGCCTTGAGATCCTTCGGCTGGGTCTCGACCACCCACTCCGCCGCACGTTCGGTGTCGGCGGAGGGGGCGAATTCGTCGAGGCGCAGGGAGAGCAGCCGATCCGCCGCCTCGCGGGCGAGGCGGCTCTCCCGGTGGGCTTCGAGGAAATCCTCGACCCCATCCGCGTCCTCCTCGACCAGGGCTCGGAAGTAGTCCACCTCCTCGGCCGGGTAGCGAGGCTTGTGACGCAACTCCAGGGCTGCCCAGCGCCCCCTGCGGTCGATCTCGACCCTCAGGGATTCGAGCAGGTTGACCCCCATGATCCCCGCCACGCCGTCGGGGTGGACCTGGATGATCTCTTCGGGGCGTAGGGCGACCAGCTTCGAAAAGTCGAGCCCCTGGATCGAGAGCCCCTCGATATCCCCGGCCGGATGGCCTTGGGATGCGGCTACCTGGGCGTCGATCAACGAATCGTAGCGAGCGGAGCCGATGGCGAAGGCGGCCGGGGTCCCGTCCCCGTAGTGCACCGGGAGCCACGTGAGCTCGTTTTCCACCGTGATGGGCGTGACGATGCGTTCTCCCTCGCTCTGGGGCGGCTCCCGCTCGGCATCCCAGGGCGGAGTGAGCTCGATCCACCCCGCCCCCACGTTCAGGACCAGGTGCCAGTCCGCGAAGAGCTCACCGCCCATCACCCCGACCACGGCGTTCTCGCCCAGCTCGCTCGAGTGGTACTTGGTGAAGGTGTCCAGGTAGTTCTGGTCACCCAGTTCCCGACGCGGCACCTCGAGATCGAAGTCGGGGAAGAGGATGTGAATCGGCTTGGTGCTCCCGTCCCTGGCCTCGATTCCCAAGGGAGCGGCAGCCTGGTTGTGCAACTGCAAGCCCGAGGTCGTGTCGAGCTCGATGAAGAGGTTGACGGGGATGCGCCGCTTGGGACCACTGAGATCGCAGGCGGTGACGAGGCGCCCATCGACGACACGCACGGGGATGCGACCTCCCTGCCCCTGGGCGAAAGCGGGAGTGGCCAGGAAGGTGGGCAGCAGTCCGAAGAGGAGGGTAAGGCGGCGCATCAGGTCTCCGATCCTACTTCCTTACCAGCCCCCTGCGTGGGGTGGGTCCACGGGCGAGCCCCATTCGGGCCGGGTCAATTCCCCGTTCGCGGCTTGCCGGGAACCGGCCCGAAGGCAAAGGTCTCGGCGACCATGCTGACGTCGATCTTCGTGTCGGCCGGTACGCTCACGGCGACCGGAATGAAGAAGCAGCCTCATGTGCTGCCGGCGAAGACCGCCTTGGCCAGCTCCTTGCCGCTCTCCTTGTCACGCACGGTGAACTCGGGGGACTTGCCGATCGGCTTCCAGTCCAGGTACTCCTCGCCGGCGGCGCCGTAGTACCAGACCTTGTCGGGGCTGAAGGCGACCTTGCTCCCCCTGCGCTGATAGGCGAACTCCGCACGCACCGGGCCTCCCCAATGCACATTCAGGCGCTTCCCCGGCTCGACCCGCAGGGGCTCGGTCTTGTCCGCCCTTACCTCGACGCGGGTCTTGCCCAGACCCAGACGGCCGCCGCGTAGGCGATAGGTGCCGGCGGGGACACGCAAGCCGTCGGGAGCACCGGCAAGATCGAAGGAGTAGCTGCCATCCTCGCTGACGACGATGGCGCTGAGCAGCTTGGCCTGGGCCTTGTGAGCGGTGGTCAAGTCGAGCACCCCACTCTCGCCCTCGTAGGGCTCGTAGGAAAGGTGCGTTCCGTCGGGTGCCACGTCGATCGAATAGAGCGACCCGCCGACCGAGATCACCTTGGACAAGAAGTGGGCTCGATTGCCCGTACCGACGATCAGGGCGTCCGTCCCGTAGCCGTCGAAGCGACCGTCACCATCCTGGTCGATGATCGAGAGCTTGACCCTCCCGAGCTTGCCGACCGCCATGCCCCCCGGGGCGAAGAGCCAGCCCACGTCGGCAAACATGAGCCGATAGGCAAGGGTGCGGCCGTCCGAGTTGCGGCAGACGACCATCGCGCGGCGGACCTTTTGATCGTCGAGCTTGCCTTCGACCTCCCGTTCGGGAGTGCCGTCCCCGTCACAATCGACGAGCAGCTTGCCGCCATCCACCCGCGTGACGAAGCCCCCGGGCAGTTCCCCCGAGACCTTGCGGTAGGTCTCGGCCGGCAGCTCGATCTTCCAGTCCCGCGAGGGGCGGTAGGTCAGCTCCAGCATCTCTGCGGAGACGGAGGCACCGACAGGAAGCGCAGCGAAGCTCTGGCCGGCCAGGGCCAGGAGGGTGAGGGGGGTCGAGAGACGCATGATCGTTCTCCTTGATCCAGGATGTTCGGGAAGGCTTCAGGGTAACCCGGGGATTGCGGGGCACCCTCGCGAATCGATCGATTTCGGTCGACGGCCCCTCCTCTGAGGGCCCCAGGACGCCTTCCCATTTCCAACCCGGCGGAAGAGGAGGGTAAGGCTGCGTGCCCCTCAATGGCCCTCGACGCGCCACTCGAGGATGCCGCCCGAGCGCCCCTCCTCGAGCTCGACCTCGAGGCGCAGGGCGCGAACCCGCCGGGGCTCGAAGGTCACGCGGTTGAAGCGGTCTCGCTCGCAGCCCGGCTGTGCGCTGGGGATCGGCCGCCAGTCATCCGCTTCCTTGGCATCCCCACCCTTGGCAAGCAGGCGCGCGCGAAGGGGTACGCGGCAGCCTCCCGCTTCCCGGTCGTCGAACCAATAGATCTCGACCGCGCTCACCTCGGTCGGCTCATCGAAATCGTACTGCACCCACTCGCTCCCCCCGCACCGTGGCCACCAGGTGAAGCGGGGCAGCTCCTCGTCGCTAGAGGAGCGCGGCAGGCGCCCATCGGCCAGGGCATTCAGACTGTCGCCCCGGTGGCAGTGGGAGGCGGAGGCATGGGCGCGTGCAGCGAAGGGCAGCGGGGGGGGAAGTTCCACCTCCGAGACCTGCGCCGGCAGCCAGACCGCCATCTCGCCCACCTTTCCATTGGCCCAGAGGGCATAGGGCAGGGCGCGTACCACTCGGGGGCGAACCTCGGGCTCCTCGCCGCGCACGCCGTGTACCCCTCGGGCCTCGACGGCGATCAGGGGCACCTGCAAGCTCGCGAAGCGTTCACTCGGCTCGAGGCTCATCGCGCTCCCCGGGGGCAGGGAGAGGTCCGTCACGCTCCCGCCGCAACTCGAAGCTTCGAAGGCATAGACCAGGGGTCCACGCGTAAGGGCCACGCGACCCCGATCGGCCTCGACACGCTCGTCCGCCACCACCCGTCGTACGGGCATGGGGAGTTCGAGGGTGAGGGTTTCACCATCGTGCCATTCCCGACGCACCCGGGCGTAACCGTTCCGAACCTCGGGCCTGAACTCTTCGGCGCCGAGGCGGATGGTCCATCCCCCGCCCACTTCGCCCGATGCGTAGCGATAGAGTCCCCCGGGCAGGGGAGCGTCCTGGGTCCAGGTCGGAATGCGCAGGCGCACTTCGAACTCCCGGGGCGCGTCGAGTTGCAAGGTGAAATCCACCCGACCGTCGAAGGGGTAGCGCGTGCGCGAACGGAGGCCGAGGGGGGTGCCGTCGAGCTCGAAGTGCGCCTCGGCGTCGAGATAGAGGTTCGTGTAGAGCACATCACCCTCCGTGGCATAGGCCAGAGCAGGGAGACTGGGGAGGATGCGCGCGATGTTGACGGGACAGCAGGAACAGGAGAACCAGGGGGACCGTCCAAGCGTGCCCTGGTTGAAGGCGCTGTGGCCGTCACAGGCGAGGGGATTGGGATAGAAGAAGCGCACCCCATCCCAAGAGAGTCCGGCGAGGAAACCGTTGTGGAGCACCCACTCCAGAACGTCGATGTAGCGTCCCTCGCCGTGCAGGAGAAACATGCGCTGGCTCCAGAGCATGAGGGCTACCGCAGCGCAGGTCTCCGCGTAGGCACTTTGATTGGGCAATTGGTAGGCGGCCCCGAAGGCCTCGCCGGAACGGGAGGCTCCGACGCCGCCGGTGAGGTAGAGCTTGCGGCCGACGACATCGTTCCAAAGACCATCCAGAGCCTCCCCATAGGGTGCTCCACGGCGGGCGGCCTCGGCCATGGCGGCGTAGAGGTAACCCGCCCGCACCGCGTGTCCGACCGCCTCGCGCTGCTCCTCCACCGGCTGGTGATCCTGGGAATAGGAACCGTAGAGCCCCGCGTGCCGGCCGCGGGTCTGGAGGAAGTAGCGCGCCAGGTCGAGATAGCGCTCTCGGCCGGTGACGTCCGCCAGCTTGAACAGACCCAGCTCGATCTCCTCGTGGCCGGGTGGATCGTGGAGTTGGTCCGCGCCGGGACCGAAGAGTTTGCAGAGGAGGTCGGCGTTCTTCTCGGCCACCTCGAGCAGGGTGGAATCCCCCGTGGCGGCAAAGTGAGCGACGGCGGCCTCGTAGAGGTGCCCCGCGTTGTAGAGCTCGTGGCTCGATGCCAGGTGCGACCAGCGCTCGGGTCCCACGGCGGCAACGTCGTGCTGCGTTCCTCGGATCGTGCGAAAGGTGTAGAGGTAGCCGTCCTCTTCCTGGGCGGCGCGGATGAGTTCTACCCAGCGGTCGACTCGCTTGCGCAGGGCGGGGTCGTCCCCCTCGGCCAGGGTATAGGCCGCCCCTTCGAGGGCCTTGTAGACATCGGAGTCATCGAAGTAGATGCCCCTGAAATCCCCCTCCTCGATGCCTGCGGCGACGGCGAAGTTGCGCACGCGCCCGGTGCGCTCGCACTGCTCCATCACATAGGGCAGGGTCCTTTGCCGGTGGGTCTCCAGCCTTTGGGCCCAGAGCCCGCCGGTGAGGCGGACCTGTGTGAAAGGAACTGCGACCGGAGTCTCCCCCACCCCGGTCGTGCAACCGAGCAGCCACGCCAGCGTTCGAATCATCGTCCACATCATCCGCCTGCACCCTAGCCCGAGAGCCGAAACTCCGACAGCTTGCGTCTCCCAAAGCCCCCGCAGCACCGGCCCGTTCTTGGGTGCGAGCTCAGTGGCTCGCCGCGCCGGGCCGACCGAAACCTGCGTAGAGACTGGGCAGTACGAGCAGGTTCAGGAGGGTCGAGGAGATCAGGCCGCCCAGGATGACCCAGGCCATCGGTCCCTCGATCTCCCGTCCGGCGCTGCCACTGCCCAGGGCGATCGGCAGGAGCCCCATGCCCGTCACCAAAGCGGTCATCAGGATCGGAGCCAACCGCTCGCTCGCCGCCTGGATGATCGTTGCCGGACCGGGGGAGTAGCCCTCGACCTCGACCAGGTGTTCCTGGTGCGAGATCATCATGATCGAGTTGCGCATGGTGATCCCGAGCAGGGTCACGAAACCGACCATGGAACCCATCGAAAGGGTACCGCCGGTGAGAAGTACCGCCGCGATGCCCCCCACGAAGGCGAAGGGCAGGTTGGCCAGCATCAGAGCGGTCAAGCGTGGATCCTTGAAGGCCAGCGAGAGCAGGAGCAGGATGCCGACCAACGCCAGCCCCGAGTGCAATCCGAGCTCACGCCGGGCTCGACCCTGCTCCTCGGCCGCGCCGCTCCACTCCAGGTAGCTGCCTGCTGCCAGGGTCAACCCATCGTCCAGCTCCCCCTTGGCCTCTTCGACGAAGGAGCCCACGTCCCGCCCCTCCACATTGCAGGTCACCGTTTGACGTCGGCGTCCCCCCGCATGGAGGATCATCGAACGGGCGGGCTCGGCGTGGACCTCGGCCAGGCGTCGCAGGGGTACCAGACCGGAGCGGGGCGAGGCCAGGAGCAGATCGCCGATCCGTTCGGGATCGCTCGCGAGCTGCGGTGCCAGGCGGGCTTCCACATCGAAGGTCTTGGAGCCTTCATGGATTTGGCCCAGAACGGTGCCGCCGAAGGCCGTCTTGATCGTTTCCAACACCGCAGCGGGAGCCAGGCCGTAGGCGATGCAGTCTTCACGCCGCAGGCGCACTCCCACCGAGGGCTGCCCGCGCAGGGCGCCCAGTTGCACGTCGACCGCGCCGGGCACGCGCTCCAGCAAGGCGGCGACCTCCCGCGCCGTCGCCTCGATCCCCTCGAGATCATCCCCGAAGACACTGATCGCCACCTCAGCCGTCTCGCCGCTGATCGTCTCACCGATGCGATCTCCCAGGAAGGTGAGCAGCTCGCTCTGGATCCCGGGAATGTGCTCCACCACCTCGCGGATCTCCTCGCCGACCCCCGCTTCGACCCGAGCCGGAAGGCGCGCCAGCTCGATGTGAAACTCACTGCGATTCGGTCCCCAGGGATCCTCGGAGAGGGGTGTACGACCGACCTGCTGCTCGATCAAAGCGATGTGAGGGTTTCGGAGCAACTCGTCACTGATGCACTTACCCACCCGCAGGGTTTCCTCGATCGAGGCCCCCGGCGCCAGGGAGACCTGGAGTACGAAGTGCCCCTCACGGAAGTCGGGTAGGAAGGAGGTGCCGAGCAGGGGCACAGCGCCGAGAGCGAGGAGGGTCAACAGGATGCCGCCGACGATCGCCGCGCGCGGACGGTCCAAGACCGCCGCCAGCATGCGTCCATAAACCCCGCGCAGAGCGAGCACCCAAGGGGGATGGGTCCGCGCGCCGTGCCCCTTGAGCAAGAGGAGGGAAAGGGCCGGGGTCACCGTCAAGGCCACGGCCAGGGAGGCGAGCACGGCGGCGATGTAGGCGATTCCCAGGGGCGCGAAGAAGCGCCCCGCCAAGCCGCCGAGTGAGAGGATCGGATAGAAGACCAGAATGACGACGAAGGTGGCGTAGACCACCGAAGTGCGCACTTCGAGGGATGCGTCGAGCACGATCCGGTAGGCGGGGCGCGGATCACCGAGAGCCGCGTTCTGCCCCAAGCGGCGCACGATGTTTTCCACATCGATGATCGCATCGTCGACCACCTCGCCGATGGCGATCGCCAGCCCCCCCAGGGTCATGGTGTTCAGGCTGTAACCCAGGTGCATCAGGACCAGGACGCCCGCCAGGAGGGAGAGGGGAATGGCGGTCATCGAGATGAAGGCCACGCGTGGATCCCACAGGAAGGCGATCAGTACCAGGGCGACCAGGGCGGCACCGATCCAGAGGGAGTGAGCTAGCCCCTGCACCGAAGTCTCGACGAAGTTCGCCGGACGGTGCAGGCCGGGGACGAGTTCGATGCCCGCCTCCTCGAAGGTCGGGGCGAGCTCAGCCAGGGCCGCTTCGATCGGTCCGCGGTTGCGACTGAATAGGGGCAGGTCGAAGCCCAAACCCAGGGACCACTTGCGCGCCCCCTGGTCGTATTCAAAGCCGGGGGCCAGCCGCAGGCCAGGCACCTGGCGGGCGAGTTCCAGCGCCAGCTCCCGCTCGCGCTGTTCGTAGCGGGCGAGGGCGCGCCGGATGTCGAGCCGATCGAGCAGCGGCGTGGCGAGGCTCTCGGCATCCCCCTCGAGGGGTCGTTCCGCGATGACTGCTGCGGAGAGGGCTGCGGCGGTTAGTCCAAAGGCCTGGGCGAGTCGGAGGTGCGCCGTGCGCAGCCGAGCCTCCCCACGGGCCACGGCCCGCGAGGCGTTTTGGAGTTCGATCTCCGCATCCAGGACGCCAGCGCGCCCCCCATCCCCCGCATCGAGGCGCGTCCGCGCCAACTCCAGTTCGGCCTGGGCCTGGGCGACCCCTCGCCGGTCCAGCTCGAGTTCCTCCCGGTCCAGGAGCAGGGCGCGATAGGCATCCCGCACCGTGCGGTAGAGGTCCCAGGCCACCTGCCCCAGCTCCAACTCGGCCAGGCGCCCCCCCTGCTCCGCAACCTCCCGAGCCCTTCGGTGCTGCCCGCCCGGGTCGAGCAGTTGTTCGAGGGTGACCGTGTAGATCCAGGGGGGAGCGTCGGTCTTCGTCACCCGGGCCGGTATCAGGCCGAGAGTCGGGTTGGGCGGTGCGCCGGCCGCGCGGGTCTCCGCCCCGGCGGCGAGGATCTCCTGCCGAGCCGTCTCCAGCGCGGGGGAGAGCAGCCAGGCCATGTGAACCAGGTCCGCCAACTCCAAGACCTCGGGAGGCCAGGGACGTGAGGGCTCCGCGAGGCGCTCGAGCCTGGGATCGCTGAGGTCCCGAGCCAGAAAGGCCTCCTGCGCCTCACCTGCATCGATCGGCTGGGGATCGATCTCGACGCAGCTCCAAGAGAAGGAGAGGAGCACAGCGAGGGCGAGGGGGATGCCATGGCGAGATCCAGGTTTGCCCAGATCCTGAGGTCACGCCTCTCCCCCGCCAAGGAGTCCGGCGGGAATCATCCCCCCCCCGGCCGCCCCATCGGGCTCCAAGATCGAGGGAGATTCGGTGCCGACTGGCCGCCTCCGGCCGGATGACGATCGAACCCGGTGGACGATCGAACCCATGGGGCGGTTGCCCCGGTGGGCTATCGCTCCCGTGAAACTACCGGAACAGCACCGTCAAACCGTCAGTCGTGTTGGAGGTCGGTCCGCTCGAGTCCACATCCCGGTACCAGAGTTGGAAGTACCAGGTCTCACCAGGGTCGAAGGTGACCCCCTGGGGTAGAAGGCCGAAATCCAGCGTAAGTTCCACCGTGCCCGTGTCGCCGCTGTCCAAGACGGCACCACCGCTTGCGGGCGAACTGAAGCGATAGATCGGCGCTCCCAGACAGAGAATGCCCGCACTGCCGCCGAAGTGCGGCAGGTACCCCTGGCTCTCGCTGGCCATGAAGTAGCCCGTCTGGTTCAGGGGTAAGTCCCAAGCCGTCAGGGTGAGGGAATCCTCCGATACAACCGGCGATCCCTGCGCCCCGATACTCGCCGGGACCCCGGTGCTGTTGATGAGGGCGGTGCAGAAGTTGGGCGGAGAACATGAATCCAAGACCCCATTGCCGTCCCAGTCCAAGCTGCGGTCGCGGGCTATCTGATAGACATCGGGGACCAGGTTTCCGTCGCAATCCGGCGAAATCACTTCCACGATGGAGGCACGGCCGGGGGCCTGGGGTTCATCGGACCACATGCCCGTCGCCGGATCCCACGCGGTCCAGTCCGCGCCCCCCAGGTCATCGGGCTCTCCCGGAGACCAGTTCTCGAAGCCGACCGGCTCCCCACTGATCCACTCGAATTGCCCCTCGACCGCCACGTCGTTGTATCCGATCCAACGCGGACGGTCGTTCAGTTCCGGATTGCCCATCAACCAGGCGTTCTCCGCCTGGCTGCGGATGGTGGCCAGGTGCCCACCGAACCTGCGAGCCTCCGCTTCCGCCATCGCCCAGGTCTGATCGAGGTTTGCGCCAAGATACCAATGCCCGTTGATCGGACTCTGCTCCCAAGGCCCAACGGGGTAGAACAAATAGGCGGCACCGTCATTCCCAGTACTCTGAGTATTGTCACGGGCACTGACAATTGCCACCGACCCCTGTATCCCGACCGCCCTTCCGAACAGGTCGCCCTCTTCTCCGTCTGAAGCGAGAAGCTTGTTCACTTCCTGGCCCGTAGATGCATCGAACACGTACGCCAGTCCCACCCTCTTCGAGTCGAAGAGCCCTCCGTCCGCTCCCACGATTGCCCTCGCTCCGTTTATCCCCACCGAAGTGCCAAAATACTGCTTGGCGACCGGTTCCGGCTCCAACTTCGCCAGCTGCTGGCCCGAAGTGTAGTCAAAGAGGTAGGCTGCACCAGAAAAAAGTTTATAGGGATAGACGTGCGTATACGGTGCCCCAATGATAGCCATCGGGCCGCTTATCGCAAGCGCCGCCCCAAATCGCTGACCGTAGATGGAAGTCAAAGGGGTCAACTGCCTGAGTTCGTTGCCGGAATTAGTGTCGAATACATAGACAGCACCAATATACCCCATCGCCTGAGTATAGTATTGCGGCGCACCGACAAGAGCCCTAGCCCCCTGGATGGCAACAGCTGTTCCGAACTCATCCATCGGATTGCTCTGAGCGGCAATCAGTTCCTTCAACTGCAGACCGCTGAAAACATCAAAAAGATAGGCTGCACCGACCTCATAGCCGTGATTCGAATCCCAGGGTGCTCCGACGATAGCGACGCCTCCATCGATCCCCACGGAAGACCCGAATTCGGCACGCTGGCTACCTTGATTGGGGACGAGCTTGGCTAGCTGCTGGCCCGTCACGATGTCGAAGACATAGGCAGCACCGGAATCCTTTCCGAAGATATCACTCCCCGGCGCACCGGCGATCACGGTATCTCCAGAAACCGCAACAGAAGCGCCAAAGCGATCCTCCACTGCAAGTCCAGCCGGCACAAGTTTACGCCGTTGGCGCCTGGTGGTCAAATCAAAGACATAGACAGCTCCTGTATGAGGTCCACTGCTGGGATCCCACTCCGCTCCGACGACAGCCCAGCGGCCCTGAATCGCGACGGCGCTGCCGAAGCGTTGGTAGAGATGGGGATCATTCGGCCCGATCTTCAGGTATTCGGTTGTCTGGGCGCCGATCGGACCGGATACGAGAATCAGACCAACTGCAAGAATGAGACCGGTGGGAAGCAACTTCATGGGACCTCCGACTTGTAGTCCTCACCGCTGCAGGATCGCCTCCCCGGTGCATTCCAGGGGCATCCAGGGCGAGCACACGGGGACGAACACAGAAGGGCGTTCGTACTGCGAACGTGAGGCATATCTCATGCCATGCTAGCATAGGTCCAAGGCCTCGCAGAACGGAGTCAGAGAATCTACCGGAGTAGAGATAGCTTCTTCCAGATGCCATCCCGCAAACAGGAAAGCTCCAGAACGACTGGTCAGCGGGAAATGGTGCCCTGCTGCGGGACTGGCCGGTCGGAACTATCCCGTGCCCGTACAGCCCGAGACATGGGGCAAAACCTGCGGATTTCCGCGCCTGGAGGGGGGGCCTAGGGGGAGACGATAGGCCGATTGTGGAGAACTCTGGGCACGAGACCGAACCAACCCCGGTCGGCCCCTGCCCAAGAGGGCCGCACGATTCATCCCCTCTCCGGGTCCGCATCGGGCTCCTTCGGCGGGGGGAATTGGGCGGGGCTCCCCCCCTGTGTCCCGTGGAATCACCGAGCCCCGTGGGACTACCGGAACAGTACCGTCAGACCGTCGCTGGTGTTGGAGGTCGGTCCGCCCGAGTCCACATCCCGGTACCAGAGTTGGAAGTACCAGGTCTCACCCGGGTCGAAGGTGATCCCCTGGGGTAGGAGGCCGAGATCCAGCGTAAGTTCCACCGTGCCCGTGTCGCCGCTGTCCAAGACAGCCCCACCGCTTGCCGGAGAACTGAAACGATAGATGGGCGCCCCGAGGCAGAGAATGCCGGCACTCCCCCCGAAGTGGGGCAGGTATCCCTGGCTCTCGCCGGCCATGAAGTAGCCCGTCTCGTTCAGGGGTAGATTCCAAGCGGTCAGAGTCACTGAATCCTCCGCCAAGACCGGCGATCCCTCTGCCCCGATACCCGCAGGGAGCCCGGTGCTGTTGATCAAGGCCGTACAAAAGTTCGGCGGAGAGCAGGCGTCCAAGACCCCATTGCCGTCCCAATCCAGTCCGGGCTCCCGGGCCATCTGGTAGGCATCGGGGACACCGTCGCCATCACAGTCCGGCGAAATCACTTCCACGATAGAGGGACGTCCGGGGGCCTGGGGTTCATCGAACCACATACCCGTCGCCGGATCCCAAGCCGTCCAGTCCGCACCACCTACGTCGTCCGGCTCTCCGGGGTACCAGTTCTCGAATCCGGGAGGCTCCCCATTGATCCACTCGAACTGCCCCTCGAAGGCCACGTCGGTATAACCGATCCAGCGGGAGCGATCGTTCAGCTCGTGATTTCCCATCAACCAGTCGTTCTCCGCCTGGCTCCGGATGGTCGCCAGGTGCCCACCAAAGCTTCGCGCCTCCACCTCTGCCATGGACCAGGTCAGATCGAAGTTCGTCCCCATATACCAATGCCCATTGATGGGACTTTGCTCCCAAGACACAACCGGGTAGAACACATAAGCTGACCCGGAGTGCACTGCACTCGTGTTTTTCCCGGGCGCGCCGACAATCGTCACTAAACCATGTATGCCGACCGACCCTCCGAATAGGTCGTCATCTTCTTGGTCAGAAGCAAGAAAACTGTTCACCTTTTGGCCCGTAAAGGCATCGTACATAAATACCAGGCCTGGCCTTTCTGCCCCGATAAGCGCTCTCTCTGCACCCACAATCGCCCTCCTTCCACTGATCCCGACTGAGCTACCGAAGTACTGAAAGTTCCCGTTGCCATAATCGGGCACCAACCTGGCCAGTTCCTGGCCCGAGGTAAAATCAAAAAGATAGGCTGAACCGCACTTATAGCATAAGCCGTCATCAGTATCTGGCGCCCCGACGATAGCCACTGATCCGCTCACCGCCAGCTTAGTTCCGAATCTCTGAGAATATATCTTCTGCGCTGGCGTCATCTTCCGCAATTCGTTGCCGGTACTCGTATCAAATACATAGACGGCGCCCACGTTGGCCGGAGGAAGATCGGCTCCTGGCGAACCAACGAGAATCATATCTCCTTGAATAGCGACAGATGTGCCGAAGTTGTCATAATCGTGGATGTCACTGGCAACCAGTCTTGCCAGTTGTTGCCCGCTAAGAGGATCAAAGAGATAGACGGCGCCATTCTCGGAGTTGCTCGGCGACTCCAGCGGTGCACCGATGATGGCCATGCCCCCATCGATCCCCACGGAAAACCCGAAATAGGCCTCCTGAAACCCCTGGTTGGGTATCAGCTTTGCTAACTGCTGCCCTGTTTCGAGGTCAAATATGTAGGCTGCGCCACTCTTCGGCCCAAAGGTGTTGCTTCCCGGCGCACCGATGATCAGAGTATTTCCGCTGATAGCAACAGAGGTTCCGAACCGGTCTCCCGCCGCGATATCGGTCGACATCAGCTTGTGCAGTTGTTGCCCAGTCGTCAAGTCAAAGACATAGACCGCTCCTGCGGCGACCCCTCCCGCGGGGTCCCAGTCCGCCCCGAAGACGGCCCAAGGGCCCTGAACCGCCGCCGCGCTGCCGAAGCGTTGATAGTTGTGGGGGGCATTCGGACTGATCTCCAGGTATTCCGTTGTCTGGGCACGAGCCGGCCCCGACATCAGAGTCATGGTGAGCGCGAGAACGAGACTGGAGCGGGACAGTACCATCGGGCACTCCGGGTTGTAGGTATCTCAACGTCGTGGAGTGAACGTCACTCAGGCTACCCTCCCAGGGGAAACCGGGGTGAACTTGACAGAATCGGGGCTCCAACCTGCGAGCCTGGAGCCCGACTGAGCCACGCTAGCACCCTTCCAGCCCCTAGCCAAGGGAGAACCGCCGGTTGGCGGTGCAGCAAGTGGCGGATGAGATCCCGCCCGAAAGACGGCCCCAGGAACGACCGTTCGGTAGCGATGGCGTTCCTTGCCAGCTACCGCGAGCGATCCGCAGCTTCACCCCCTGCGAACTACTGCGAGGGTCCGGCCCGGTGCCCGGCACGGCCACGAACGAATACGAGCCGCCCGCAACTGGCCGAAATCCAGGCCGGCCCAGAACCTGCAACTCCATGTCAAGGGACACCATCCTCTGCCGAGGAGCGCGGTTGGGAATGTCAGATGAACCGTGTATCCGGCTGAGCCACCTGGAACCCATGGTGTTGTCAGATGGTAGGGATTCGGCCAGGGAAGAAGATTGTGAACTGGCCGAGGACGGCGTTCCGGTTGCGGATGCACCTGGTCCATTTCTTCTCGAAGCGGCCCAGCGCCAGGAACAGGATCTTAGTTACCGCCTCATCGCTGGGGAAGTGGCCACGGTACTGCAGGAGCTTCCTGAGGCTGGAGTTGACCGCTTCGATCGCGTTCGTCGTGTAGATGACCCTGCGGACCTCCTCCGGGAAGTCCAGGAAGGGCACGATCCGCTCCCAGTTGGTCTCCCAGGACGAGGCGATCATCTCGTATCGCCGGCCCCACTTCTCCTTGAAGGCTTCCAGGGCCCTGCTCGCCCCCTCGCGGCTCGGAGCGGCATAGATCGGCTTGAGATCCTTCGCCACGGCCCTGCGGCCCTTGTAGCTCACGTAGCGCAGCGAGTTCCGGATCATGTGAACGATGCAGGTCTGCACCGTGGTCTGGGGGAAGACCGTCTCGATGGCATCGGGGAAGCCCTTGAGCCCGTCGCAGCAGACGACGAGCATGTCCTCGACTCCACGGCTCTTGAGCTCGTTGAGGATCTTCAGCCAGAACTTGGCCCCCCCCGTCGCTCAGCAGTTCCTTGGGGTCACAGTTCTGGAGCAGGGAATCGATCAGTTCGTCGGGAATCGACGAGGGGGTGCGTTTGTCCTTCGACATCAGTGGGATCTCCTTGAAGGGTGGGAGGATCCCAGGTGGCCCGCCCGGATACACGGTTCATCTGACATTCCCGGTCAACCGGTTTCCGCACCTAATCCTACCGAAACAGCACCGTCAGACCGTCGGTGGTGTTGGAGGTCGGTCCGCTCGAGTCCACATCCCGGTACCAGAGCTGGAAGTACCAGGTCTCACCTGGGTCGAAGGTGACCCCGCTCGGCAGGTGGCCGAGGTCGAGGGTCAGTTCAACCGTACCGGTGTCGCCACTATCCAAGACAGCCCCACCACTTGCGGGAGAGCTGAAACGATAGATCGGTGCATCCAGACAGAGAATGCCCGCGCTACCTCCGAAGTGGGGCAGGTACCCCCGGGTCTCGCTGGTCATGAAGTAACCAGTCTCGTTCAGGGGTAAGTCCCAAGCCGTCAAGGTAACCGATTCCTCCGCCAAGACCGGCGATCCCTGTGCCCCTATGCCTGCGGCCATCCCGGTGCTGTTGATCAGGGCGATACAGAAGTTCGGCGGGGAACACGAGTCCAAGATCCCATTGCCGTCCCAGTCCAAACTGGGATCCCGGGCTATCTGGTAGGCATCGGGGAGGTTGTCTCCGTCGCAATCCTGCGAGATCACCTCCACGATAGAAGGACGCTCCGGGGATTGGGGTTCATCGAACCACATACCCGTAACCGAGTCCCACGATGTCCAGTCCGCACCGCCAGAGTCATCTGGCTCTCCGGGGTACCAGTTCTCGAATCCACTGGGTTCCCCACTGACCCACTCGAACTGCCCCTCGACCGTTAGGTCGTTGTATCCAATCCAGCGTGAACTGCTGTCTTGCCTCAGCTTGCTCACCAACCAATCGTTCTCCGCCTGGTTGCGGATGGTTGCCAAATGTCCACCGAAGCAGCGAGCCTCCGCTTCCGCCCCAGCCCAAGTCCGTTCGATGTTCGTAGCCAGGTACCAGTGTCCATTGAATGGGCTCCGCTCCCAGCCCGATTCAGGGTAGAACACATAGGCTTTCCCGGCCCCTACTGCGCTCGTGTTCTTGTCCCGGGCGCCGGCAATCGCCGCCGACCCATCCAATCCCACGGACCATCCGAGAGCATCCCCGCCTTCCCCATCGGAGGCGATGAGTTTCTGTACCTGTTGACCCGTAGACGTGTCGAACACATATGCCGCACCCGTTCCCATTCCAAGCACGACGGAGTAATACGCGCCCACGACTGCCCGTGTCCCACTGATCCCCACCGACCAGCCGAAATACTCATAAGGACCTCCGTCTTCCGGTAGCAGTTTGGCCAACTCCTGACCCGTGGATATATCCAATAGGTAGGCTGCGCCGGATTTCTTCCCGTGAGAATCGTCAAATGGCGCCCCGGCAATGAGGTTCGTTCCGCTGGCCGCGAGAGACGAGCCGAATTGCTGGCCTTTGGGCTTGTCCGCCGATAGCAGTTTCCGGATCTGCGTTCCCGTCACAACGTCAAAGACGTAGACGGCACCGACATTCTTCTTGCTAGAAGTGTCAGCTCCAGGCGCGCCGACGACAGCACGGTTGCCCTGAATGACAACCGCGGCGCCGAAGTTGTCGTAGTTGTGGAGATCGCTGGAAACCAGCTTTCCCAATTGATGACCACTGAGGGCATCAAAAAGATAGGCAGCTCCGTTCTTCTTGTCGCTATGGGACTCGAAGGGTGCTCCGACGATGATGACCGACCCATCGATTCCCACCGCAGCCCCGAAATTGGCTTCCGGACGACCATGATTCGGAACCAGCTTGGCAAGCTGTGCTCCCGTCTCAAGGTCAAAGACATAGGCTGCGCCAGAATCGTGGCCGGAGGCGTCGCTCTTTGGTGCTCCGACGATCACCGTCTTCCCATCGATCGCGACGGAGGAACCGAACTGATCACCCAGTGCGAGATCGGTGGGCACGAGTTTATGCAGTTGCTGCCCGGTTGTCCAATTAACTACGTAGACAGCTCCTGACGCAGGACCATTGCCATTGTCCCCGTTCGCGCCGACGACAGCCCAACTCCCCTTAATTGCAACCGCGTAGCCGAAGCGGTGATTGATCTGGGGATCCGGCGGCCCGAACTCTAGGTACTCGGTTGACTGGGCCTCGACTTGCCCGGACACCAGGGCCATGGTGAGCGCGAGAAGAAGGCTGGAGCAGTTGGGTTTCATGGGGATCTCCGGGTTGTATCCCTGCAGGGGCACTCGGCACCTCGAACCCGGTCCAGGAAGCTAGCCCAGCGGAATCCTGGCGAGCATCGAGGAGCACTCGGAATACGAGCCTGTGGCCAGCTTGGGCCACCCTAGCACTCCTCCAACCCTGGGTAACACGGTTTGCCTTAGGGGCAGGGCAACACCTGCACCTGACACCTCCCAGCGACCCGAAAGAGCCAGAGGAACGATCGTTCAGCGGGGTATTGGCCCGCCGACACCTTCGGCCGGTACACGTGGGAACTCCGCTCCGGCGACCCTCGGCCGGGCCGAGCGGAGCCGGGCCAGCCGGAGAACGACTAGCGGAAAAGGCCGCGGAAGAGGCCGTTGCCCGAACTGCCCGCGTAGACCCGCCTCGGGTGGGAGGGGTCGAAGGCGATCACCACGAAGTCGAGGATGCCCAGGCCCCCGTCTTTCCCAGATCCGTTGACCGGAGACCAGTGGCCGCCCGCATCGCTGCTCACCCAAATCCCTCGGCCACTGCTGCGGTCGTGGAAGGGGCTGTCGGTGGTCACCGCCATGACCAGGTTGCTCTGGGTCGGGCAAACCGCCACCGAAACCACATGCAGCTTGCCCAGGGAACCGAATCCGGTGCTGCTGTTCGTCCAGTGCAGCCCCCCATCGGTGCTCTTGTAGATCCCTCCGGGATAGGTGACCTGCCGGGTGTGGTCGTAGGCCCCGCTCACGGCCGAGTAGACGACCAGCGGATCCCCTGGATCGAAAGCGATATCCCAGACCGTCATCTGCGGCAGACTGCGATCGACTCGCACCCAGTGGGCACCACCGTCCGCCGAACGGAAAAGTCCCCCCTGATAGGTGTCGGTTCCCCCCACGTGCTCCACGTCCAGGGCTTCGAAACCGGCGAAAACGAGTCCCGGGGTGCTCGGGGAGACCGCCACCTCGATCGCCTGACGGTTGGGACCGACCCCCAGCCCCTGATTGACCGCACTCCAGCTCTGCCCGCCGTCGCTGGTCTTGTAGACACCGTGACCATAGCTGGTGGCATAGAGGGTGCACGCGGAAGGCGAACTGAATTCGTCGAGGGCGAGGGACCAAACCTGCGCAACCGGCAGGCCGGTGGCGCGGCGGACCCAGGTCTCGCCGAAGTCCGTACTCAACACGACCTCCCCCTTGTTCTCCTCCCACCACCCGGTGGCCGCCCAAATGCGACCGGGTTGCAGCGGATCCACCACGATGGAAAAGGTGTTGGAGTCGTAGGTCATCCCGGCGAAGGTGCGCTTGAAGGAATTCCCACCGTCGATGCTCTTCAAGAAACCCATATCCCAGTAGCCGACGTAGATCCGGCTCGGGTCGCTGGGATCGACGACGACATCCTGCACGACCGAGGTCTCCAGTCCGCGTCCCTTCCAGTAGCCGCCCCCCACCGCATCGGTGTAGAGCTGCTGCCAAGTCGCCCCCCCGTCCCCGCTGGTGAAGAGATGGGTCGAGGTCCCCAGGTAGACTTGGCCACTCAAGGGATCGATGGCCATGCTGCGCTCGAAGGGCCCGTGCTCCACGATCCAACCCAGGTCCATGTTCACGTTGGGCGGCTCCGAGCGCGTCACCCAGCTCCAATGATCGCCCCCGTCCACCGACTTGTAGACCCCTGGCTCGGGCCACCAGGGGGTATGGCCCACATAGAGGACCTGCGGATTCTGGGGATCCACCAGCAGCTCGGGGTAGTTGCTGGTGAGCCCCGCCTCGGGATCGATGGACTTGTCCAGACCGCTGTTCTTCGCTACCCAGCTAGTGCCGCCATCGGTGCTCTTGTAGACCCCACCTTGCCACTGGGCTGATCCCGGCTCAGCCCAGAGGGTGGTGTAAAGCACACTGGGGCTCGTGGGATCCAGGGTCAATGCCATCGCCATGAGTTGCGGCAGGCCCGTGTTGCTCGGTGACCAGCTCGCCCCCGAATCGGTACTGCGGTAGATCCCCGCACTGGTGGCGGCGTAGAGGCGACTGGGTTGGCTGGGGTCGACCTCCAGGGAGTAGATCATCGCGTCCGGATCGATGCCGGTGCCCTGGATCAATGTCCAGCTCTCCCCGTGATCGCTGCTCTTGAAGATCGCCCCCTTGGTAGCCGAGGAGCTCCAGTGGTAGCCGTGAAACGCCTCGTAGCCCGCCCGGGGTACGCCCACGCCGACATAGAGGGTGCCCGGGTGCACCGGATCGACCGCGATGTCGCTCAGGGGTGCACTGAACGAAAACTCCTCCAAGGGGGGAAAGCCCGTGCGCTTGGCCTCCCAATGGTCGCCCCCATCCACGGACTTGAAGAGGCCCCCACGGGTCGCCGCGTAGAGGGTGCTCTTCACCTGGGGATCGAAGGCGATGTCCTGGATGTAGTACATCCCAAGACCCCGGTTCTTGAGTTCCCACGTCGCTCCCCCATCGCTGCTGCGGTAGATGCCGCCGACATCGCTACCGACGTAGAGCGTGTGGCCCGGATCATCCACGACCGTGATGCAGGAGATCCAACCGCCGCCGCCCGGACCGAGGGACGACCAGGAGACCACCGGTCGAGTCCAAGCCGGGGAACGTCCGCCGGCCCCGCTCAGTGATACCTGGGCCTGGAGGTCGCCGATTGCGAAGCCGCCGAAGAGGGCAGCAAGAAAAAGAGCGCTAGGGGAGAGGATCTTCACGCCGTTTCCTTTGGGGGTGAGCGGACACTGCCAAGAACTCTAGCCCACGTCCGCCTCTCTTCCCCAATGAAGCCCCCAACTGCTCATCCCAAATGCTCAGCGATCACGGATCGGCCACCAATCCGCCGTTCACATCGCCTTCATCGCCTTCGCCGCGGACGTCAATAGCCGAGGTCGAAGGTGTAAGCCGCTCCCGATGCGGGACCGACTTCATCGTCCCCCTTCGCTCCGACGACAGCCAGGTTGCCCTGCAGAGAAACCGCACTCCCGAAGAGGTTGTTGGGGCGCAGGTCCGCCGGCAAGAGTCGTGCAACCTGGCGACCGGTTCCCGCATCGAAGAGGAAAGCGGCGCCGGTCGTTGCGCTCCCCAGAAAGATGTCGAAGGGAGCGCCGACGAGTACGGAGTTACCCTCGATCGCGACCGAACTCCCGAACTGGCCCCGGTCCCCGGTGAGAGGCACGAGCCGGTAGAGCTGCCTGCCGGTCCGAGCATTGAAGAGATAGGCGGCACCTTCGCCACCATCCTTGAAGAGCGTCCCGACGACGGCCAAATCCCCGTCGAGTGCGATGCTCTGGCCGAACAGGTCCCCGGCCTGCGCATCGTCGGGCGTCAACTTGTGTAGCTGCTGTCCGGTGAAGCGATCGAAGACGTAGACCGCACCGGAAGAGGAGCCGTTGACGTCCTGGCCGACTGCCGAAGCCAGGATCAGGTCTCCGGATATCGCCACTCGCGTCCCCAGCGCATCATCAAACTCCGCGTCGTCGGCGGTCAGTTTGAGCAGAGTCTGCCGGTCAGGAGATCGATGACGTAAGCCGCACCCCCTTGGGGGGCGGCTCCATCCTGTCCGGGAGCCCCGCAAACCGCCGTGTGACCGGACAAGGCGACTCCCTCGCCGAACAGATCCACCGGGGCACCGTCGGGCGAGAACAGGACCCCGAGCTCCTGCCGGTTGCGCAGATCGAGCAGATGCACCGCTCCAGCCAGGTCGAGGCTGGAATCGGGAGCACCGACCAGGGCGAGATCGCCATCGACGGCCACCGAAGTCCCGTAGAGGTCGAAGCCGCTCGATCCGGTCGGCATGAACTCGTGCAGCTCCTGCCCCGTGGAAGCGTCAAAAAGAAACGCAGCGCCGCTGCAGGTCCCCGCCCCATCATCCATGGGTGCGCCGACCAGGACCCTCCCCTGGCCGACGGCGATGCTGAAGCCCATGTGCCCACCCACACTGACCTGGTTCGAGGTCAGTTTGAGCAACGCCTGCAGGGTGAAGGGATCGGAGCTGCGCTGCCCCAGACCCGTCCCCGACTGGCCCGCGGAGGAACCGGCGCAGACGAGGAGCAAGAAGAAAGGGAGTGTTCGGCGCGAGAGCACGGTAGCTCGAAGGGGACGGAGTGAGGGGGCTGACTGCATGGCAAAGGAAGGGGCAATGGACCTCTTGCGAGGCAAGCATCCCCTCTAGTTGCACCGCTGCCGCCTGGGTTTCGTGGGAATCGCGCCAGATCGGGGATGAGTCACCGCCCGAGCACGGGGAGCGGTGTCACGGCTCGAGAATCACCCAAACCAGCAGGCAGGAGCCCCTCCAGGAACCCTCCTCCGGGTCCAAGTCCCCGCCGCTTGGGTGTAGGCCCGGGTATTCCACGCGCAGGGACGGGGGAGCCCCCGGACCACCGATCAAGGCAAACCCACGTTCGTCACTCCGTCCCAGCTCCCGCGTGGCGCTCAAGAAACGCACGCCTTCCAGGGGCCGGCGTTGCCGGTCGGCACGGGTCGCACAGCGAACACGCAGGCTCCATCCCCTCTCCAGCTCGACTTCGATCGCCTCGCCATCGGGGCCGTGAACGATCTCCCGCCTGGAGCCCTCGGCCAGAGCCACACCGTCGCCCAAGACGTACCATTCCAACTCGGCGTCGGCAGCAAGATCGAGCAGGATCGGCTCGCGGAGCCGGGCCCAAAGACTGCCGCCGATCGAGAGGTTCCAGCTCACCGCCGAGGAGTCTTTCGCCGGCGCGCGCTCGCGGTACAAACGCCGCCAAGGCCCCCCGTCGATGCGATAGACCACGGCCAACTCTCCGCGAGCCAGGTCGAGATTGCGGAAGCGGAAGCGCAGGTCCGCCCTCTCCACCTCCCTGGGCTGCACGAACTCCAGCGGTGGTTGCCCCGGCAGATGCACCTCCATCCGCGGCGGCTCGCAGGTAACGTGCTCCCGAGGACTGACCGGCTCGACGCGGTACTCGCCGGGCGGCACGTTCTCGAAGCGAAAGAGAGCCGAGTATCCCCCCTCACCATCCTCCTCCCAGTTCGGGTAGGCCCAGCGCACGCCATCGACTCGGCGCGGATCCTCCAGCATGACCAGGGCCGTGGGCGACTTGGGCTTTCCGCCCGTCCTGTGCAGCGTCCCGCTCAGCGTGGAGAGCCCCGTCAGGGCTTCCAGTGCCAAGCTCACCGGCCGCACCTCCCCCCCCACCAGAGTCACCTCCTCGTGGGAATCCCGATAGCGGGAGAGGGAGGTTCGGAGCCGGTACTCCCCCGGCATGAGCCCGTCGAAGCGGATCGGAAGATCCTGCGCCGGCGTCCGCAGAGAGGTGACCTGCAAGAGTTCTTCGCCGCGATAGAGCCGCAGGAGGCCGTCATCCTCGAGGCTCCCTTGGACTTGGACCTCCAAGCGACCGCGCGGTTCGAGCCTGACCGCCACGTCGTTCTCCTGGCCCTCGATTCGATCCAGCTCGACGCTCGCACCCTGTAGTCCGTCCGCGCTCGTGATCTCCATCCGCCAGGGGGGCCCGGCGGCGAGCAGTTCGGAAGGCAGGGGCAAGAAACGCAACCAAGCCGTGCCCCCACCGGCCCACCGCGTACGGGTGGTCGCGGTCACCCACCACTCCTGATTTTGCAGCGGCACCTTCGGTGAGGTCAGTCGGACCCGCATGGGCGTAGCTCCGGCGAGCGGCACCGGATCGAAGCGCAGCCTGAAGGAGGGGCCGGTGACGACCGCGATCCTGCGCTCCTCGGGCGGCGCGTCGAAGAGGGGGCGATTCAGGTGCATCGTTGGAGGTGACTCCAGCCAGTGTCCCCGTCCCTGGCGCTCCCACCATTGCGCATCGTCGAGGAGACGGAGGTCGATGCCGGCCTCTCCGGCGTGCAGCATGATCCGGCCCGCTTCATCGGAGGAACCGGCCGGACCGAGATCGTAGCGGGGAAGCGGCTCCCCGCTCGATGCATCGACGACGAGGAAGGTCGCGCTGACCCCATCGGTGTCACGGGCTGCGTGGCCCTGCGTCCCCTCGGGTTGGGACCGCAGGGCCGCGCCCACCCGGTCGGGAGCCCGCAGGATCGGAAAGGCTCCCGCCGGGGATTCCGCGGGGGCGCCGGTGCGCGAAACGGGGATCCGCGAGCGGCCTCCACGCCCTGAAAGCCCGTTCACGAAGAGGCCCACGGTGAGAAGGGAGGCGGCGGCGAGGCCCCCGGTGAGGAGCGTCCGCGACAGGGCGGGCTGGGGAGAGACCCCACTCCCCGGCGGTCTGCGGGTGAGGAAGAGCAGCAGGAGCGGGAACCATTCGTCCCGACCGAACTCCCTTTCCAAAGTACTCTTGAGCCGTTTCCTGGCCCGGAAGAGATGGGTACGCACGGTCGCCTGCGGGACCCCCTGTCCCTGGGCGATGCGTTTGACCGACAGTCCCTCGAAGTAGTAGAGCAGCACGGTGGAACGGTACGGCTCCTCGAGCTCATCGACTAGTTGGGCCAGACGGCGGTGCAGCTCGATGCGTTGGTTCAGCTCGAGGGTAGAGGGCAGGCCGTCCCGCTTGGCAGCCTCCTCTTCTCGAGCGCGACGATTCGCATCACTGCGGTATTGGAAGGCGGCCAGGCGTCGCAGGACCGCTTCGAGCCAGGAGCGTCCGATCCTGCCCCCCCGGCTGCGATGCTGAAGAGCCGCGAGTGCGGTGGCCTGGACGAGATCCGCGGCACTGGCCTCATCGCGAACCAGGCCCGCGGCCAGGGCGTCGAGCCAGGCATGGCGCTCCAGGAGCTGGGCGAGGTCTGCATCGGAGTGGGTCACGGTCGTGGTGGCGGCTGAGAATCTCTCGCTAGAGTGATTGCAGCGCCGGGGCGGATGTTTCCGAGTCAGGACGGAATCTGGTACCCACCGCCACATCCCGGTGGGACCGGATTCTCGCCTGAGCCGGTATCACCAGGCGGAGTGGACCGGAGGCCCCGATGGATCGTCGCGGCGCTGGTAGGTATGGCCGCCAAAGGCGTCCCGCTGGGCCTGGATCAGGTTCTGGGGCAGTTCCGGGCTGCGGTAGGCGTCGTAGTAGGCCAGGCTGGCGGAGAGGGCCGGCAGGGGGAGCCCACGGGCGGCCCCCTCGGCCACCACCTGTCGCAAGTGGGGTAGCGCCCCCCGCATCTGCTCCGCGATGGCCGGAGCGAGGAGCAGGTTCACCGGCGGCTCCTCGGCGTAGGCCGCGCGCACCTCCCCAAGGAGGCGCGCACGGATGATGCAGCCGCCCCCCCAGATGCGCGCCAGTTCGGCTGCATCGATCCCCCAGTCCTGCTCCCTCGAAGCGCGCCCGATGAGCGCCAGCCCCTGGGCATAGGCGCAGAGCTTGCCCGCCAGGAGAGCCTGCTCGAGCGCGCCCAAGCGCTCCTTGGTCGGCGGGAAGAGAGGCGGCTCGGGGGGGCCGGCCAGAACCGAGGCGGCCTGGACGCGCTCCTCCTTTTGGCTCGAAAGCACCCGCGCATCGAGGGCTGCGGCGATGGTGGGTATCGCCACCCCGCGCTCCACCGCCTCCATCACCGTCCAGCGTCCGGTTCCCTTCTGACCGGCCCGGTCGAGCACCTGATCGATCAGGGGCCGGCCCCCCTCGGTCACCCGCAGGATGCGGGCGGTGAGCTCGATCAGGAAGGATTCCAGGGGGCCGTCATTCCAAGCGGCAAAGTGATCGGCGGCTTCATTCGCCGAGCACCCCAAGGCCCGGCGCAGGAGGTCATAGACCTCGGCGATGAGCTGCATGTCCGCATACTCGATACCGTTGTGGACCATCTTGACGAAGTGGCCCGCGCCCCCCGGGCCGACGTGGGTCACACAGGGCCCCGCCTCCGTTCGGGCCGCGATCGCCTCGAGACTGGGACGCAGGGCCTGCCATGCCTCGACCGAACCGCCGGGCATGAGCGCCGGGCCTCGGCGCGCTCCCTCGGCCCCACCGCTGACCCCCATGCCGACCAGGTGCAATCCGCGTTCGGCATAGGCGCGCTCCCGGCGCTCGGTCTCCCGCCAGCGCGAATTACCGCCGTCGATGACGATGTCCCCCTGCTCGAGCAGGGGCGCGAGATCGCTCAGCACCGCGTCCACCGCCTCGCCGGCGGGCACCAGGATCACGATGCGCCGAGGCCGGGCGAGGGAGGCGACGAGCGCGGCGAGATCCGGAGCCCCCATGAAGGCCTCCCCCTCGCCCGCGACGGCCTCCACCCGCTCCCGATCCCGATCGTGTACCGCGACGACATGCCCGTGGTCGGCGAGGTTGCGGGCCAGGTTCGCCCCCATCACTCCCAGTCCCACCATGCCGATGTCCGCCAAGGCGACCTCTTCCGTCATTCCAACGCCTCCAAGTCGAGCGCCGCCGCGGCGGCCGGGTCGAGAATCCATGTTCCTCCGCGGCAGATCTGTACCGGACATGCCGCCGGATCGAGAGGACCGTGCAGGGCCCGGGCAGCAGCCTGGGCCTTGTCGCCGCCGCGGGCCAGAACCAGAGTCTCCCTCGCCTCGGAAAGGACCGGCAGGGTCAAGCTCAAACGCTCCGGCGGCGGTTTGGGGGCGTCCAAGACCGCAACGACGCGCCGATCCCAGACCTCGACCGCGGGGTGGCCCGGAAAGAGCGACGCGGTGTGCCCGTCGGAGCCCATGCCTTGCAGCGCCACATCCAGCCGCTCCGGCAGGTCGCGCGCGTAGCGCCGCGCCGCGGCCGCATGGTCGGGATCCTCGCCCTCCATCCGGTGCACCACCGGCGCTGGGCCGGCGATCCGATCGAGGAGAGATTCCCGCACGAGTCGATAGGTCGACTCCGGATCCTCGGGCGACACACAGCGTTCATCGCCGAAATAGATGTGCACCGCCGACCAATCGATCCGCTCCGCCAGGGCGCGGTAGACAGGGCCTGGAGTCGACCCTCCGCAGAGGGCGATGCAGGCCAAACCACGGGCACGGATGGAAGCCTCGATGCGGGAGACCAGCCACTCGGTCGCCGGACGGACCAGGTCCTCTTCGATCTGAACGCGCCTCACGAAATCGGGCCCCACTTGTGTCCCGAGCGCGAGAGCAACTCGGCAGCCTCCGCCGGGCCCTGGGAACCCCGCGGATAGATGGAAAGAGGCAACTTGGAACCCTCGTAGGCAGCCAGGATCGGATCGACGAACTCCCAAGAGAACTCGACCTCGTCCTTGCGGGCGAAAAGGGTCGGATCGCCGCGCATGCAGTCGAGCAGGAGGCGCTCATAGGCCTCGGGCGGCTTGCGGTCGAAGGCCTCCGCATAGCTGAAGTCCATGTTGACGCCACCCACTCCCTGCCCCTCCCCCGGAACCTTGGAGGCCACCGCCAGGGAAATCCCCTCGTCGGGCTGAATGCGGATCTTGAGCACGTTGGAGGGAATCAAGCGACAGGTCGTCTCGTCCCCGAAGAGGCAGGCCGGAACGGAGCGGAAGTGGAAGCTGACCTCGGTCAACCTTCCAGCCAATCCCTTGCCCGCCCGCAGATAGAACGGCACCCCATTCCATCGCCAGTTGTCGATGAAAGCGCGCATGGCGACGAAGGTCGGTGTGCGCGAGTGGGCATCGACCCCCGGCTCCTCGCGATAGCCCTCGTACTGGCCCCAGACGACATTCTCACCGACCTCGCCGGGATGGAGCAGGCGCAGGGAACGCAGCACCTGGCTCTTCATGTTGCGAATCTCGTAGGGACCGAAATCGACCGGCGGCTCCATCGTGCAGAGAGCCAAGACCTGCAGGAGGTGGTTCTGCACGATGTCCCGCACGACCCCCGTTTCTTCGTAGAACGACCCCCGGCCCTCGACGCCGATGCTCTCGGCCATCGTGATCTCCACGTGGTCGATGTGGCGCTGATTCCAGAGTGGCTCGAAGATCGCGTTCGCGAAGCGGAAGACGAGGATGTTCTGGACCGTCTCCTTTCCCAGATAGTGATCGATGCGATAGATCTGGTGCTCATCGAGCACGCCGCGGGTCACGGCGGTCAGCTCCTCGAAACTCGCCAGGTCGTGCCCCAGGGGTTTTTCGATGATGACTCGGGACCAGGGTCGCGTCGACGCCTTACGGCGCGGCACCACCAGCTCGGACTTCTTGAGCTGGGAGAGGATCGCTGCAAAGATCGACGAGGGAGTGGCGAAATAGAAGAGGTGGTTACCCTCGGTGCCGTACTCCCGATCGAGCTCGTCGAGCTTCTTCGAGAGGCGCGCGTAGGCGACGAGGTCATCGACGGCCCCGGGAACGGCGTGGATGCGGGGGGCAAAGCGCTTCCAGACCCCCTCGTCGAGCCCGCCCTTGACGTGGGTTTCCAAAGCGCTCCGCAGCCTCTGGCGCAGGGCGCCATCGTCCCCCGCCGAGCGCGAGAAACCCACCAGGGCAAAGTGCTCGGGCAGGGCCCCGGCTACCGCCAGGTGGTAGAGCGCGGGCACGATCTTGCGCCGGGCGAGGTCGCCGGTGACTCCGAAGAGCACCAGGGCACAGGGATCGGGCGTCGCCTGGGGAGCACTAGGCAAACGCCGAGCGGGCTCGGCCATCACTTGTACGGGGGATTCGCTCACGGCGTGCCAGCCTAGGACATCCCCCGGGTGGTTGCGAGCGCGGCCCGCGGGGTCAGTCCACGCGGCGGTAGCTGCCCCCGGTGTCCTCGCAGAGCCAGCGCAGGAGAGTCGAGTCCTGGCCCATCGAGATGCCGTGAATCCTGACGTGACGCGCGCCGTTCCAGCGCGCCACCTCGGCGCGGATCTCCTCGATGTCGGTGATCTCACCCACCGTCGGCGCTCCGTCGGAGAGCAGGTAGATCGTGTCGACCAGGGGATCCTGGAAGGCGAGCTTCAGGGCGGGGTAGAGCGCGGTCGAACCGATGGCGTACTGATCCGCGACGAAGCGCAGTGCCTTGGCGCGCTGGGAGCGATTCATCTCCTGCGTGCGCCGAGCGAAGGCGTGGACCTCCTCCTCGAAAAAGATCAGGTTGAAGCGCGTTCCATCGGGCAGCTTGCGCAGCACCTCGCTGAGCTCTTCCTTGGCCAGGTCCATGCGCGAGCGCTCGATGCGCCCCACGCTCTTCGCCGGCAGGCGCATCGAACCCGAGATGTCGAGGACGAAGACCACCCGCTCGCTCTCGACCTCGATCCGGTAGAAATCGGCCGGGGCAGCCGCTGTCTTGCTGCGGGCATGGGCCGCGGCCCGCCGGTCGAGGGCCCGCTGGGCCGCGGCCCGTCCCGGTACGTGGAAACGCTCTCCCTCCCCCTGCCACCAGCGCCGCCACGGATCGGCGCGGCGGCCCAGGTCCTGACCCGTGATCCCGACCAGGGTGGAGTGCACGTCCGCCGCCAGGCGCCCCGGCTCACTCTCGAGCCGTTCGATCAGGATCGGGATCGCCGCCTTGGGCCGTACCGACAAGAGGGCCGCAAGCACTTCGGCACGCACCGACCACTCCTCGTCGGGGATCATCCCCACCAGCGTCGCGACCGCCTCCGGCGTGCGCACCTCGGCCAGGGCCGCCGCCGCGCCCATGCGCAGGGCGGGATCGGAATCCCCGGCCCAGTCGGAGAGCCGCCGGCGGAACGCAGCGTCCCCCTGGGCGATGCGACCGAGGGCCGCCAGCGCCGCCCGGCGCACGGCGGCCTCGCGGTGGTCGAGCAGACCTTCGAGGATCTCGGCGCGGCCCCCTTGATCGACGCGACGCGCCAAGAGGTCGATCGCGAGGAGCGCTACGGTCCCATCGGCGTCCCGGCAGGCGGTGGCGAAGGCGGCGTCCACCTCCGGCCCGCGCTCCTCGACCAGCAGTCGCAATAGCAGGAGCTTCCAGAGACGCCCGAGCTTTGGATCTCCCAAGGCCCGCGCCAGGACCGCGCGGCACTCCCGGCTCTGGAGGGCGGCGAGGGCCTCGCGCACGACCTCTCGATGGGGACGCTGGGCCAAGCGCGCCGCCCGGTCGGGGTCGATCCCCAGGTAGTGCACCCCCCCTTCGAGGCTGAGCCCCCCTTGAAGGATGGCCTGCACCTCTGAAGGATCCTCCGAAGCTGCGCGCACGACGACCAGGGCGTCGCCTAAGAGCCCGCGCACGAGGGGATCGCGGTGCTCGACCGCCAGCTCCCGGGCCAGGTCGAGGGGATCGAAGGCAAGCAGCGCATGGGCCGCCGCAAGGCGCGACGGAGCGCTCTTCGCCCGGCGAACCTCCCTCTCGACCAGCGAGAGCGCCCGGGGAGCGAGCGCCTCCACCCCCGCAAACGCCGCTAAGGCGTCATAGACCCGTTCACGCTGGGTCTCATCGCGCAGGACCCCCAAAGCCCGATCGAGGGCCTTCAGGGCCGCCGACGAGGCGTGCTGGGCAAGCTCTTCGAAAACGACGGGGTCGGTGCCGTCCCTGTTTTTTTGGATCGTGCGCAGGAGCTCGGAGACGGAGGGCGGGTCCTGGCGAAGAGGAGCTTCCGCCGCCGAGGGGGAGGTCGACAGGAAGATCACCCCCACCAAAAAGAGCAAGGAGACCCACTTCACCGCAGGTCGAGCTTCTTCTTGTTGGCCTTCAGGAACTCGAGTGCGCGCTTCGTATCCCCTTCATGCTCACCCTCGGCGGGACGGAAGGTCTCGCCGGTGACCTGCTTCAGGGACCAGGTCACATCGCGCCGGATCCAGTTCCACACCTCCCAGCGTCCGGCCCAATAACCGGCGGGAGGGTTGGAGGCGGAGTTCACGTCGCCCGGAGCGGGGGCCGTGAGCATCTGGGCCAGCTTCTTCAGGGCGGAGTAGTTGTGGCTGCGAATGATCCCGAAGTAGCGCACCGCCGCCCGCGCGGTCGCCTCCTCGGTGGCCTGGTCGACGAGCTGCAGCATCTCCTTCTCGAGTTTGTCGTAACCCAGGGTGGCCAGGGCGGTGATGATCGCGGCGAAGGCCTTGGGCTTGGACTTGCGCACCGCCTTGTCCTTGTAGGCCTTGAGCAACCCCTTCAGAGCCTTGGGCTCCCCGGGATAGTTGGCCAGAACGAACGCCGCGGCGACCTGCACCTGCGCCTCGCGATGCAGGAGCGCCACGTCGATGTCCTTCTTGGAGGTCGAACCCAGCTCGGCCGCCTCACGCCTCGCCTCGCGCTTGTCGAAGGAGCTCGCGCGGTAACTGATCGTGTCGAGGGCCGGCCGCAGGAACTCGGGATTGTCGTGGGCCGTCATCGGGGCCAGGGCGGCGGCGATCGCTCGAGCATCGCCGCTCTTGGATGCGTCCCGATAGCGGGCCAGATAGGCCTTGACCTCCTCCTCCCCAGCGGGGGTGACCCTGGAGCCCGTGTCTTGGACCGGAGAGGGGAACGGAACGAGAAGCATGACCAGGGGAATGAGCATCGACGGACCTCCTTCGAGCCCCACTCTACCAGGAGCCCCGGGCTCCACCTCGCGGAGGGGGGCCGCCGGCGGTTACCCTAGGAGCATGTCCAAGGCCAACCGGGCCACGACCTTCCTCCTCGGCGTCATTGCAACCATCCTGATCGGGTGGGTGCTGAACGTGGGGGCGGACATCCTCAAGCCCCTCGCCATCGCCTTCCTCCTGGCGAGCATGCTGCAGCCGATCGTGATTGGCCTGGCGCGCCGCGGCATCCCGCCCGCCCTGACCGTGGTGCTCATGGTCTGGCTGCTCTTCTTGGGCTTGGTCCAGGTGGGGCTGCTCTTCCAGGCGAACATCCAGGCCTTCCTCGAGGGCAACTCGGCCGCGGTTCAGGAAAGCGAGCCGGGACTCGGTTCGGAGGAGGCCGGGCCGCCCCTCGATCCCGAGACGGCTGCAGCAGCGGTCACCCAAGAACCGAGGGAGGAGCCCGCTCGTTTCGACCCCCTGGCTCCCAGCCAGGAGGAGGCCATGCGCCAGGCCGGCGGTTGGAAGGAGATCGTCGCCGGCATCACCCTCAAGCTCAAGGAGTCCGAGCTCCCCACGGGACTGGTCAACTACATCGAGCAGGCTCTGCACAACGTCCAGATCGATGTGATCGCCAGCGACCTGGCCATCGGCGGGCTCGGCTTCATCACCACTCTGGTGCTGGTGATGATCTACATGGTCTTCATCTTCGCCGAGCAGGCGGTCTTCCGGCGCAAGATCCTGGCCATCGCCGGGGACCGGCGGGACGAAGCGGCCAAGGTCCTCGAGACGATCGGGCGTGGAATCCAGCGCTACCTGGGCGTCAAGACGGTGGTCTCCTTCCTGACCGGCGCGCTCTGTTACCTGGCCCTGGTCTGGCTCGAGATCCCCTACGCGCTGCTGTTCGGGTTCCTGACCTTCCTGCTCAACTACATCCCCACCTTCGGCAGCATCATTGCAGGCATCTTCCCCACCATCACCGCGCTGGCGTACGAAGCGAGCTGGGTCAAGGCGGTGATCGTCGTCATCGTCTACCTGTCGGTGAACCTCAGCCTGGGCTCCTTCATCGAACCGCGCATCCTCGGGCGCGAGCTGAACCTCTCGCCCCTGGTGGTGGTGGTCTCGGTAGTGGTCTGGAGCGGACTGTGGGGAGTGGTCGGCGGCTTCCTCGCCGTCCCCTTGACCGCGGGGCTACAGATCTGCCTGGCCAGCTCCGAATCGACCCGCCCGGTGGCGATCATGCTGGGCAGCGGGCCTCCCCGGGAACGACGCCGTAAGCGACGAAGGGAAGGGGGCCCCGCCGAGGACGAGGGCAGCCCCTCCGAGGCGGCCTAGCGGCGGCCACCACCCTTTTTCTTCTTGCCGCCGCCGAAGAGCTTCTTGCCGAGTTCTCCGGCGTCGAGCTTGCCCGCCCCGAGTTTGTCCGCCCCGGGCAGCTTCTTGTCGATCAGCCCCTCGAGCTCGTCGCGTAGGGCCTCCTTGGCGGCCCCCTCGGTCAGACCCTTGAAGGCGTTCTTCCAGTCGAGCTTGGGTGCCGTCAGGGTGCCGCCGAGAGGAACACTCACCAGCCTTCCGGCCAGCCCCTCGAGGAAGCCGTGCTTGGCGATCATCGCCTCCGTGATCGGGATCTCCCACGCCATGTCCAACTTGCCGTCCACACCGACGCCTCCCGTGAAGCGCGTCTCGATGCCGCCGATACGCCAGGTCCAGGGCTCGCGATAGCTCAGCCTCTTGCCGTCGAAGTGAAAGGCGATGGGCGCCATGTCGATGGGCGTCTCCGCCGGACGGCCGGCGGCGCTCAAGAGCTTGGCTAGGAGGGGTGAGCCGGTGATGTGTGCCTGGGAGAGGCTGAGCGATCCCTCTCCCCGTACCCGGGAGAGGTCGAAACCCTGGGCGAGTCCCGCTAGATCGATCGGCCCGTCGATGCGCAGGGAGAGCTTGGCGTCGAGCAGTCCGTCGAGGGCAGCGCCCTCGACCTTCTCCAAGCCGCTGAAGACCGGATGCAGTTCTCCAAGCAGGGGTGCGAGGCGCGCATCGGCCTGGGCACCGCTCAGGGAGAGGCTGAGACCGGCGCCGTCGCCGCTGTAATCGAGGGCCAGGTTGAAGGCCCCTCCGGCGGCGTTCAGTTCGCCACCCAGCTTCAAGCTGCCTGGTTCGAGGTCGAGAGCGACCCCACCCTGGACATCCAAGCCAAAAGCGCTGTAGGTGCCCAGTTCGATCGTCGAATGCCCCTTGGCCCCACCCAGCAGGTCCTCGGGCTGGAAACCCTCCAGGGGTCCGTCGAAGGAGAGTTCGACCTGCTTGCGCTCCGAACCCTCGAAGCGACCCGGAAGCACCCCTTCGAGCAGGGGGGCGAGGGCGTCGGGCAGGTAGGAGGCCTGGCCCTTGACGTCGGCCAGATAGAACTCCCCAGTCTCGATACCCCGCAGGGCTCCGCTGGCCTCCAGGGTGAGCGCCGGACTGTCGAGGGAGAGCTGCTCCACCCCCAGCGCGTCCCCACTCAGTGCAAGCGTGCTCTCGAGTCCGAGACTCGCCTGCTCGAAATCCCCGAGGGCCAGCTTCGTGCCGTCAAAGGTGAGGTCGAGGCTGGCGTTGCCGCTCTTTGGGTCGAGCTCCCCGGTGACCTCGACGGTTCCGCTTCCCAGGGCCAACGGCCCCGAACTCGAAAGCGCCCCCTCCAAATGGAGGGGAGCCGGCTTGTCCAAGCCGACCAGGTCGAGGGAGGCTCCCGTCACGACGAAGATGGCGCGTTGGTCCCCATCCTGGAACTCGATCTCGCCCTCCTCCAAGGTCACCTTGGCGCGTACGTCCGGCGGCGGTTCATCGTCACCACCCTCTTTCCCCGAGGCGCCGCGATCGGCGCCCTCCCCCTCCTTCGGTGTGGGCAGGAGCTCCTCGAAGGACCAGCTCCCATCCTCCTGGCGCACGGCCTGAACCCACCAGTCCTTGACCAGGAGGGATGCCTCGATCGAGCCGCCGACCGCCTTCATCAAGGCCACATCGACCTCGGCGCTGGCGATGCGCATCTGGGGGGTGCCGTCCGCGGAGGCCAGCAACAGATCGGAAAGCCGCGCGCTCCCGTCCCATCCAAGGGAGAGGCCCCCGATCGTGCAGC
>JALWOP010000394.1 GCA_027083445.1 Planctomycetota bacterium | reverse complement strand
GCTCGTGGGCTCGGGGATGTGTAGAAGAGGCGGGGGGGGGGGGACAGACGATGACCCTGCTCACCCGACAGACCGATCCACAGGGTCGTGCGACCTTCGGCTTGGTGCGCCGGGTGCTCGGCGCCAGGAGCTCGCGGGACGCCCACTTCTTCGTCTCCTTCGCCTTCCCCTGCGACGATCCACCCAAGGTCGACCTCGACCCCGACGACCTGCCGGTGAAGCCGATCCGCTTGCAGATGCCGCTGGTGGGCAGGATCGAGCTGCGGGTGCTCGACGAGCGCTCCCAGCCCCTGCGCGAAGTGGCCAACGTCAGTCTGGGCCGGATGACCCTGACCCAGGCTGGGGAGCGCATCTTTCAGCCCGACCACAACGAGCGCCTGATGAGCGGCCACGCGACCTTCACCCATGTGGGCGTCGGGACCCGCATCGCGATCAAGCTCTCAGGCTCCCGGGAGCGGGCCGATCTGGTCGCCGAGTTCGACGGACCCTCCCACAGCGGCGAAGCTCGGCGCATCGACATGCGGTGGACCGACCGCTACCCGGTCTTGCTCGGGACCGCCGTGGGTGAGGGGGGCGAACTCCTCAAGGGCTTCCGCGGCCGCTACATGGTCTGGTCCGAGGGGCGCGGGAGCGGCGGGCCGCCCCTGACCACCGGCCCCGACGGCGGCTTCCGCGTGGTGATCGCCAGCTCCCTGGCGGCCCAGAGCGGTCGCTATGCCGAGCTCGAGCTCTACGCGCGCGACCCCTACGGCCCCCAGTATGCGCGCATCGACCTGTCGGGAGCCCTGCTCCCCGGCGAGACCGATCTGGGCCCGATCACCTTCCGGCCCAAACCCAAGCTGGTCAGCGGCGTAGTCCGCGACAGTGCGGGCAAGGGGCTGGCCGGTGTTCACGTGCGCGTGCTGCTCGGCAAGGGGGCGGACAGCCTGAGCACGAGCATGGCCGCCACCTCCTTGCAGGAGGGCCGTTTCACGATCTACGGCGAGGTCGACGGGGAGTTCAACCTGGTCGCCGTCCGTCGTGGCTACAAGAATGCCCATGCCGAGGGGGTGCGCCAGGGGACCGAGGGGCTCGTCTTGACCCTCCTGCCCGACCTGCCCCAGCGGCGTTGAGTCCCCGCCCCGGGTGCAGCGGGGTCGTCAGGGCTCCTCCGCCGGCAGAATGGCGTCCACCTTCCACTCCCGGGCCCCGTGGAGGCGGGTGAACTTCGTCTCCAACTCCTCGCTGGAGAGGGGGCGGGTGGCGTCGAGACGGACCCAGACCAATCCCTCGCCGAACTCTCCGGGGTGATCGGGATCGTAGACCAGCCGGCCGGTCAGGGGCTCGGCCTGGGCGGCATCCCAGGGGCCGGTGTAGAGCTCGGCGTACTCCTCGCGCACCAGGATGACGGTCAGGCGGGGGTCGGACCAGAGCGGGACGGGGATGCGCACCGTGAGCCGGGCCCGGTCGGGGGCGGGGTAGCTGACCTCCTCGACCACCGCCCGGGCCAGACCCCAGCGGAGGTAGGGGATCCGGGCCAGAAACTGGGGTCGGAAGGCCCGATAGGCCTGCTGGGAGAGGCCGTTGCGCTCCCGGAGCCCCTGGGAGAGACATCGGTATTCCCACTCCAACATCTCCCCCTGGAAGGCCGTACGCAGGCACTCGAAGGCTCCCTCGGGGGTCTCGAAGCCCCTCTCAAAACGCTGCAACTCCGCCGCATCGGGGCGAGGAACGATGCAACCGGGTAGCGTTCCCAGGAGTCCAATCCATAGGACCCCCTGCCACATCGCCCCTCGCATCATGTTCCTTGGACCTCGCTTCCGCCGTCGACCCTTGCCCCAGGGCCCTGTCCAGGGGCTACCTGGTTCCCGGGGCCTGGTTCCTGGGACCCGGGCCCGGGGCGGATGGTAACGACAATCACCCCTGCGACAAACTCGTCTCGGATCCGGCTCGTCTCGGATCCGCCCTCTGCGATCCGGGGCAGGCGCTCCTCCCCCCTTCCCGCTACGATGAATCGCCCTTCGAACCCTTCCTGAAGCCATGACCTCCATCAGCCACCGCTCCTCGGTTTGCCTCGCGTCCTTCTCCGCGGCGTTCCTGCTCACCGCCTCCGTCTGTCTCTCCGCTGAGAGGGTGGTTCCCCATCTCTCCCCCCGGGCCGCTTCCCCGTTTCAGGACGACAAGGGGCAGACTCCGCCGCCTCCCAAGCCCAAGAAGGTTCCCCGGGTGGGCGGCCAGGGGGGCAAGACCCCTCCGCCCCAGGACATCAAGGGGGGCAAGCGCTCCGACAAGGATCAGACCGGCGCGCCGGCGTTCCGCGGGGAGAAGGACCCCAAGGCGAAGCTGACCGTCGAGTTCGGCAAGGAGAAGTACTCCTTCGGCAGCACTCGCCAGGGTGACCTGCTCGAGCACACCTTCGAACTCCTGAGCGCCGGGGAGAACCCGGTGCGCATCCGCCAGGCCAGCCCGACCTGTGGCTGCACCGTGACCGCGGTCATGGTCGAGGGACCCGACGGGAAACCGGTCGAGTACAAGCTCGGTGATCCTATCGAGCCGGGCAAGAAGGTCTTCATCTCCGGCAAGATCGACACGACCCACAAGAAGAACAAGACCAGCGTCCGCATCAACGTCTACACCAACGATCCGATCGGCTTGACCCAGCTCGCGCTGCAGGCGGACATCGAACCCTTCATCCGCGTCACCCCGCCCTTCATCAACGTCGGCGACATCAAGGAGGGTGACACCAAGACCCAGGTGATCGACATCCGAACCTCCGGCGGCGAGGCGATCGGGCTCCAGCTCGACCCGGCCAACCCGATCAAGAGGCCCGAGGGCATGACCGTCGACCTGAAGCCGATCGACCCCCAGGAAGACGGCCGTTCCGGTCACTGGGTGGCCACCGTGACGATCGGCGAGGGGGCCAAGGAGGGACCCATCGGCTGGCAGATTCGCCTGCTCTCCGACAAGGAGATGCCGGATGCGGTCAGCAAGGTCAAGGAGGGCCAGCGGGCCTTCTACACCGCGACCGCGAGTGTCAACGGCCGTATCCTAGGGCCGCTCACGTTCACTCCCCAGTTCGTCTCCCTGGGCCTGGTACGCCCCGGCCAGCGCGTGCCGCGCAACGTAAAGGTGATCAGTCACGACCCGGACTTCGACCTGTCGAACCTCAAGGTCGAGCTCCTCGGGGAGCAGGGCAAGCCCCTGCGTTGGGCTGAGTACTTCAGCACCTCGATCCAGCCCGCCTCGGGCCTGGCCAACGCCGTGGACGTGCAACTGCGTTTGGACGGGCTCCCCGACGGGGCGGAGGGCTCCTTCCGCGGAGTGATGGTCATTCACACCGGACACCCCAAGAAGCCGGAGTTGCAGGTGCGTTTCTCGGGGGTCTGCCGCTCGGGTGTTCACCAGCCCACCCCGCCGAAATCCGGCCCGGGCAAGACGCCGCGCAAGACTCCGCGCAAGACTCCGGCGGGGGGAGGTGGCGGTCACTAGTCGCCGCCTCTCGCTCCCGGCCCCCGCTCCGGCGGGGGCACCCTCTCCAGCCCCCGTTCCGAGAGGGCTCCCGGGCTCCGCACGCATTCGAGCGCGCGGAGCCCGGGCCCTTTTCGGTATCCTTCCGCGCCCACCCAGCTAGAGCGCTGGCAGGGGCCGCCCGGGCGCGACTCCATCCGTCGCTCGCAGTCCGCCCCTCTGGGCCTACTCCTCCCTCAGATCCCCCCTCCTCTTGACCTCCGACCTCGGCGAACTCCTGGTCTCCTCCGGCGCCCTGACCGAAGGCCAGTTGCGGCAGGCGATGGCTGCCCAGCACGGCGGGGAGCGCACCCTGGTCGAGGTTCTGCTCGAGCAATCCCTCTGCGACGAGGCGACCCTCTATCGGGCGCTCGCCAAGCAGAGCGGCATGCCCTTCGTCGACCTGGAGAAGGGCAAGCCCAGCCCCGCCGCCCTGGAGCGCGTACCCGAGGAGGTCGCCCGCGAACAGGGCATCTTGCCCCTGATGGAAAAGGGGGGCCGTCTGATCGTCGCCGTCGACGATCCCTTCAAGCGCATCCTGGCCGACCAGCTCTCCTTCGTCATCGGAGGCGATGTGGCCTGCGCCCTGGCTGCCCCCAGTGCTCACCGCCGGGTGATGCAGCGCCTCTACGGTGAGGCGGGGGCAGAGGAGACCGTCGCGGCCGCCATGGCGGGAAGCGGGGAGGACGACGGCGATGACGCTCCCATCGTGCGCCTGGTCACGCGCATGTTCTCCGACGCTCTCGACCAGAGGGCGAGCGACATCCACATCGAGCCGGGTCACGGTCGAGTGCGCGTGCGCTACCGGGTCGACGGCATGCTGCGTGATGTAGCCGAGCACCCCGAGCACCTGGCAGGTCCCTTGATCTCGCGTCTCAAGATCATGGCCAAGATGGACATCGCCGAGAAGCGCAAGCCCCAGGATGGGCGCATCGGCCTGACGCTCGCCGGACGCGACATCGATGTGCGCGCCTCGATCCTGCCCTCGAATCACGGCGAGACGATGGTCATGCGTCTGCTCGACCGCAGCGGGAACCTGCTCGACCTGCGGGACCTGGGACTTTGCGCCGAGGACCACGCCTGGTTCAAGCGCGTCATCGCCCGTCCGGGGGGGATCGTGCTCGTCACCGGCCCGACCGGCTCGGGCAAGACGACCACCCTCTACGCCGCCCTGCAAGAGCTCAACCGCTCCGACGTCAAGATCATCACCGCCGAGGACCCGGTCGAGTACCACATTTCGGGCCTCAACCAGGTCCAGGTGTTCGAGCGCATCGGCCTCACCTTTGCGCGCATTCTGAAGGCGATGCTGCGCTGTGCGCCCAACATCATCCTGGTGGGTGAGATCCGCGACCTGGAGACGGCGGACATCGCCATCCAGGCTGCCCTGACCGGACACCTGGTCTTCTCGACCCTGCACACCAACGACGCCCCCTCGGCGCTGACGCGGCTGATCGACCTGGGGGTCAAGCCCTTCCTGGTCTCCGCCTCCGTGCATGCGGTCGTCGCCCAGCGCCTGGTGCGGCGGCTCTGCCCGGAGTGTTCGCGCCCCTACGACCCCGACCCCGAGGAGGTGCGTGCCCTCGGGCTCGATCCCGAGCGGGTGCGCGGCCCCTTCCGGGAGGCGCGCGGCTGCCGGGCCTGCGAGGGGTCGGGTTATCGCGGGCGGGTGGCCCTCTACGAGCGGCTCTCCATGGATCCCGCCCTGCGCGAGATGACCTTCCGGGGCGTCCCCCTGGAGGAGCTGCGCGCGGCGGCACTGGCGAGCGGCTCCCTGCATGCCCTCTCGACCGACGGAGCGCGCAAGGTGATCGACGGGACGACGACCGTGCGGGAGGTCCTGCGCGTTTGCCGCAACAAGGATGGAAGATGAACGCCCAAGAGTTGATGACCCGAGCGATCGAGATCGGTGCCTCCGACCTGCACCTCAACCCGGGACGGCCGCCGGTGGTGCGCGTCGACGGGCGACTGGAGACCTTGGATGACCCGGAGCTCTCCGACGAGGCGACCGAGCGCCTCTGTCGCGAGCTGTGCGACGAAAAGCACTGGGCCGAGCTCGAGGACGTGGGGACGACCGACCTGGGGCTGGCTCACCCCAGCGGGACCCGCTTCCGCGTCTCGTGCCTGCGCCAGCGCGGCCGGCATGCAGCCATCCTGCGGCTGATCCCGAGCACCCTGCTCTCCTTCGACCAGATCGGGCTGCCCGAGGCCTGCAAGGCGCTCCTGACGCGCCCGCGGGGGTTGATCCTGGTCACCGGCCCGACCGGCTCGGGTAAGTCGACGACCCTGGCGACGATGGTGGATTGGATCAACCGCAACCAGGATCGCCACATCGTCACCATCGAAGACCCGATCGAGTTCTACCACAGCCACGCCAAGGGGCTGGTGACCCAGCGGGAGGTGGGGACGGACGTGCCGGACTTCCCCGAGGCGATGCGCCGCGTCCTGCGCCAGGACCCCGACGTGATCCTGCTGGGGGAGATGCGCGACCTGGAAACGATCTCCGCCGCCATCACCGCGGCCGAGACGGGGCACCTGGTCTTCGGCACCCTGCACACCACCGGGTCGGCGCGCACGGTCAACCGCATGATCGATGCCTTTCCGGCCAACCAACAGGAACAGATTCGGGCCCAGCTCTCCGTCTCGCTCGTCGCGGTCATCTCCCAGGTACTGATGCCACGCGCGGGCGGCAAGGGGCGGGTGGCCGGCTTCGAGGTGATGATCAACGTGCCCGCTATCGGCAACCTGATCCGCAAGAACGAGACCAACAAGATTCAGTCGACGATCCAGACCTCGCGGCGCATGGGCATGATCACCCTGGACGACTTCCTGCTCGAGCGGGTCAAGGCCGGGGAGATCGACCGCGAGACGGCCCTGGAGTATTGCCAGGATCCCCGCGACATGGAGGCGCGCCTGTGACCGCCTCCGAAGGGGGCCGGCGCCTCTTGGGTCAGATCCTCAAGGCCCGCGGTGTCGTGCGCGAATCCCAGATCCAGCAGGCTCTGGCCGCCCAGCGCAAGGGCGGCGGCCTGATCGGCCAGTGCCTGATCGACATGGGGGCGGCCACCGGGGGGGATGTCGCCATGGCGCTCGGCGAGCAGGCCGGGCTCGAGACCCTCGATCTGGAGGTGATCGAGCCCCAGGAGGAGGCCCTGGCGCTGGTCGATGCCTCCGCGGCCCACACCTATGGAGTCCTGCCGGTGCGTTTGGTGGCGGGAACCCTGACCGTGGCCATCGGCGATCCGCTCAACACCGCTGTCCTCGAGGACCTGGCCTTCTCGACCGGCGTAGAGGTGCGTGGCGCGGTGGCCGATGGGGAGCGCATTCGCGAACTGGTCCATCGCTACTACGGCGAAGAGCAGAGCCTGGCGGACGTGATCGCCGAGGCGGCGCGGGACGTGGCCGGGGCCGATGCGGAGGAGGCGGCCCAGAGCCTGCCGGTGGTGCGCCTGTTGAACTCGATTCTGCAGCGCGCCATCCGCGACCGGGCCAGCGACGTGCACTTCGAGTGCTTCGAAGACTCCTTTCGGATTCGCTACCGGGTCGACGGTTCCCTCTACGAGGTCGAGGCGCCGCCGCGCCACCTGGCCCTGCCCCTGGTGGCACGCATCAAGGTCATGGCCGACCTGGATATCACCGAGACCCGCATGCCCCAGGACGGGCGTATCGAGCTCTCGATCGACGGACGACCCGTCGACCTGCGCGTGGCCACCCTGCCGGGGCCGACCGGCGAGGGGGCGGTCATGCGGGTGCTCGACCGCTCGGCGGTCAACCTCGACCTGGCTGCGCTGGGACTCTCCGGCGAGGACGAGGCCCTCCTGCGCGCCCTGACCGAGTTGCCCCACGGGATCGTTCTGGTCACCGGTCCCACCGGTTCGGGCAAGACCACCACCCTCTACGCGATGCTCACCGAGGCCAACCAGCCCGAGGTCAAGATCATCACCGTCGAGGATCCGGTCGAGTACGACATCGAGGGCATCGTGCAAATCCCGATCAACGAGGAGATCGGCGTGACCTACGCGGCGGTCTTGCGCTCGGTCCTGCGCCAGGATCCGGACAAGATCCTGGTGGGGGAGATTCGGGACGAGGAGACCGCTTCCACGGCGGTCGAGGCCAGCCTGACCGGCCACACGGTCTTCGCCACGATCCACACCAACGACGCGCCCTCGACGATCACGCGCCTGGTCGACATGGGCGTCGAGCCCTTCCTGATTACGGCCACCCTAGAGGCCGTCGTCGCCCAGCGGCTCGTGCGCCGCATCTGCAGTTCGTGCCGGGTAGCCTACGAGCCGGACGAGGAGGTGCTGATGGAGCTTGGCCCGGATGCCGAGCGCATGCGGGGAGCGAAGTTCTACTACGGCAGGGGCTGCGATGCCTGCCATCACACCGGCTACTCGGGACGCATGGGCATCTTCGAGGTCATGACGGTGGATGGGGATGTACGCCGCGCGATCCTGTCGGGCTCCTCCACCGAAGACGTACGTAGCGCCGCCCTGGCGGCAGGCATGCGTACCCTGCGTGAGCGCGGACTCGACGCCGTGACCGCGGGAGACACCACCATCGAAGAAGTTCTGCGCGAGACACACCTCTAGCATGGCCAAGCGCATCCAACGTTCCGCTCGCTCCCAGGCCGCATCCGCCGGGTCCGGTCCCAAGGCGGCGCGCTCCTCCTCGCCCCGCAGGCGGCTGGGCGGTCGAGTGCGCCGGGATCTCATCACCGACTTCACGATTCAGCTCGCGACCTTGAGCGAGGCGGGCATCCCGATCGTCAAGGCTCTCACCATCCTCGAAGGCCAACTGCGCCCGGGTACCTTCAAGAGCGTGCTGCAGGAGCTGACCGAGGACGTCTCGGGCGGCACCCCCCTCTCCGAGGGGATGGGGAAGCACCCGCGCTGCTTCGATGAGCTCTACACGAGCATGGTGCGCGCCGGCGAGGCCGGCGGAGTCCTCGACCGCATCCTGAACCGGCTGGCCGCCTTCCGCGAGAAGGCCGCCGAGATCCGCGCCAAGTTCATCGGCGCGATGATCTATCCGGTCATCATCCTACTCGTCGCGCTCGGCGTCGTGGCGGGGGTCGTCGTCTTCGTCATCCCCAAGTTCAAGGAGATCTTCGACTCCTTCGACATCGAACTGCCCCAGGCGACCCGCATTCTCCTCGACGGTAGCGACTTCGCGATTCAGTACTGGTACCTGGTCTTCGGCCTGCCGGTCGTGGTGCTGCTCCTGCACCTCTTCCTCCTACGCCGCAGCCTGGCCTACCGTTACCGCATGCACCTGTGGGCGATGCGCATTCCGGTCATGGGGCCGCTGATTCGGCGCTCGCTGGTGGCCAACTTCGCCCGCACCTTCGGGACGCTGATCGAGGCGGGCGTCCCGCACCTCGACGCCCTGGCCATCGTGCGCGACGCCTCGGGGAACGAGGTCTTGATCGAGGCGGTCGAGGAGATTCGGCGCACCGTGCGCGAGGGCGAGGGGCTGTCGCGTCCCATGGGTGAGAGCGGCATCTTCGACGATCTGGTGACCAACATGGTCGATGTGGGGGAGGAGACCGGAGAGCTCGACACGATGCTGCTCAAGGTGGCCGACGCCTACGAAAAGGCGGCCGATCGGCAGATCGACGCCTTGTTCAAGCTGCTCGAACCGCTCATCATCGTCTTCATGGCCGGCTTCGTCGGCTTCATCGTCGTCGCCCTCTTCCTGCCGCTGATGGAGATCATGAACTCCATCGGAGGCTCCTGATGGACCGCCCCTTCGACCCACCGCCAACTCGAGATCCGGCCACTGGAGATCCGGCCACTGGAACCCAGGGCTCCGCGCCCGGGGGGAGGGGCTCCCCTGGGGGAGGGCGTGCGCCGTGGCGCATTCCCCTGCGGCTGCGGGTGGTCGTCCTCCTGACCCTGTTCAACGGGGCGGTTTTCGGTGGCGGTCTGGCTTGGATCACGACGCGCATCGATGCCCAGCGCGAGCAGTTGGCCGAGACCGATCGCGAGCTGGTCATCGAGCGTCTCCAGAGCCTCCTCGGGCGCCCCGCCGGCGAGGTGATGCGTGAAGTGCTGGCCTGGCCGCGCTGGCACCACTACGAGGATGCCCAGATCGCGCAGTTGCGCAGCCCGGACCCGGCCTGGCGCATGGGGCTCGACCTGGACCTCTCGCGCGTGGCGCGTAGCGGAGTGGTGAGCTACCTGCCCCGGGGCAAGATCGTGCCGCTCTATCCACCGCCCCGGCGCGGGCCGGTGATCCTGCCCTTTCCCCCTCCCGAGTGGGCCTGGCGGCTACCCCTGCCGGGGGCCTACCTGCCCCATCCGTTTTCCGTCCCGGCCTTCGCCCGCGCCCTGCGCCCCTACCTCAGTTCGACCTGGCCCCGCTTGGAGAAACACCTGCGCGGGAAGGTCTGGGGAGCGGCCTTCCTCCCCGCACGCTTCCTGTGGCCCTGGCGCATCCCCTCACACCTGGTCTTCCTCGGTCTCTCGCCCCACCGTCAACGGCGCTTCGAGGCCTACCTCTCGCGCTCCAGCTATCTGACCCGGGCGATGCGCACGGCGATCGACGAGGCCCGCTCCCTGGAGATCGAGGGCGGCGTGCTCCTGCCCCTCACCAACCGCGAGGGACGGCGTTGGGGGGCCGCTTTCCTGCCGCAGCGGCGGATGGACCTGGGCATGCTGCTGCCCTGGAACCTCCTGGCAGGGAAGTTCAGGGGGGATCTGTGGCCCTGGAAGATCCTCGCCCACGCCTCGATCTACGGTCTACCCGAGGCCGGCTTCGGGCCTCCTCCGGTGGACGCCGCCGGCCTGCGCCTCAACCCCCTCGGGGCTGAGATGCGCACCGCGACCTTCGATCAAGAGGGGCTCATTGCCGATCTTCAGCAGGCTGCCCGGGCGGGGGAGTGGCTCGAGTCCCCGCGCGGCTTGGCGGTGCCCCTCTACCTCGACACGGGTGCGCTCTGGGGCGGAGTCTGGTTGCGGCCGCGTCCCCGTCCCGGCATCCTGCGGCTCATCGGCGAACTCCTGCCGTGGTTTCTCTTCTCGACGGTCCTTCTGACCCTGGCGACGCTCTTCGGCATGTCCTCCCTGGTGCTCGACCCGGTGCGGCGTTTGGCGCGGGGGGCGCGTCGCTTGGCGACCGGGGACTGGACTGCGCGCATTCCCGAGTTCGACCGCAGCGACGAACTGGCCGATCTGGTGCGGGCCTTCAACACCATGGCCGCCCAGGTCGAAGGCTTCAACCGCAGGCTCGAGAGGGAGGTGGCTCGCGCCACCGCCGCGGCCCTCGATGCGGAGGCCGCCGCGATGACCCAGCGCCGCCTGGCGGCGACCGGTGAGTTGGCGGCGGGCATCGCCCACGAGATCAACAACCCCCTGGGGGGCATGCTCAATGCGATCGAGGTGCTCGAGCGCGGGGAGCTCGATCCCACGCGCCGGGCGGAGTACCTCGAACTCCTGCGGGGCGGTTTGGAGCGCATCGGCGCGACGGTCGGCGGGCTCTTGCGCCTCGCCCCGCGCCAGATGCGGACCGAGCCCGTCTCCCTGGCCGATCCGATCGGGGACGCCCTGCGGCTGGTCGAGCACCGTGCCCGCGCCCAGGGGGTGCGCCTGGTGCTCGCGGGCGAGGGCGGGCTCCGCGATGCGGGCGAGGCGCAGGCGCTGGCGCCGTGGCGTGCCCTACCCTGCGTCGAGGGGCAGCCCAATGAGCTGGGTCAAGCGGTGCTCAACCTGCTCGTCAACGCCCTGGATGCCATCGAAGGCGAGGGGCAGGTGATCATCGGGCTCGAGCAGAGCGGAGAGGCTCTGCACCTTTGGGTCGAGGACGACGGCCCCGGGATGGAGGCCGGGGTCCTGCCCCGGGCCGCCGATCTATTCTTCACGACCAAGGAGACCGGGCGCGGGACCGGCCTGGGGCTGGCCATCGTCCACAACGTCATCGACGGCCACGGAGGTAGCGTGCGCATGCACAACCGCCCAGAGGGGGGGCTGCGGGTCGACATCGTGCTGCCCCTTGGACGGGGAGGAGCAGCGTGATCCTCTCCCTCTCCATCGGTCTCGTGCTCCTGGCCCTGTCCGCCCTGTTCAGCAGCTCCGAGACCGCCCTGTTCAGCCTCGACTCCCACCAGCGCCAGCACGCCGGTCTGCGGGTGCAGGCCCTGCTCGCCCAGCCGCGGCGCCTGTTGGTCACGATTCTCTTGGCGAATCTGATCATCAACCTGGCCTTCTTCTCGCTCCTGCCGCTGCTCATCCCCGGGGAGGGGGCCGCCCACGCCCTTCTCGCCGGTGCGGGGGGGCTGGTCGCCGTGCTCCTGGCCGGGGAGATCGTGCCCAAGACCCTGGCCCTACGCGCTCCCCTCTTCCTGGCCCGGGCGACGGCCCTGCCCCTGACCCTGCTCACCACCCTGATGCGGCCCGTGACGGGGCTGGTGACCCGTGCTCTCGACCTGTGCCACCGCCTCCTGGGGGAGCACGAGCGCCAGGAGCGTCGCCTCTCCGCGGCCGATCTGGCGGAGGCCCTCGAACAGAGTGCGCGGCAGGGGGAGCTGGAGCCGGGCGAGGCCGACCTCATCGCCGAGATCGTCGAGCTCTCCTCGATGAGCGTGCGGGAGATCATGACTCCCCGGGTGGAGATGCTCTCGCTCGACCTCGCCTCGGACGCGGAGGGACGCGCGCAGGTGATGGAACAGACCCGCCGCCGTCGGCTCACCTGGCTCCCGGTCGTGCGCGGCGACCTCGACACCGTCGTCGGACGGGTGGAGATCCGCGACCTGCTCGCCAACCCGGACGAGCCCCTGGAGCGGCAGGTGATGCCGGTCTGCTTCGTGCCCGAGGTCGCGCCGGTCTTGACCATGCTGCAAGAGTTGCGCGAGGCGCGCGTGGCCGAAGCGGTCGTCGTCGACGAGTGGGGGGGGACGGCGGGGGTGGTCACCCTGGAGGATCTCTTCGAGGAGCTGGTGGG
>JALWOP010000393.1 GCA_027083445.1 Planctomycetota bacterium | reverse complement strand
GGATCGGGCATGCCTTCGAGGCCCAGGCCGGGGGGGCGCCAACGACAGAGGTCTCCACCTAGCCGGCTTTCGACGCTCCGGGTCTCGCACGAGGGCTCGACGTTTCCTACCCTGTCGAACCGAGCCGGAATGGCGGAATTGGTAGACGCGACGGATTCAAAATCCGTTGTCCGCAAGGGCATGAGGGTTCGAGTCCCTCTTCCGGCACCAGTGCAGGAAACCGGTGCCTGCTTGGCCCCCTTGAGTTCTCCTGGGGGCCCCCGTGGCGGCCTCAGGTGACCGCCCACCCATCCGCCGACTCGCCGGCCCCGCGTCGCCCTTGCCATGACGACCCCGATCCTCCCGACGGACTGCGACCCCCTGGCCCGAGCGCTCCTTCCGATCATCCTGCACAAGCTCGCCAATGCGACTCAGCTCCTCTCGGGCATGAACGCGATGCTCGGACTCGAGGGGGGGGATGAGCTCTTCAATGCCCGCGCCTCCGATCTTTCACGCTGCTCCCTCGACCTGAACCGCCTCGGTTGGGCCCTGGCCGTGGTCGCCTCGGGGAGCGGTGCCGATCTCTTGCTCTCCCGGCGCGAGCCCCGGGGCCTGGAGACACTCCTGGGTCTGGTGGGGGATGCTTGCCGGCGCGAGGGCTGTGCCGGAATCAGCCTCCCAGAGCCCCTGCCGCGCCTCACCCCGGGCGCCCTCTCCGGCTGGGAACTGCCCTGGGCTCTGGCCAGCCTGCTCCTGGCCGCCGCAGAGGAGCAGGGCAGCGGCACGCTCCAGTGGAGTCTGGAGCCCGTGGGGGAAGCGGGCTGGGAGCTACGTCTCGGCGAAAGCGAGGGGCTCGCCGAGCGTGCCCGTCAGGTCCTACCCCACCTCCAGGGAGCGCAGTGGCACTGTGCCGACGGTCGCGCCTGCCTGCAGATGCCTGCGGCCTGGCTGGCGAAGGAGTGATCGCGACGAGACCTTGCAGGTCGCCTCGACCAGCTACCCGCTACAAGGAGGAGGGGAGCGTCTGGTGACGCCCCCCTCCTGGAGATGGTGACCATGGGGAACCCTTGCGCTTGCAAGGTTCAGGGTGTGAGGCTCCCTGGTCGTTTGAGGCCAGCTAGGCTCAGTCGTTCCAGCTACGCAGCAAGTTCACGGTCCGCTTGACGCGCCGGTTGTGGAACTGGGCGGTGACCGCGTCATCGGGATCCAGCCCGATCAAGCGGTTACCCCGAACCTCGTAGCGTGCCGAATCGTTGACGAGGTAGAACATTCCACTGTTGTTCTCCTGCCACTTGAGGAACAGGAGGTACTGGGTTCCGGAGGCATATTCGCCGCCGTCCGCATCGATGTTGTGGTAGATGCCGTCAGGGTCCATTCCTCCGGCCCGTTCCAGCATGTAGCGGTCGCCGGCAACGACCCCTCCCTTGACGGCCTGGTCCACGGTGAACTCAACCATCTGGTAGGGCAGCTTGTCCTCGCCCTCGTTCACCACGACGACTCGTCCGGGGAAGGTCTCCTGGACCGTCACCAGGGCGACGACATCGGCATAGTCGAAGAGTTCGCGGGCATCCGTGCCCTTGTAGACCCACGCGGTCTGGGAGAGGGGCCCCTTGTCTCGATGTACCCAGCCGTACCAGGCCGAAGTGCTCGTCGTCGCGAGGAACACGAGCAGGCCCATCCACATGGTTTTCTTGGTGCTCAACATTGGGTGCTCCTTGCTCAATAGATCGAGTTGACGAGGTCGCGATCGTGGGTGTTCGGACGCGGCTTGTTCAAGATCGCATCGTTCATGCACGAAGCCGCATTCTGGTGGTCGAGACCGAACAGGTGGCCCACCTCCTGACAAGCGACGTGGCGCTTGTTCTTCTTGCTGTAGGATCCGTTGTTGAGATAGGTCTTGTTGAGCCGGGCGCGGCCCTCAAAGACGATGCAGCCGCTGTAGCTCAAGATCTCAGCAATGCCCAGCCAACCGTTGTTGCCGTATTTTCCGGCGTAGCAGTTGATGTGGTCGGAGCTTCCGGGGGAACCCACCTGGTTGAGCACGAGGTCCGTGTAGGGGTCCCAGGCTTTCGTGTGGTTCCAGATCTTGGACTGGAAATGCTTGTAATAGGCGTTCGTGGCACCGTTGTACACGTTGATGTTGGCGTCTTGATACTGCCAACATCCCCAGCGGTGACCGGCCCAAGCCGAACCTGCGGAGCCGAGATAGATCCCGGCGATCGCAAGAGCGGCCCAGAGGGCAGTGGCACTGCGGAGTTTCATGAGGAGACCTCCTGGGTTGCGGGGAAGGGACGGGGAGAGATAGGGAAAGGTACCTAGACGAGTCTCCGACAGATGGTCCGTCTCGTCAAGAAAAAGCCCCGGCACCGAGACACTCGGTACCGGGGCACTGGCAGGAGGGGGGTGGGAGAGGGCGCCGCGTCAGTCGTTGATGACGTAGGTCGAGGTACCGACGGGGACTCCGGAGGCGTCGAAGAGGATCGCCTGGAAGACCCAGTCACCGGTGAGCCCCCCGGGCTGGTTGTAGGTCAGGGTGAAGGCTCCGGCGGCATCGGTCGGCAGGGGCTGGGTGCGGCGCCAGATCAGGAGCGGATCGACCATGAAGAAGGCCGGCACGCTCCAACCCGAATCGAAGGGCACCTCCTGACCGGTAAGGTCGGAAGAGTTGGCGAGCATGATCGACACGAAGCCGTTCGGCACGGCATCCTGAACCGTGATGGTCGCTTGGCCGGGCTGGTCGTTGGCCGGACCGCTGAAGGCGATCGTCGCCCGCGCGGGGACCAGGGTCACCCGGTCACGAATCGTGCCGCCGAAGTCGACGTTGTTCACGCGCAACATGGCACCCGACGGCTGGAAGGGAGCCATGACCTGGGGACCGCTACCCGAAACGACCTCGACGGTCGAGATCCAGGTGAAGGCGCCACCCAGCGAGTCGAGCACCGGTCCGCTGCCCGAGATGCGCAGGATCTCGTTCTCGAACCCCGAGGCGTTGGTGTGGGCCAGGTAGAGATTGCCCGAGAGCGGGTCATAGGCCAGGGAGGACCCACCGTCGAGACCCGCGGTCAGGTAGCTGGCGTCGGCCTCGGTCAAGAGTTGGCCGGAGTCGAGCTGCGCATCGCTCCACAGGATCATGTCCTCCTCCGCGAGGGGCGGCGGCCAGTTCGCGCCGTCGTAGATCGTGACGTAGTAGAGATCCCCGGCCGCATCGACCGCGATCGGTCCCGAGGGACCGGCTACGTGCGCCACCTGGGTCCACTGCCCGGTCGCCAGGTCGATGCGCACGATGTCGTTGCCGGCGCCGAAGCCTCCCAGAGCCGCGCTGATGTAGGCCGACCCCGCCGTCGCGTCGAAGGCGAAGTCGTAGTTGAAGGTCATGTTGGCCAGGGTCGTGACGGTCCCGGCGACGAGATCGATCTTGAAGATATCCCCGTTCGAGCTCTCGCCCGCATAGGCGAAGGTCTCGCCGGCATCGACCTCGACGAAGGAGGGGAAGACGAAGGCGGGCAGGGTGCCGTAGGTCTGCACCAGGTTGCCCGCGGCGTCGTAGCGCTCGAAGGCGAGGCCGTCGAAGGAGACGTAGCCACCGTCGGAGAGAGTGGCGTAGGAGCGGTCGCCGACGTCGAGAAGCTCAGCGGTCTGAATGCCGGGAGCAGTCGTGACCTGGCTGAGGGCCAGGGGGGAGAGGAGGGTGGTGAGCAGCGCAGCCGCTGCCACGCGCAGGGGTGTCGTAGTCATGGTGGGAGTCGTCTGAATTCCGCAGTCCGTGCCGACCGGGACAGAACGATCCAACCGACGACCACCTGGTCGCGCGGGGAGTCGACCCTGACCCGGGGTCGGCGATCCCGTCCATGTGGGTGGGTCTCCTGACTCTTCACGTTGAGTCGTCGCGCGGCCTTCCCAGCCGAACCGCACGGGACTCCTAGGAAGCGCTCCTAGGCCCTGCGGGTGGATCCTGGTGTGGATCCTGGCCAGTGACCGGCTCGCGGTGGAACTCGTGGAGCCTGCGCTCCGGGGTTCCATCCGTGAACCCATCGGCGACGACCCGTGCGAATCACAGTGGCGGGACCGTGCCGGAATCTCACCGGACTTCCCCGCCCACACGGGCGTATGGTTTGTGAGCTGGAAAAGCTAGACGGCGGAGCCCCGCTTGGCAAGTCGCTTCTAACGCACGCCCCCCGCCTGACGGTTCCCCCGGCGCTTCCTTCCCCCGCCACCGGCCTTCCTATTGGAGGGGGGCTGCGTCTCGTGCCAGTGGGCGAAGATCTTCTCCTTGGCCTCCGCCTGCAAGGGCCCGAGCTGGAACTGGGACACCTCGGCCAGGGCCCGGGCGCTGCGCGTGCCCTGCAGGTTGTTCGCGTACCACGACTCGTTGGTCAGGGAGGTCGCCAGGATCAGGAGCGCCCCGTGAATCACCCCCCCGGTGAGGGCGCCGACGACCGCTCCCCCGATGCGGTCGAGGAGGCCCAACTGCATCGCCTCCAGGGTCTTCTTCCCCAGCATCCCGAGCAGGGTGGCCAGGATCAGCCCCACCATGAAGACCGAGAACCAGGCCACGCCGTGGGTCACCGCCTCGCTCATACCCTCACCCGCCACCCGCTGGAGGGAGGGTTGCAGCTTGGGCGCGAGGGCGCGAGCCATGGCGATCGAGAGGATCACCCCCAGAAAACGGACGATCTGCCACCACATCCCGCGCCAGACCCCCAGGGCGGTGAAGATGACGACGAGCACCAAACCGACCTGATCGACCCAGGGGAGATCGGTGAAGGGAGCCCAGATGGGGCGGGAGGCGACGGTTTCCTGGAGGAGCATGGTGATGGAGAGAGGGGTGTGGACGGGGGGGGGAGCCCCCATCAGTCTGGGAAGGGGGCTCCCCCCCTTGCAACCATCGGCCCGGATCGCCCTTTCCCGTCCGCTCTAGCCCCCTAGAATGGACTCTTTGCTGCATGAGTACCCGACCCGAAACCACCGAACGCGCTTTCGAGCTCCTGGCCGACCTGGCCCGGGATCGTGAGGCCCTCTGGGCCGAGTTCGAGGGCTCCCTGACGGAGTTTTTCGGGGGCCCCCCTCCCGCTGGGGATGCGGGGGAGACCCTCCGCCACGCCCGGAGGCACCTGGAGTGGTTCCTCCTCGAACGCCACAGCCCCAGCCAACTCGGGGTGCCCGCCGAGCGCCTGCTGGATCAGTGGCGGCTCCGGGCGGATGAGGAAGCTGTCGACCGGCAGGGGGTGAAGAGCCTGCTGGAGTCCTTCGCGGGGGTTTTCCAGGTCACCGCATGCGCAGCGGAGGGGGAGGGCGCCTGGGTACGCGATTTGGCGGGTCTGGGGGACTACGCCCTCGAGACGACCACCCCGGGTACCGAGGTGGGGGACCTCTATGTCGGACGACTCCTGCCGACCGGGGACGCCCTGCACATCGCCTCCCGGGGCACCTGCGTCTTCCGGAATGCGGAGCTCACCCAGGCGATCGAACGGGACCTCGCCAGGGCGCGAGCGGCGGGAGCCAAGGTCCTGCACCTCTCCCAGCTCGAACTCGAGCGACTCTTCTTCCGGCCGTTGGCCCAGGAGCCGCCCGGCACCAACGAAGAAGAAGAGGATCCCCTCGCCAAGGCCCGGGAGGTCCTGGCCCAGGGGGGCATCTCCCCCGAGCGAATCGACGCCATCTTCGCCCGCCTGGCGGCCGGTGGAGCGGGGGCGTCGGCCAGCCTCCTGCCCGGGGCAGGGGATACCCTGGGGCGTATTCTCGAGGAACTCGCCTTCGAGACAGAGGTCGATCTGGGGCGCGCCCGGACCCACCTGACCCGCGCCTGGCCCCTCCTGGCACAGGGCTCGGGTACCGGGGCCTCCCCGCCGGCCCGCACGGGGAAGGGTGCTCGGGAGGGCGCGACCCCTGCGGAGGGAGTCTCTCGAGGAAGCGGGGCTGCCAGCCGACGTGAAGCCCTCGCCCGTTTCGATAGCGCGCGAGCCGCGGGGGGGGACTTGGATGAACTCTTCAGCCGGCTCGAACGCGACCTGGACCTGGCCCCGGGTGACTCCACCGGCCCCCATGAGCTCGGGGAGATCGGTGGGGAGGATGCGAGCCCCGCGCCCGACTTTCCCGGAGTGGTCCGTGCCATGATCGAAGAGTTCCGTTGGGACGTCCAACGCTCCCTGGGAGCCGCTCGTGCCGCCGAGCACAGCGCCCTGGCTCCCCTGGGAGAGTTTGCCGCGCGCCTCGGCCGATTCGAGGAGTTGGACGCGGCCCAGCTCCTGCGTTTCACCGCCTTCTGGATCCCCGAGCGGGCCGAGTTGGACGGGAGCGGAGCGCGAGCCCTGCTCGATTCCCTGCGGGACTTCTGCAACTGGACGGAAGAGGCCCACGAAATGCCCCTTTGGAGCGAGTTCGGCTCGACCCTCGGTGGCCTGCGCGAGTCCCTGCCGCGGATCGTCGAACTCAACCGCCTGCTCCCGGCGCCTCCGCCGGACCGCAGCGGCACTCTCTACGTGGTGCAGGTCGACTCCCAGGGTCGCTTCACCGGCCTCGCCGACGGTGAGGGGCGCGCGGTCGAGGCCACCTTGGATCCGGGACTGGCCGCACGATTGCGTGGCGGCGATCGCCTGCGCGGCGACCTGCAGCCGGGGGGCACCTTCGAGATCTATCGCTGCTATCCGCCGGAAGCCGGTGGACTCAGCGTCTAGGAAGCGATCAATCGGCACCACCCGGGCGGGCGGGGATCTGCACCTCGCACAGGAGGGCGGCGGGATCGGGATCCGCACCCGGGGGGACCAGGTAGATCTCGCGAATGGGGCCGGCCTGGGCCCAACCCATGCGCTTCAGGTAGGCAAAGACCCCCGGGTAGGCCCGGGGCACCTCCGGATAGGCCCCCGAGACGAAGGCGTACCCGACCGTCGTGCTGCGCAGCACCTCGTAGGCCAGGGGCGCACGCACCGCGCGGGGGCCGCGGATCGGGATACAAGCACGCGAGCGGAGCTCCTCCGCCGGAACCCGAGCCGGATCGTCATAGAAGAGCGCGAAGGGCGGGCCGTCGGGCTCGAGCCCCTGGGCGACCAGCTCCCGGTAGACGACCGGGATGAGCGCGCCGGTGTCCGCGTAGCTGCCCCGGTGCTCGATGAAAACGTAGGGAACGTCGAGGCGCTGTTTCCAACTGGCCTGCACCCTGTCGTAGGGAGGAGCGCTGATCGGAAGATCGGGGACGTAGGTCCACTCCCGCAGGCCACGGGGGTCGGGAGCGACCGGCTGCTCGGTCGAGGCGGGGGTGGGGGCCAGACAGCCGGCGGTGAGCAGGAGCAGCAGGCTCGGGAAGCGCAGGTGGAGAGGGGCCATCAACCTCTCTAATCGGCCCACGCCTGCTCGGCCTTCACCGCTAAGCGCGGGGAGAATGCCGGGGAATCGCCCCGAAGAACGGAGCGGAGGGCAGGGTCGCTCCTGGATATTATGTCGGATAATGTACGTTATGTTGCATCCTATCCTTCACCGTTGGCCGCAGCAGCTCCGGCTACACTCCCGCCATGACCGCCCCGCGCAGCAAGGCCATCGAAGGCCTCTGGTTCGAGGACCTCCAGGTGGGAACCCGCATCGACTCCCCCCGCCGCACGATCACCGAGGCCGACATCTGCGCCTTCGCCGGCCTCTCAGGGGACTACAACCCCCTGCACACCGACCAGCTCTTCGCCTCGCGCGGGCCCTTCCGTGGCCGCGTCGCCCACGGGCTCCTGGTGCAGTCGATCGGCTCGGGGCTCCTCAACCAGACCGGCGCCTTCCACGGCACGATCGCCGCCCTCACCGAGATGAACATCCGCTACCTCGCCCCGGTGCGTGCCGGAGACACCCTGGCCGCGCACCTGGTCGTCCGGGAGCGCGACCCGGCACCGGCGCGCAGGCGCGGCTGGGTCCTCTTCGACTGCATCATCGAGAACCAGGAGGCGCTCCCGGTCATCGAAGGCACCTGGCGCACCCTGCATCTGCGGCGTCCCGCCCGGGAAGTCGCCGCAGAGGGTTAGACTGCCCGCGCCCATGGCGATCAAGTACTGCTTCATGCACCCCGAAAGGGTCTGTGACATCACCTGCAAGGCGGCCTTCCCCGTGGAGGATGCAGTCGATCCCGTCGATTGCTACTTCATCTGGCTCGCGGCGAGTTTCGGCGAAGGGCTCTTCGACCTACGCCGGATGCTCGAACAGAACCGGAGCGAGGGCGGCCCGGCGAGCTGCCCGGGAATGGGCGAGAGCCCGGGCCCACCGCCCACGGCCAACTGAGAAACCGCCTCTAGGAACGCCCATTTAGGCGGGGGGCTGGGATGGGGGTGCCGGAAGTCGATCGGGCGCCAGGGCGACCAGTCGTCCACCGCCCCGCATTCCGGCGATCCAGTCGAGGAGGACCAGGCCACTGGTCGGGACATGGAGCACGAGCAACCGCTCGGGCGCCAGCCCGATCACCCGCGCTACGGCCGCGCGCAGGACCCAGGCGTGGGCGACGACGGCGACGCACCCTCCCGGGTAGTCCCGGGCCGCTCCATCCAGGGCACGGCTGACGCGTTCGACGAGCGCCGCGGGCCTCTCCCCGTCGGGAGCCTGGAAGGCGCCCCTGCGGCAGAGCTCCTGCTGGTCGGGGTCGCTCCAGCGCCTGGCCAACTCTTCGCGGCCCAGTCCCGCCCAGCTTCCCCGGTCGAGCTCCCGCAGGCGCGGGTCATCGCGGCGCGCCAGCCCCCGGGGAGCTCGCAGCAGGGCCGCGGTGAACTCGGCCCGCTCCAGACCGGAGGAGATGACCGCGTCCAGGTGAACGTCGGCGAGGGCCCGCGCCACCCTGCGGGCTTCGCCCCGCCCTTCCTCCGAAAGGGGCACGTCGAGTTGTCCGTAGAGGCGGCCGGGCCAGGGCGAGGCCACCGCGCCGTGGCGCAGGAGCAGCATGCGGGTGGGTCGGATCATGGTGAAACGGACGGTGGGGATCGATTGCGGAAAGCGTCCCGGCGCCGTTGTCCCCGGGGCTCTGGAACGATAGCTTCCCAGGCGTTGTCGCGCCGAGACGCGGGCATCCTCGCGTTCTCGCTCCCCCCTTTACCCCCCCCACGGCTCCCCATGTTCTGCTGGCTGGGACGGTTCCTATCCTCGTCGATCGGGAAGAAGACGGTCATGGCCGTCACGGGTCTTTCCCTGGTCGGCTTCCTCTGCGTACACCTCCTCGGCAACTTCCAGCTTTGGGCCGGTGGTGACGTAGCGTTCAACGAATACGCCGCCCATCTCGAGTCCTACGGCTGGCTCCTGCACGTCGCCGAGATCGTCCTCTTGGTGCTCTTCGTGGTGCACGCCGGCCTGGCCCTCAAGATCGCGGCGGCCAACCGCGCGGCCCGCTCGGTCGGCTACCGCTCCCGCGAGAGCATGGGCGGCAGCACGCCGGGATCAGCCACCATGGTCATCACCGGTCTGGTGATCCTGCTCTTCCTCGTCATCCATGTGATCGATTTCCGCGTGCCCAAGCTCGCCGGACGCATCGATGACCTGGCCCTCGCCCTGCGCGAGCGCCTGGCGACCCCCGCCGGAGCCGGCATCTACCTGGTCGGGGTCATCGCCCTCGGCCTACACCTCTCCCACGCGATCCAGAGCGCCTTCCAGACCCTCGGCCTGCAGCATCCTCGCTGGACCCCGATCGTGAAGCTGGGTGCTCGCGCCCTGGCCCTGGTCCTGGCCCTCGGCTTCGCTACGTTCCCCCTGTTCCTGTTCTTTGGAGGTGGCCGGTGAGCACACGCCTCGATTCCAAGGCCCCCGCCGGCGACCTGGCCGGCCGCTGGGAGCGCCACAAGTTCGCCCTACCCCTGGTCAACCCGTCGAACCGGCGCAAGTTCACGATCGTGGTCGTCGGAACCGGACTGGCGGGTGCCTCGGCCGCGGCCACCCTGGCGGAGATGGGCTACCACGTGAAGTCGATCTGTATCCAGGATTCGCCCCGTCGGGCCCACTCCATCGCAGCCCAGGGCGGCATCAACTCGGCCAAGAACTACAAGAACGACGGCGACAGCGTCTACCGGCTCTTCTACGACACGATCAAGGGAGGCGACTACCGCTCCCGTGAGTCCAACGTTCACCGCCTGGCCGAGGTCTCCCTGCAGATCATCGACCAGTGTGTCGCCCAGGGGGTGCCCTTCGCCCGCGAGTACGGGGGCCTGCTCGACAACCGCTCTTTCGGCGGAGCCCAGGTCGAACGCACCTTCTACGCCCGCGGGCAGACCGGGCAGCAACTCCTCCTCGGTGCCTACGGGGCCTTGATGCGCCAGGTCACCGCCGGGCGCGTCGAGTTGCACACACGCCAGGAGATGGTCGACCTGGTGCTGGTCGATGAGATCGCCCGGGGAGTCGTCACCCGTGACCTCTTGACCGGCGAGTACCGTCGTCATGCCGGCCACGCGGTCCTGCTCTGCACCGGCGGCTATGCCAACACCTTCTACCTCTCGACCAACGCCAAGGCCTGCAACGTCACCGCGGCCTGGCGTGCCCACAAGCGCGGTGCATTCTTCGCCAACCCCTGCTTCACGCAGATCCACCCGACCTGCATCCCGGTCCACGGGGAGTACCAGTCGAAGCTCACCCTGATGAGCGAAAGCCTGCGCAACGATGGACGGGTCTGGGTCCCCCTGCGGGCGGGCGACGATCGCCCCCCCGGAGAGATCCCCGAAGCCGAGCGCGATTACTACCTCGAGCGGCGCTACCCCAGTTTCGGCAACCTGGTCCCGCGGGACGTCGCCTCGCGCAACGCCAAGTACGTCTGCGACGAGGGCCGCGGAGTCGGTGCCACCGGCCAGGCGGTCTACCTGGACTTCCGGGATGCGATCCGCCGCGAAGGCAAGGAGACCATCGCGGCACGCTACGGCAACCTGTTCCAGATGTACGAGCGCATCACGGGCGAGGATCCCTACACCGTCCCGATGCGCATCTTCCCCGCCTTGCACTACACGATGGGCGGCCTGTGGGTCGACTACAACCTCGAGACGACGATCCCCGGCCTGTTCGCCCTGGGTGAGTGCAACTTCTCCGACCACGGAGCGAACCGCCTGGGTGCCAGCGCCCTCATGCAGGGACTCGCCGACGGCTACTTCGTCATCCCGGCAACCCTGGCCAGCCATCTCGCCGGGCGAGCGATGGAGCCGGTGACCACCGATCATTCCGCGTTCGCCGCGGCCGAGGCGAACGCCCGCGAGCGCTTCGAGAAGCTACTCGCGGTCGCCGGCGGCCGAACGGTGGACTCCTTCCACCGGGAGCTGGGCCTCATCTGCTGGAACCTATGCGGTATGTCGCGCAACGCCGAGGGCCTCGAAGAGGCCATCGGCAAGGTGCGCGAGTTGCGCGAGGCCTTCTGGAATGATGTCCGCGTCGTGGGTGACCCGCGCACCCTCAACCAGAACCTGGAACACGCCGGGCGTGTGGCCGACTTCATGGAGTTCGCCGAGGTGATGATCACCGACGCGCTCCGGCGCGAAGAATCCTGCGGCGGCCACTTCCGCGAGGAGTACCAGACCGAAGAGGGCGAGGCCCTGCGCCGCGACGACCTGTTCAGTTACGTCGCGGCCTGGGAGTACCAGGGCGCCTCTGCTCCAGAGAAGCTCCACAAGGAGGAGCTCGTGTTCGAGAACGTGACCCCCACCACCCGCAGCTACAAATGAGCAGCCACGTCGAGACCGAAATTCGGGTCACCCTGAACATCTGGCGCCAGGAGGGGCCGGACGATCGAGGGCACTTCGACACCTTCCAGCTCAAGGTGCCCACCGATGCCTCGTTCCTCGAGATGCTCGACATCCTCAATGAGGAGTTGATCCTCGACGGACGCGAGCCGATCGCCTTCGACCACGACTGCCGCGAGGGTATCTGCGGCATGTGTTCCCTGGTGATCAACGGCCGGCCCCACGGGCCGGATCGGGAAACGACCACCTGCCAGTTGCACATGCGGCGCTTCAAGGACGGGGAATCGATCACGATCGAGCCCTTCCGCGCCGATGCCTTCCCGGTGGTCAAGGACCTGGTCATCGATCGCTCCGCCTTCGACCGGATCCAAGCCGCGGGGGGCTTCGTCTCCGTCGGAACCGGCTCCGCCCCCGATGCCCACTGCATCCCCGTCCCCAAGGAGCGAGCCGAAGAGGCCTTCGATGCGGCGGCCTGCATCGGTTGCGGAGCCTGCGTCGCCGCCTGCCCAAACGCCGCGGCGATGCTCTTCACCGCGGCCAAGGTGAGTCAGCTTGCACTCCTACCCCAGGGAGCGCCGGAGAGGGCCCGGCGTGCCCAGGCGATGGTCAGCGCCATGGATGCCGAGGGCTTCGGCAATTGCACCAACCACTACGAGTGCGAGATCGCCTGCCCCAAGGCGATCTCCGTCGGACACATCGCCCGCCTGAACCGCGAGTACCTGCGCAGCGTGGCCGTCTCCCGCGAATGATGCACCGCTCCCAAACCCTGGCCCCGGCGTGAAGCATGGAGGAGAGGTGTTCCCCAGGGGGAACACCTCTCCTCTTTGGGTCTGGGGCAGGGCCGGCCCTGGGGGATCGGGAGCAGGCCGGCAT
>JALWOP010000392.1 GCA_027083445.1 Planctomycetota bacterium | reverse complement strand
AGGTAGGACTCGCGCATCTCGCGTTCGATCGAACGCGAGATGCGCGAGTCCTACCTGACCTACGCGCTCTCGGTCATTCATTCGCGCGCCCTGCCCGACGCCCGCGACGGCCTCAAGCCGTCCCAGCGCCGGATCCTGGTGGCGATGAACGACCTCAACCTGGGGCCGCGCGCCAAGTACCGCAAGTGCGCCAAGATCGCCGGCGACACCTCGGGGAACTATCACCCCCACGGCGAGTCGGTCATCTATCCGACCCTCGTGCGCATGGCCCAGGATTTCTCCCTGCGCTATCCCCTCGTCGACGGCCAGGGCAACTTCGGTTCGATCGACGCGGACCCCCCCGCGGCGATGCGTTACACCGAGGCGCGCATGACCGGGGTGGCCACCGAGCTGATGGCCGACCTGGACAAGGACACCGTCGACTTCGAACCGAACTACGACGACACGCGCACCCAGCCGACCGTCCTGCCCAGTCGCTTCCCCAACTTGCTCTGCAACGGTGCCGACGGGATCGCCGTGGGGATGGCGACCTCGATGCCGCCCCACAACCTGCGGGAGATCTGCGCCGCCCTGCTCGCGATCCTCGACGACGAGAACGTGCCCCTGGCGCGTCTGCTCGAGCTGGTGCCCGGGCCGGACTTTCCGACCGGCGGCATCATCATGGGCCGGCGCGGAATCCTGCAGGCCTACTCCACCGGTCGCGGCCTGATTCGCGTCCGCGCCCGCTACCACGTCGAGCAGAAGGGCAAGAAGGAGATCCTGGTCTTCACCGAGATCCCCTACCAGACCCGTAAGGCGGCGGACAAGACCGGGATCATCGCCAAGATGGTCGACGTCGTGAAGGATGGCCGCATCGAGGGCATCTACAACGTCGAGGATCAGTCCAACAAGAAGGGCATGCGGCTGGTCGTCGAGCTGAAGAAGGGCGAGGACCCCACCGTCGTCGCCAACCAGCTCTTCAAGTACACCCCGCTGCAGACCACCTACAGCATCATCAACCTGGCGATCCACGAGCGTCAGCCGCGCACGATGGGGTTGCGGGCCCTGCTCGATGCCTATCTCGCTCACCGCCGGGAGGTGATCCGACGGCGGACACGGTACCTCCTGCGCAAGGCCGAGGAGCGCAAGCATGTGGTCGACGGCCTGCTCATCGCGGTCGACAACATCGACCGCGTCATCGCGCTCATTCGCGGCAGCAAGGACCGGGACGAGGCCCGCAAGCTCCTGCAGGCGGAGTTCCAACTCTCCGAACGCCAGTCCCAGGCCATCGTGGACATGCGCCTGGGAAGTCTGACCGGGCTCGAGCGCGAGAAACTGGTCAGCGAGCACGCCTCCCTGGTCGAGACCATCGCCGATCTGAACGACATCCTGGCGCGTGAGGAGCGGGTGACCGCCATCATCCGGGAAGACCTGAGCGAAATGGAGCAGCGCTACGGCGACGCTCGTCGCACGGAGATCTCCGACGAGGAGGCCGACACCGACTTCGACATCGGGGACCTGATCAGCGAAGGCCTGATGGTGGTCACCTTTTCGCGGGATGGCTACATCAAGCGCGTTCCGGCGGATACCTATCGGGCCCAGGCCCGCGGTGGCCGGGGGATCAAGGGCTCGGACGCCAAGGAAGGCGACGTGCTCGAGACGATGTTCGTCGCCTCGACCCACGACACGATCCTGTGCTTTTCCAACTTCGGTCAGGTCTTTTGGCGCAAGGTCTACAACCTGCCAGAGGGAACACGGACATCGAAGGGACGCGCGATTCGCAACGTACTCGAACTGCGCGATGGTGAGGAGATCTCCTCGATTCTGCGCGTGCCCGAGTTCGACCCCGAGCGCTTCGTCGTCTTCGCTACCGAGCACGGTGTCATCAAGAAGACCTCGCTCGAGGCCTACTCGCGTCCAAAACGGGGCGGGATCCGCGCCATCCTCCTCGAGGAGAACGACCATGTCGTCGGCGTCGCCCTGGCGAGTCCGGGGGACACCCTGCTCCTCGCTTCGCGCGATGGGCGGGCGGTACGTTTCGATGAGCAGGCGGTGCGTGCCATGGGCCGCAGTGCGCGTGGGGTGCGCGGTATCCGACTCAAGGAGGGGGACGCGGTCGTCGGGATGGCCGTGGTCGCAGCCGAGGATCCGGGTGCCTACATCCTGACCGCCTGCGAGCGTGGTTACGGCAAGCGCACGCCCCTGGAGGAATACCCGATCAAGGGACGCGGGGGTCAGGGCGTGATCAACATCCGCACCCAGGGACGCAACGGCGCGGTGGTCTCGGTGCGGCTCTGCCGCGAGGCGGACGACGTCATGTTCATCACCGAGAAGGGCATGATCGTGCGTTCCCGGGCCGCCGACATCTCGTCCATGGGTCGCAACACCCAGGGTGTGCGCCTGGTCAATCTCAAGGAGGACGATCGCCTCGTCGCGGCAGCGATCGTCGCCGCCGAGGACCTGGAGCGTTTCAGCGCGAGCCAGGACGAAGGGAAGGACGCCGAGGCGCGGGAGCCCGCCTCTGACGGACCGGGTGAACCGCCTACGGGCGAAAACAAGGGCGAATAGGCATCCACCAGGACGATCGATGACCCTACAGGACCGCATCGAAGCCGATCTCAAGCAAGCCATGCGCGCGGGGGAGGCCCTGCGCCGCGACACCCTGCGCATGCTGCTGGCCGCCTTGAAGAACAAGCGTATCGACAAGGGGGACGAGCTCGACGACGCCGAACAACTCGCCGTCGTCACCAGCGCGGCCAAGACCCGCGCGGACAGCGCCCGGCAGTACGAGGAAGCGGGACGGGCCGAGCTGGCCGAGAAGGAGCGCGCCGAGATCGCGATCCTCCAGGCCTACCTGCCGCGCCAGCTCGGTGAAGAGGAGGTCGCGGCCCTGGTGGAGGCCAAGATCGCTGAGCTCGGGCTCAGCTCCAAGGCGGATCTGGGACGCCTGATGAAGGCGATCATGGCCGACCACAAGGGGGCGGTCGACGGCAAGTTGGTGCAGCGGCTGGCTGCGCAGCGATTGGCCTAGCCTCGCCGCGCACGACCTTCTGCGCTACGCAGAAACAGGGCGATACAGGGGTGCAAGACGGCACAGGGGCGCAGGGCCGAGGCGCTGACATCACCGGCCGCCACCGCGCTCTGGCGCGCCGCACCCTACTCGTCTCCGTTCTCACCCTGGCGAGCCGCATCCTGGGGTATGTGCGCGAGATTCTCTCGGCGGCCCTGTTCGGCGACCGTTCCGCGGTCTACGACGCGTTCATCACCGCCTGGCGCGTACCGAACCTCTTCCGCCGTTTCCTGGGTGAGGGGGCCCTGTCGACCTCGTTCCAGACCGCATTGACCCGTGTGGATGGGGACCAGGGGGAGGCGGCGGGGCGTGGCCTGTTTCTCGACACGGCCCGCTTGCTGGCGGTGCTCCTGGTCGGCCTGACCCTGGTCGTGATGGGCGCCGTGGCGCTCATGCCCGACCGGATGCCGCTGACCGGGTGGGCCTGGCTCGGAGCGGACCCCGCGCCCGTACGCGAGTTGACCCTGCGGGTGATGCCCTTCGTCGTGCTCGTCTGTCTGGCGGCCCTGGTGGGTGGGGCCCTGCAGGTGCGCGGCCGCTTCGCCCCGACCGCCTGGGCCCCGGCCGTGCTCAACGTGGTCTGGGTGTCGGTCCTGCTCGCCCTGTGGTGGGCCTATGGGCCAGGGGATGCGCGGGAGCCCCAGCCGGAGCGCAACCTGGAGATGGCGCGCTGGCTGGCCCTTGGGGTGCTCGTCGCGGGCCTGGCTCAGCTCGGGGTGCAGCTTCCCGCCCTGCGCCGCAGCGGTTTCCTGGGGCCGTGCCCCCCCCGTCTCCCAGGTACCCCCACCGCCTGGTCGGTGCTGCGTGCTTCGGCCCCCCTGGCGCTCGGGGCGGCGGTCTATCAGATCAACGTCATGCTCGACGGGCTGATGGCCGAGGGGCTGCTCCCCAACGGGGGACCGACCCTGCACTACTACGCCAACCGGGTGCAACAGTTCCCCATGGCCTTGATTGCGGTCGCCGCTACGAGTTCGGTTTTTCCGGCCCTCCAGGCCCACGGCCACAGGGGCGATCGCCGAGCCGTGCGCGACCTGCACGACCGTACCCACCGGGCGATCGCCTTCGTCGCCCTGCCGGCCGCCGTGGGACTCTTCGTCCTGGCGCGACCCGTGATCGCGGCTTCGTTCGAGCATGGTGCCTTTGGGGCTGAAGGGGTCGAGCGCGCCAGCGCGGCCCTGCGCATGCTCTGTCTGGCGATCTTGCCGGCCGGGGCGGTGGGGCTGGTGGCGCGCACCTACTACGCCCTGGGGGACTTTCGTGGCCCCGTGCGCGTCTCGGTCGCCATGCTGGTGGTCAACGTCGTCCTGAATCTGGTGCTGGTGGAGGGGGCGGGGATGGACGTGGAGGGCCTCGCCCTGGCAACGGCGCTGACCAGTTGGGGGAGCCTCGCCCTGCTTCTGCCGGGACTGGGGCGCGGTCTGGGCCTACCGGAGAGCCGTATCCCCTTCTTGGGACCCCTGATGGGCATGCTGATCGCCTCCGCGGGGGCAGGTCTAGGCGCGGTCTGGGTCGAGCGGGTGGGTCGGCAGGCGCTCGGCCGGGCGCCCGGACTTCTGCTCGCCATCGGCGCAGGGGTGTTGCTCTACGCCCTCCTGGCCTATGGATTGGGAGTCCCGGAGGCGCGTCAGGTGCGCGCGCGTCTCCTCCGCCGACGGCATTGAACCGTCTTGCACCACTCCCGGGCGGTTCTTCCACAGCTTCCTCCACAGCTTCTCCACGGGCGCACGTCGGGGTGTGCTCCTTCCCGCGTGTGCATGCTTGATCGAAGGGACCGGGCGAGGGAAGATCGACCTTCGGCGCCCAGTTCGAGCGAACCGGTGCGCCGACATCACCGCGAGCAATCAGGAGGAGCCTTGAACCCGACGAGCGAGTCCACCGTAGCGCCCATGGCAAGCCAGACCCGCGAGCAGCACGAACCCGCGGAGACCACAGCTCGGGCGGCCTTGCAGGCCGTCAAGCCCCCCGCGGATCTGCCTGAGCCGCAGCTCAGCGACAACGCGATCACGGTTCTCGAGCGTCGCTACCTCAAGAAGAGCCCCGAGACGGGTGAGGTGATCGAGACTCCGAGGGAGCTGTTTTGGCGCGTGGCCTCGCACGTCGCCCGCGCCGAGGTCGCCCTGCACCCCGAGTCCTGGGAGCAGGCCCTCGGTGTGGCGCGGGACTACTACACCCTGATGGCGGAACGCCGCTTCATGCCCAACAGCCCCTGCCTGATGAACGCGGGCCGTGAGATGGGCATGCTCAGCGCCTGTTTCGTCCTGCCGGTCGAGGATTCGATCGAGGGCATCTTCGACTCGATCAAGGCCACGGCTCTGATCCAGAAGGCCGGTGGCGGGACCGGTTTCAGCTTCTCGCGCCTGCGCCCGGCGGGAGATCTGGTGGCCAGCTCGGGCGGCACGACCGAGGGGCCGCTCTCCTTCATCGAGGTCTTCTCGAAGGCGACGGACGCCATCCAGCAGGGGGCTTTTCGGCGAGGAGCCAACATGGGCATCCTGCGCATCGATCACCCCGACATCCTGCGCTTCATCACGATCAAGGACGACCGCACACGCCTGACCAACTACAACATCTCGGTGGCGATCACCGATCGCTTCCTGCAAGAGTTGGAGAGCGATCCCACCCATGTGCACCAGGTCCAAAACCCCCGTACCCGGGAGTGGTCCGAGCTCGTTCGCGAGGATGGGACCCCCTGGACCGTGGGGGAACTCTGGGAGCTCATCATCGAGCACGCTCACGAGTCGGGTGAGCCCGGCGTGGTCTTCATCGACCGCATCAATGCCGAGAACCCGATCAAGAACGTCGGCTTGATCGAAGCCACCAACCCCTGCGGCGAGCAGCCCCTGCACCCCTTCGACAGTTGCAACCTGGGTTCGATCAACCTGGGGCGGTTCGTGACGGAAGGGCCGGGCGGCCAGGCGCAGTTCGACTGGGAGGGCTACAAGGCGGTCATCCATACCGCGACACGGTTCCTCGACGATGTGATCGAGGTCAACCGCTATCCCCTGCCGCAGATCGAGAACATGTCGCGTACCACCCGCCGCATAGGGCTGGGCGTCATGGGCTTCGCGGATGCCCTCTATGCTCTGGAGATTCCCTACGACTCCGAAGAGGGCGTTGCTTTTGGGTGCGAGTTGATGCGTGTCCTGACCGAGGAGTCGCACCTGGCGTCGGAGATCCTGGCCGATGAGCGGGGCGTCTTCCCCGCCTGGGAAGGATCGGAGTGGGAACGCCGCGGGGTGCGCCTGCGCAACAGCTACACGACCACGATCGCTCCTACGGGAACGATCTCGATCATCGCCGGCTGTTCGGGCGGGATCGAGCCCATGTTCAGCCTGGTCTTCGATCGCCAGGTGATGAAGGACACCGAGGGGCGGCCGACGATCATGCGCGAGGTCAACCCGATCTTCGAAGAGCGCGCAAGGGCGGCCGGATACTGGTCGGAAGAGCTGACCGACGCGATCTTGGAGCAGGGCACCCTCGCACACTTGGATGTCGTACCCGAGCAGGACAAACGACTGTTCGTTACGGCGCACGACATTTCGCCCACCTGGCACATGCGCATGCAGGCGGCTTACCAGCAGCACTGTGACGCCTCGATCTCGAAGACGATCAACTTTCCACGCGAGGCCGGCGTGGACGATGTCCGCAGCATCTACGACCTGGCCATCGAGCTTGGCGTCAAGGGTGTGACGGTCTACCGCGACGGATGTCGCGATGTGCAACCGATGGCGCTCAAGGGCACCAGCGAGCGTTTCGCCGAGGAGCGTTCCGAGCCGGACGAGGAGGCCGTGGCTGGCGCGGCCCCCCTGCTGCAGGAGCTGACCGAGGATGGCCCGGAGTTGGCGCCGATCAAGCTGCCGGAGATCATGACCGCGCTGCGCATCCGCCAGATGACGCCCTTCGGGAACATGCACGTCAAGGTGACCGTGGACCCGATCTCCGGCCGCGAGCGCGAGGTCTTCGCCCAACTCGGCAAGGGCGGGGACGTGGCCAACTCGGACCTAGAGGCCATTTGCCGCATCCTCTCCCTGTGGTTGCGCAGCAACGGCAGCCTCGAGCGCGCGGTCAAGCAGCTCTCGGGTATCGGTTCGAGCCTCTCGGTTCCCACCAAGGATGGGCGCATCATGTCCCTGGCCGACGGCCTGGCCACGGCCCTGCATCGCTACCTGGCGGCCAAGGCCGAGCACGGGTTGGAGGCGCTGCTCCTCGGCCGGGTGACACCGGATGGACGGTTGACGCGGGCGGCGACTTCGGAGGCCCCTGCTCCCGCCCCCCGCGTGGCGGCCCCCCCTACCGCCGCGGCCAAGGCCAAGCGAGAGCGCGAACTGACCAGCTACAAGGTCAAGTGCCCGGCCTGCAGCTCGGAAGTGGCCTTCGAGGAGGGCTGCGTGAAATGCTACTCCTGCGGCTTCAGCCAGTGCTGATCCGGGAGTGCTGATCGGGGCGTGCTCAGCCCGAACGGCTGGGCCGGGCCGACCCTCGCCGTTCGACTGGCGCGGGCCGCTGTTTCGGCAGCGGCCCGCGACCTATTGTGGGGCCGACGCCCTGGTAAGCGGAGACACGTTGGAGACGGACCGATGGATCCTAGGCAAAACTTTCTCGACGAAGCCCTGGAGAGCTTTCGGCGCCAGAAGGCCCTGGCCGAGGGGGCGATCCGGCAGCTCGATGACGGGCAACTTCACTGGGTGCCGGATGAGGATGGCAACTCGGTCGCCATTCTGATGCAACACCTGGCGGGCAACATGCGTTCTCGCTGGTCGAACTACCTTGAGAGTGACGGCGAGAAGGCCGGCCGGGATCGCGATGGAGAGTTCATCGATCAGGGCCTTGGGCGTGAGGCCCTGATGGAGCTGTGGGAGGAGGGCTGGCGGACTCTCTTTGAGGCCCTCGCCCCCTTGGGGCCCGAGGATCTGGGTCGCAGTGCACCGATCCGGGGTCGGGCGCACACCGTGGTGGACGCCGTACTACGCCAGATGAGCCACTACGCCTATCACATCGGCCAGCTCGTTCAGCTCGCGCGCATGCAGCTAGGACCGCGCTGGGAGACCCTCTCCATCAAGCGCGGGGAGTCGGGGGCCTACGTTCCCAAGGGGAAACAGTAGCCCGGCTCAATCTCCCCCCTTGTCGTCCTCTTCCTCCTCGGCGCGGGTCTTCTCCCGCCCAAAGAGATCGGGGCCCCTGCGGCCGCGGGTTCCGCGCGTCTTGCCGAAGATGTCCTTCAGTTTCGAGGAGGGCGGCGGGACTCGTCCAAAGGTCATCCAGTTCTTGCCGTCCCACTCGAGGGTCAAGAGGCGGCCCTTGAACTCGATCTCGAATTCGCGCTCCATGCCGGGGTCTTCGTAATCGAGCAGATCGTCCTCCTCGTCCAAGTAGGAACCGATCAGGGTGCGACAGACGAGGCGATCGGCACCGATTAGCTCATACTCCGCCATGAAGGTTTGGTAGCCGTCCTCGAAGGGGTCATCGTCGAGGGTGTCTTCGTCGTAGAAAGCCTGGAGCTCGAAGGCCATGAAACCCTTGTGGAAGAGGATGTAGCCGAAGGGGTTCAGGCCCTCGGGGGGATAACCCTCGAGCTCCATTCCGAGCAGTTGCCACATGCCGTCGAGCCCGGAGTCATCCTCGGCGGCCTTCTTGGTGACGATCCTGCCAAAGATGTCCCTACGCAACTCGCCGCCCGAGTCGGCGGGCCCGGGGTCCTGGGGATTGAGGAGCGCGGGGCCCAAGAGGGCCGCGCAGAGGGGCAAGAGGGTCAGGATGCGCTTCATGGGGACCACCGTCTTGGAGAGGGGTGTCAGCTTAGGGCACCTCCCGCTACCCTGCCGAACTTTGGTCAGCGGGGGGTCCGAGGAGAGGAATCGAACCCATGGCGGGGCTGTGGGACGTACCTCTTAGACTGTCGGCCGACCTCGGCGGAAACTGGTGAACTAGTGACGATGGAATCGCGCAGTGAGGGAGAACGGGCCCACAGGCTGAGCCTGGTGGTCAACAGTTTCCTGGCGGTCATGAAGCTGGCGGGAGGGGTGTTGGCCGGCTCCCCCGCCCTGGTGGCGGACGGTGCACACAGCCTGGCGGATGTCGCCGCCGGTGGAGTGGCCTGGCTCTCCTTTCGTTGGGCCTCCCAACCCCCGGACGAAGATCACCACTACGGCCATGGCAAGGCCGAAGCCGCCGCCGGCCTGTTCGTGGGCCTGGTCCTGATCGTGGCGGGGGTGGGCGTGCTCTGGGACAGCTTCAGTATCACCGCCCCGGTCTACAGCCGTTCGATCGGCGCGGTGGCTCTCAGTGCTGCGGCCATCTCGCTGGCTGCCAATGAGTGGCTCTATCGCGTGACTCGCCGCGTGGGACTCCATCTCGCCAGCCAGTCGCTCTTGGCCTTGGCACGCGACAATCGTTCCGATGCCCTGACCAGCATCCTCGTCTTGGTGGCCGTGACGGCGTCGATGCTGGGGCTCGGTTGGGTCGAGCCGCTAGGTACGGGCGTGATCGGAGCGATGATCGGTTTCCTCGGCTGGGAAAGCGTCAAGCACGGCCTGGACGTGCTCATGGACCGAGCCCCCGATCCCCAGATGCGCGCGCGCATTCACACCATCGCCGGCCGCATAGACGGCGTCGAAGGCGTGCAGAAGGTCGACATTCACCCCCTTGGAAGCCAGGTACGGGTCGACATGGAGATCAGCGTGGACGGGGACCTGGAGGTTCGTAAGGGCCATGCAATCGCGCATGAGGTGGAGAGAGCAGTCACACAGGCCGAGGAGGGTGTCGTAGAGGTTGCCGTTCATGTCAATCCGGCGGAGACTCCTTCCGCCGGCTAGGATCGGGCTCCAGCCCGTCCCAATTCGAGTACCAATCGCCATGCAGAGAGTGCTGATCCTCCTCCTCGCCAGCCTGGGAATCCTGTCGCCGCCGGCGTCGGCCCAGGGCAATCAGGCCCGTGCCACCCTCTACACACGCAGCTCCGGCGATGATGTCTATGCGGCGGTCGTGATCCGTATCTCCGCGGATTGGTACCTCTATCACACCGACCTGGGGGACCCCGATGCGATCGGGACTCCCCTCTCGCTGCGCTTCGGCGACGACGGCAGCGGTTGGAGCGATCCCGTGCTTCCGCAACCCAAGGTGGAAGAGGTCGATGACCCCTATCTCGGCAAGTACTCCTTCAACTACCACGACGGCAAGATCACCCTCTACGCCAAGGGCAAGATCTCCGAGGGCGCCAGCGCCGACGACACCCTGACCCTCGATGGTCAGACCTGTTCCCACGTCAGCGGTACCTGCCTGCGCTACGGGGAGACCATCCGTTCCAAGGGCGAGGGCAAGGACAAGTACTGGCAGGGCTGGCCCGCCTCCTTGGGTCCCCCGCCACCGGCCGCGGGCGGTGGCGGAGACGAACAGATGCCGGGCGGCTCCTCCGCGGAGGAGTCCTCCTCCCAGGTCACCGCGAACCCAGGCAAGGGAGTGCCGACTCAACCCGGAGCGGGCTCCGGCGCCCTCGCCCGGCAGGAATTCGGTGGCTTTGGCGGCTTTGGCCGTGCGCCTGCGGGTCCCAAGGTCGTCGCCAAGCTCTACTCGCGCATCGACGAAGAGAGCAACACGGCCAAGCTCGCCGTCGTCATCGATATCGCCGAGGGCTACCACATCTACAACGGTCCAACCGCGGCCGACCTGGGCCACCCCGACTTCACCGCGGGGGTGCCCACGACCCTGGAGGTGGTCGACGACAGTGGCTCGATCGAATGGGGAGAGGTGCGCTATCCCAAGCCGATCAAGGTCGATGGTGGCAGTCTTGCGCCCTGGTACTGGCAGCACCGGGGCCGGGTCGTGCTGCGCGTGGATGGCCAGATCGTCGATGACCCCGAAGGGGCGGAACCCTACGCGATCTTGGGATACCAGGTTTGTGACGAGAAGACCTGTGATCCGCCGGCCGAGGAGGAGCTCTACAGCGAAGGCCCGGGCGAGGATGAGTGGTTCGAGACACCTACCTTCACCGCGGGTGAGCTCAGCACGGACGATCAGGACCGCTCCTCGCTCCTGCTCTTCCTGCTCTCCGCGGTGGGATGGGGCATCTTCACCCTCTTGATGCCCTGCACCTACCCCATGATCCCGATCACGATCTCCTTCTTCACCAAGCAGGCGGAGGCGCGGGACGGCAAGGTCCTGCCGCTTTCCCTCGCCTACGGCTTGGGGATCGTGCTGGTGTTCATTCTGATCGGCGTTCTTTTCGCCCCAGTCATCATTCCGTTCGCCACCCACTGGGTGACCAACATGGTCATCGGGGTGCTGTTCCTCCTCTTCTCGCTGGCTCTATTCGGGTTCGTACACCTCGAACCGCCGGCGGCGCTGATGAACATGGCGGGCAAGGCGTCCCGTGTCGGCGGCTACCTGGGGGTCTTCCTGATGGGAGCCACCCTGGTCGTCACTTCTTTCACCTGCACGGCACCCTTTGTCGGAACCCTGCTGGGGGCGGCGGCAGCCGGGGGCAAGGGCGATCTCATGCGGATCGTCCTCGGCATGGGGACCTTCGGGGTGACTATGGCCACACCCTTCGTGTTCCTCTCGCTCGTGCCGGGCAGGGTCCGTCAGATGCCCCAAGCGGGTGAGTGGATGAACACGCTCAAGGTCTTCCTGGGCTTCGTCGAGTTGGCTGCGTCGCTGAAGTTCTTCTCCAACGTCGACCTTGTCCTGGGGTGGGGCGTGATCGGCCGCGAGGTCTTCTTGGCTGCCTGGCTGGTCATCTTCATCGCGGCAGGGCTCTACCTGATCATCAAGGCGCGTCGTACCCACGCGGCCGGAGGACCGAGCGGGTCGCGGCAAATCGGCTTCGGCATGCTCTCGATTCTCTTCGGGCTCTACTGCGGCTACGGCATTCCGGGGAACATGCTCGACGGCTACGTGATGACGCCGCTCTTGCCGCCCTACGCGATTCGCTGGGATCCCAACGCCGCGCAGCACGAGATCGTCAAGGACGACTATGAGGAGGCCCTCGCTCGCGCGAAGGAGAAATCCAAGCTCGTGCTGGTGAACTTTACCGGCCTGACGTGAGTGAACTGCCGCAAGATGGAAGGCGGAGTCTTCCACGATCCGGCGGTCGCCGAGATCCTAGAAACCAAGTTCGTCGAAGCCCGGCTGCACACGGACTACAAAGAAAACCGCGAACGTGAGATGCGCATGGTGCAATCCACGGCGCAACCGATCTACCTGGTCCTAGATCCCGTCACCGAAGAGGTTCACGCCCGCTTCGATGGGGCCAGCGTCGTTTCGAATGCTCCCTTTATCGAGTTCTTGGAGCAGGGTTGGGAGAGCGCGCGGCCCGGTGTCGGCGCGACGGAGGGAGCGCACGCGGATTCAACTGAAGCCGAGTAGGCGTCCACCCTGGTAGATGGCGAAGCTGGCTATCCAGGCCAGGCTGGTCATGTAGCCGAACAGGAACAGAGGCCAGCGCCAGCCGGCGGTCTCGCGCTTGACCGCGGCCAGGGTGCTCATGCACTGGGCGGCCAGGGCGAAGAAGATCAGAAGGGATAGGCCCACCAGGGGGGTGTAGAGCGGCTGCCCGTTTGCGCGGGTTTCGCGATGGATGCGCTCGCGCAGGGTGACGCTGCCCTCATCTACATCGCTCCCCACGCCGTAGACGACGCCCATGGTGGCGATGAAGACCTCACGCGCGGCGAAGGAGCCGAGCAGGCCGATGCCGATCTTCCAGTCGAAGCCCAGGGGCTCGAGCACGGGCTCTATCGCTCGCCCCAACCGGCCGCCGTAGCTGGCGCGCAGGAGTGCCCCCGCCTCCTCATGGTCGATCTGGGCTACGAGTTCGCTGTCGTTGCCCGCGGCCATGCGGCGTGCCTCGAACTCAGCCGCCCCCGGGGCTTGGCGTGGGAAGGAGAGCAGGAACCACAGGACGATCGTGCAGGCCAGGATGACGGTCCCCGCTTCCAAGAGGAAGACGCGCGACTTCTCCCACATCACACGCAGCACGCCTCCTGGGTGAGGCCAGCGATAGGGGGGGAGCTCGAGGATCAGGGGAACACGGGGACCGCGTAGTACGGTGCGTGAGAGGACCCCGGCACAGGTCAGCGCAGCCAGGGTGCCGAAGACGTAGAGTCCTGCCATGAGCAGCCCCTGCAGCGGCAGAAAGCCGAGCACCTTGCGCGCGGGGAAGAGGGCGGCGATGACCAGGGTGTAGACGGGCAGGCGCGCCGAGCAGGTCATCAGGGGCACGACCATCATCGTGAGCAGTCGGTCCCTCCTGCGCTCCATCGTGCGGGTCGCCAGGATCGCGGGAACGGCGCAGGCGAAACCCGAGAGCATCGGCACGAAGGCGCGACCATGCAGGCCGAGCAGCCGCATGATGCGGTCCATCAGAAAAGCCACCCGAGCCAGGTAGCCGGAGTCTTCCATGATGGCGACGAAGAGAAAGAGCAGCAGAATCTGGGGCAGGAAGACAAGCACGCTGCCAACCCCGGCGATCAGGCCATGGGTGACGAAGTCCCCGGCAATGCCTTTCCCCAGGAGCCGCTCGGCCTGCCCACCGAGTAGATCAAAGGTGCGTTCGATCAAGCTGATGGCCGGTGCCGACCATGAGAAGAGGGACTGGAAGACAAGGAACATCAACCCCAGGAAGATGACGAAACCCCACAGGGGATGCAGCAGGACGGTATCGACCTTCTCGCTGGTACTGCAGGCGGGCCCCGTGCAGTGCAGGAAGGTCGCCGCATAGGCATCGATCCACTGGTAGCGCCCAGCGACGATCTCCTGATCGAGGTCGCGCCCGGCGGCGGTAGCGAGTCGGCGTCTGGCGAGCACACGCCTGCGCAGCTCATCGGGTACCCCCTCGAGTTCGTCCTGCTCGTCGATCGAGAGGATGGCCCAAAGCGCGAGCGCCTGCCTGCGATCGGCCTGGTCGGGGCGCCACGAGGCGGGCAGGGCATCCGCGACCGCGTCGACATCGGCCTGGAGCACTCCATCCTCGGTGACCCAACGGGGCCCGGGGAGTGCCCGCGAGGGATCCGCGAGAACTCCTTCGAGAACTCGCTCCAACTCGGCGACGCCCTCCCCCTTGGAGGCGGAGACCGGGACGACCGGGACCCCCAGGGCGCGCTCGAGGGCACGCGCGTCGACGCGCTGTCCCGAGGCTTCGAGCCGATCGATCATGTTCAGGGCGACCACGACCGGCACATGCGTCTCGAGTAGCTGCAGGACCAGGTAGAGGTTGCGCAGGAGCTGCGTCGAGTCCACCACGACGATCACCGCCGCAGGGGCCTCGTTGGGGGGCAGGCCGCAGACCGCTTGCAGGGCGACTTGTTCCTCGGCGCTACGGGCCGAGAGGGAGTAGCAACCGGGAACGTCGGCCAGGCGCACAGGGGTTCCGCCGGGCAGGGTGGCGCGTCCCTCATGGCGGTCCACGGTAATCCCCGGGTAGTTGCCCACCTTCTGTCGGGCACCTGTGAGCCGGTTGTAGAGGGTCGTCTTCCCGGTGTTGGGGTTGCCGGCGACGATGACCAGGGGCGGGGCGGTCATTCGGTTTCGCTCGGGGCCACCAGGAGCTCGGCGGCTTCACGCTGCCGCAGGGAGAGGTGCGCCCCACGCGCTTCGATCTCTAGGATGGCGCCGACATCGACGCTGCGCACGACGCGCAGGGATGTGCCCGGCAAGAGACCCAGCTCCATGAGCCGCCGCCGGAAGCCGCGTTCACCGCCAAGCTGCACGAGGGTCGCGGAGCGCCCCGGCTCGAGTCGATCGAGGGGAATCATTTCACTAGTTGAGACACAGTCTCATTTAGATCCGTGATCCTACCACCGTGGGCCTACGCGAGGGAAGGGCCGCGGGATCGCATTCGTCGATCTTCCCCGGCAGACTACGCACATGGACAGGGCCAAGGAGAGTGCCGGGCGTTACGCGGCGGATCTGGTAGAGAGCGGGATGCGTGTCGGGCTCGGAACGGGCTCCACGGTGCACTACACCCTCCTGCGGCTTGGGGAGCGCATCGCCGGGGAGGGGCTCGAGATCATCGGGGTCCCGACCTCCGTGGCGACCGAGAAGGAGGCCACCGAGCTCGGCATCCCCCTCACGACCTTGGATGCGGTGGAGGCTCTGGATCTCACGATCGACGGTGCCGATGAGATCGATGGTGAGTTCCAGATGATCAAGGGAGGCGGCGGGGCCCTCCTGCGCGAGAAGGTCGTGGCCTATGCCACGCGCCGCCAGGTGATCGTCGTGGGACGGGGCAAGCTCGTGGAGAGGCTGGGCACGACCTTCGACCTACCGGTGGAGGTGGTGCCCTTCGCCCGGCCCTTGGTCGAGCGCGAATTGGCGGGTCTGGGCATCGAAACCCGTTTGCGCCGCCGGGACGAGCGTGAGTATCGCACCGACAACGGCAACGCGATCCTCGACTGCCACTTCTCCGCAGGCATCGCCGACCCCGCCGCGATGGAGCGCCGACTCGACGCCATCCCAGGCATCGTCGAAACCGGCCTCTTCATCGGTCTTGCGCACATCTGCGTCATCGGCGACGAGGAGGGCCAGGTCGAGGTGCGGGAGCGCTGAATCGGCTCGGGCAGATGGGGAACACCTTTCCAGGAGCTGGAAGAGTGTGCAGGCCTCCTGTTCGTTCACTCCAAGGCCGCCGAGAGGCCGCGGCAGTCTAAACCCTTGCAGAGACGGTCCTTGTGGCCGGCGCAGGTCACTTGGCACGGCCGGTGCTACCTCGACCGGCGATGGAGACCGCGAAGTCCCAACTTCGTCTCCGTTCCTTGGATGTTGGGGGACGGTCGACCGGCACGGGTCGACCGTCCCTCGTCCCCTCCGAGGGCGTGGACTTTCTGAGCCGACTGGATCAGGGCCTCGAGCAGGCCCTGGCCCGCGAGCAGGGCACACGTCGTGAGCGTCGGGCCCTCGCTTCGGAACACGCGGCCCAAAGGAACGGCCAGGCGGAGCGCGAGCAGATGTTGCGTCGCCAGGCCCGGGAGGAGCGTCTGCAAGAGGCTCAGGAGCAGGTCGATCAGCGGGCGGAGGAGCGGCGTGGCATACAGGAGGGGGATTCGGTCGGCTCGCACAGGCCTGCCCAGGAGACGCGCCGCCGGAACCGAACAGGCACGGGGGAGGAGAACATGGACCCGGCCGGGGAGCCGTCATCCCAGGCGGCGCTTGCGCAGAGGCCGGGCGTCAAGCCGGAAGTGGCGGGCACCACCGAGGCCGAGGGCGGCACTACGGTGATCGTCGGTGAAAAGGCCCAGCTCCCGGCGGGAGAGCCGCTGGTGCAGCCTCTGAGCGGGTCTGCGGCCAGCGGGCCCGCCTCGGTCCCCGTGCAGCCACAGGGGGCGAGTGGCGCTGGGGGAACGACCCTCATCCCAACCGGAAAGGGACCGGCGCCCCAGTCGGTAGCGGCTAGGGGGAGCGCCCCGGGGGAAGGGGTCCAGCCGAGCCAAGTGACCAAGGAGAGCGCCCGCGGAACGCAGGGACCGAAGGGCAAGGCGCCCTCGGAGGCGCGCCCCGCGCCGAGTCAAGAAGACCTTCAGCGCGCCGAGTCGGTGTTGCGCCAGGTTCGCGTGGCCCTGCGACCGGAACTACGTGCAGCGAACATCGACCTCACTCCGGCGGAGCTGGGGCGCGTGTTGATCCGGCTGCAGGTCAAGGGGAAGAAGGTGCATGCCGTCGTTCGTGCCGAGCAGGACTCCACCCTAGCGCTCTTGGAGCGCCACCTGCCGGAGCTGCGCGCCATGCTCGGTCAGGGGGGCATGGAGGGGGCAGTCATCGACCTGGGGCTGGCCGATCGGGGCCGTCCCGAGGGTTCTCCTTGGGAAACGAGAGAGAGGCCCGGAACGCCGACCCGGGCCGAGGAACCACTCCAAATCGATCCCGGCGCGCTCGCACGACCCCTGGCAAGGGCGGAGGGCCGCATCGACTTCATCGCGTGAACCACCATGATTGAAGGCATTTCAAGCAACGATCCCCTCGGCGGAGGCGCAGGCCCCTCCGGGACATCGGCACTCGACAAGAACGCATTCATGCAGCTGCTCGTCACGCAGCTCAAGAACCAAGACCCGATGGCTCCTTCGGACAATCAGGAGTTCATCGCCCAGCTCGCCCAATTCTCGTCCTTGGAGGAGATGCAGGGTGTCAACGAGAACCTGGTGGCTCTCGCCCTCCTGCAGGAGGGTAACGCCCGCCTCGATCAGCTCACCCAGGCCAGCGCCCTGATCGGAAAGGACGTCACCTACACCGACGGAACCGGGAACGAACAGGTCGGAACGGTGGACGCAGTCAAACTGGTGGAGGGCAACGTTTTGCTCTCCATCGGGGAGGAAGAGGTTCCCTTGACGGCCCTGATGGCGGTCAACGGAAAGAACGACGGCAGCGCAGGCTGACCCTGCGAGAACATTCGAATCTGGAGCAACACGATGCCCGCCTCACTCTTCTCTGCTCTGAGCGGAATGACCGCCAACCAGCAGTGGATCGACATCATCGGTAACAACCTGGCCAACGCCAATACACCGGGCTACAAGGTCTCACGGGCCACCTTTGCGTCGACCTTTTCGCAGACCCTGCGTTTCCCATCGGGTCCGACAGGCAACCTTGGCGGGACCAATCCGACTCAGATCGGCCTTGGGGTCCGCTTGGCGGGGACGGATCGTTTCTTCAGCCAGGGCGGGCTGACCACCACCGGACGGATCTTTGATTTGGCCCTGGAAGGCAAGGGTTTCTTCGCCCTGACGGACGGCAACCAGCGCTTCTACACTCGAGTCGGAACGTTCGGACTCGATGCGGACCGCAATCTCGTCGATCAGCGCACCGGCATGTTGGTGCTCGATCCGACCGGCAGCGCGGTTAACGTCGATACGGAGGCGCTCTTCCCGCCCAGTGCAACGGCGAACATGGAGCTGAAGGGGAATCTGCCGGCGGTAGTGACGGGGCCTTTGGCCGAGGTCTTGACTGGGACGAAAGGCCTTGAAGAGGGTTTCGCCGCCAGCCTCACCAGCTCCGGCAGCGGTCCTTTCTCGGTCACCGCCGGAGCCACCTACACCATGGAGGTCGTCGTCAGTGGTGGAGCACCGAAGCTCGTCACTCTGACCGATACGGACGGCGATGGGCAGTTCACGACGGACGAGGTCGTAGCCGCACTCGATGCGCTCGATGACGTACACGCGACCAACGTCAGCGGCCAGGTCCAGCTAGAGACGGATCGCACGGGCGAGGATGTCTCCCTCAAGATCAATGCAGGCTCTCCCAACGATCTGGCCAATGTGATCAACATCGCAACGACCCTCGTCAATGGGTCACAGTCACTCAATCTGGACGCCGATCTGAATACCCTACCGGCCAACGTCATCGACTACGTCGACGGAGATGAGATCGACATCGTCGGCGTCGACACGGACGGTAGCACCGTGACGGGAACCTTCACCTACGGCGCCTCCAACGACGGGACGACCATTCAAGAGTTGGGCGACTTCATCGACAGCCTCTTCAGCGACGCCGTGGTCAGCTTCAACAACTCCGGGCAGCTCGTCGTCACGGCCCAGACTCCGGGCGAGGCCGACCTCCTGCTCACCATCACGGATGACGGGGCCGCCACTGGAGAGACCAATTGGACCGAATATGCCGTCAGTGTGACCACGGACGGAACGGCGCCGGACACGGTGGTCAGCTCGACGGAGGTCTACGACAAGGCCGGCGTCGCCCATACGGTGACGCTGACCTTTGAGCGCCAAGCGGACCTGACCTGGAATGTTGCCGCTTCCATCCCCACCGAAGACGGGACCGTGCTTCAAGGCGGTAGCGATGATCCCATCACGGGGCTCAACTTCGATGAGGACGGAGCGCCCCAAGGCCTTGGTTCGGTGGACGCAACCCTCTCGATCTCGTTCACCGGTCAATCGAACGCGCAGTCGGTGTCGCTGGATTTGGGAACGGATGGCAAGTTCGACGGATTGACTCAGTTCGGGAGCCAGACGAGTGCCTACATCTCGCACCAAGATGGTTACGGAGACGGCGAACTGGCCAACATCAACGTAAACAGCGACGGGACCATCGACGGTTTCTACACCAATGGACAGAGCCGTTCGCTCGGCTCCATCGGGGTCGCGACCTTCGCGAACGAGGAGGGGCTCTTCGCGGAGGGCGAGAACCTCTACAGCGAGTCCGCCAACTCTGGATCGGCCGCCCTCAGCAGCGGGGCGGTGCAGAGTGCGGGCGCGGTCGTGGGTGGTTCCCTCGAGGACTCCAATGTCGATACGGCGGAGCAGTTCGTGCGTCTGATTCAGGCCCAGCGAGGCTTCCAGGCCAATGCTCGAGTGATCACGACCCAGGACCAGATCCTGGCCGAAGTGGCCAACCTGATCTAGCTTCTCCGGCCGCAGTAGCGTGCCCCCCCTCAGCGCAGTAGAGCCCCGCCTTGTGCGGGGCTCTCTGCGTTCCGGAAAGCCTTTCCAGAGGTCGGAAGAAAAGGCCCCCCGGGAACGAGCCCATCCGGCCTGGGAGTACCGAGGAGCGCTTGGCATCGCTCTTGCTACCAACGGGGTATGAACGTCGGTCTGTATCGAGGCATGGAAGCCATGACCGCCAGTGAACGGCGGCTGAGGGCTTTGACGACGAACCTGGCGAACGTAGGCACTACCGGCTTCAAGCGTGTCGCCTCGGTCTCCCGGGGAGAGGTGGTCACCGGCCGCAATGCGCAGCACGCGGTGGTCAAGACAGAAACCCAGGTGGACTGGACACAGGGGCCCATCGAGCGTACGGACGTCGCTACGGATTTCGCGTTGCAAGGCGAGGGCTTCTTTGCCGTGGAAGGACCCGAAGGCGAGGTCTACACGCGGGATGGACGCTTCCACCTGGACGAGGCCGGAACCCTTGTGACCGAGGAGGGCTATCCGGTGGCTTGGAGCGGTGGCCGAGGCAGCATCGATCCGGTCGGTGAACCCCTGCGCGTAGGCGCGGACGGCAGTGTGACCCAAGGACCGCGCTCCGTCGGTCGTCTGAAGATCGTCGATTTCGCCGACAAGGGAACCCTTCAGGAGATCCAACGTGGCTACTTCAGAGCCGACCCGGGGGCCGCTGTCTTGCCCTCCACTGCGGAAGTACACCAGTTCGCTCTAGAGGGTGCCAACGTCTCCTCTGTCGAAGAGCTCGTACGCCTGATCGAAACGCAGCGAGCTTTCGAGGCAGGCTCCAACGTGGTGCAGCTCATCAGTCAGACCTACCAGCGCCTCGCCCGAGCCGGTCGCTAACCCCACTAGCCAACCAGAAGCAGATTCAGACATGCTCCGATCCCTGATGACCGCGGCCTCCGGTATGAAGGCCCAACAGATGCAAGTCGATACGATCGCGAACAACATCGCGAACGTGAACACGGCCGGCTTCAAGAAGAGTCGGTTGGCCTTCAAGTCGCTTCTCTATCAGACCTACCGGGAGCCGGGAGCGACCACAGGCGCCGGACAACAGGAGTCCACCGGCCTGCAAGTCGGCAGTGGAACCGAGGTCTCCAGTTCCCAGAAGATCTTTGCCCAGGGCAACCTCGAGTTGACGGGGGGCAAGCTCGACCTCGCTATCGAGGGTGAGGGCTTCTTCGAAGTTCAAACGGGATCGGGAGAGCGCTACCTGACCCGCAACGGCAACTTCCGTCTCGACTCGACCGGACGCATCGTCACCACCGAGGGCTACCCACTCCAGCCGCAGATCACTCTCTCCCAGGACATCGTGGGGTTCACAATCAGCCGCGACGGCACGGTGACCACTTACAAGTCCAACGACGACCTGGGAACGACAGCGGGTCAGATCCAGTTGCTGCGGGTCCCCAACCCCTCGGGTCTGAAGGCCCAGGGCGGGAACTATTTCACAGTCACCCAGTCCTCGGGGACGGCTCAGACCGTCCAGCCCGGGCAAACCGGGGCGGGAGAGATCGTCCAGGGATCTCTGGAACGGTCCAACGTCGAGACGGTGAACGAACTGGTCGGCTTGATCGTTGCCCAGCGCAACTACGAAGTGAACAGCCGGGCCATCCGCGTCAGCGACGAGATGCTCCAGCAGGTCAACCAACTCATCCGCTGAGCCATGATTACCGCCCTGATCCTTAGTGCAGGAATCAGCCTGCAACTCCCCGAGACCGTGGAGGTCAAGGGAACCGAGCTCACGGTGGGCAGCGTAGCCACACTGCAGGGAGAGGATCCCGCGCTGCTCGACCGCGTGCGGGCGATCTCGCTCGGCTACGCCCCGGCCCCGGGCTACTCGCGCCTGATCGATGCGCGGCGTCTCAGCGCAGAGCTGGTTCGTGCGCTACCGGGAGTCGCGATCTCGGTGGGCGGTGCGGCTCGCTGCCGAGTCGTGCCGGCAGTGCGGACCATCACTGCCGAGGAACTCTACGCTCAAGCTGGGCAGGAGCTACGCCGCGTCTACGCCGAGGTGGATGCGCGCATCCAGGCCCTGGGAGGGCTGGCGGATCTGCAGGTTCCCGAGGGGAACGAAAACGTAGTCCTGCGCGCCAAGCCCCAATCGGAGCGCATTCAGGCCGGCACCATCAGCCTGCCGGTGGAGATCGTCATCGACGGCGAACTCTACCGGACCGTCTGGACGCGCTGGGAGGTAGAGCTGTGGGAACAGAGGTACGTGCTGCGCCGGCCCGTTCAGGCCGGCGAGGCGATTTCAGCCAGGGACCTGGAACTCACTCGAGTTCCCCTCTCCCAAGGCTTCAGAGAACCGCTCTTGGATCCGGCGGCGATGGAGGGGGCCATCGCACGCAGGTCTCTGGCCAAGGGAACCGCCCTTCGTGCGAGTGACCTCGAGCGCCAGGTGGTGATTCGCAGGGGAGACACCCTGAGTCTCGAAGTCCGCAGGGGAAATGTCACGGTACGTACGTTGGTCGAAGCCCTCAAAGATGCCCGCCTGGGAGATCGCTTGCCTGTGCGAGTCCAAAGGACCGGCAAGGAGGTCACCGCTATCGTCACCAGTTCCGAGTCCGTCGAACTTCAGCTCCAGTAAGGAAACACCATGCGCATCATCCTGCTCAGTCTTCTGGGGCTCGTCCTGGCCCTGCCTGCCGCAGCCCAGCGTCGTGGCTCGATCTATGTTCCGGCCCGGCCCATCCGGCCGCTCGCCAACAAGACGGCCACGGGCGTTGGTGACCTGGTAACCGTGATCATCGAGGAGAACCAGGATCTCAAGAACGAGGAGAAGTCGAACCTCACGAAGCAGAACGCTCTGAAGTACGAACTCCTCGACTTTGATCTCAAGCCGAACGCTTTCTCGACACTCCCCAGCGTGGAGAGCAACAAGGAGGACACCTTCACGGGCAACGCCAAGTACGAGAAGAAGGGTGCCTTCACGGCCCGCCTGACCGCCATCGTCATGGACACGCTGCCCAACGGCAACCTGGTGATCCAGGGTCGCAGGGAGCTGCGCATCGACCGCGAGGTCAAGGTGATCGAGTTCAGCGGCATCGTACGTCGCTATGACATCGCTGCCGACAACTCAGTGAAGTCCGAACTGGTGGCGGATGCCAGGGTCAGCTACACCGGCAGCGGACCGTTGACTCGTGCGACGAACCGCTACGGTTTGAGTGGCTGGTTGCACGACGCCTTGGACTGGATCTGGCCCTTCTAGGAGCGACCATGCTGCTCGAACTCTTCCTCACTCTGGCCCAGGATCCGGCGACCTCAGGCACCGCGGGGGATGACACCCAATCTCCCGTCATTCCGGTCATCACGACCGGTGGAATCGAGGCGCCCACGCAGCCCAAGGGCCGCTCGCGGGCGACGATTACCACCCTACCCAGGGAGGAGCGCACCAGCCGCAAGGGTCCGATGGGGCGTATCTCCGCCCCCGTGCGCAGCCTAGTCGGTGTGCGCGGGCGCGAGGAGAACGTCGTCTCCGGAGTCGGCTTGGTGACGGGCCTGAACGGAACGGGAGATTCGGGTGAGTTGGCGAAGTTGATGCTCGACAACTTCCTTCTGACTCACAATCTGAACGTACCCGTTGCGGCGCTCAAGCCTGAGAACTTGGCGGTCGTGCACGTTGAAGCCTCATTGCCTGCGGGGATGAAACCCGGTCAGCACTTGGATGCGCGCGTCTCCGCGATTGGAGATGCCAAGAGCTTGGCCGGAGGGAACTTGATCCAAACGGAATTGTTCGACATGGCCGGGGAGCGCGTCTATGCGACAGCTTCCGGACCCGTGACCGTAGGTGGCTACGCGGTGACTGGAGAATCCGCCTCGGCGACCAAGAACCATCCCACGGTCGGAACCCTCCCCAGGGGTGCGGTCATTCAGCGTGAGGTTCCCACCAGCGTGGTCAGCGAGCATGGCTACATCTACCTCGACGCAAAGAACAGTCAGGCGAGTTACGGCAACATGGTTCGCATTGCGGAGGCCATCGAGAAGCTCTATCCGGGCGTGGCAGAGGTTCTTCCGGATGGACGCAGCGTGCGCGTGGCGGTTCCCCGCGATCTACCTCCGTCGCAATACGTCGCCTACCTCGACTCGGTGTTGCAGCAAGAGGTCAAGACCGAGAACCTGGCTCGTGTCGTGATCAACGAGCGCACGGGAACGATCGTAATGGGTGGAGACGTGCGTTTGCGACCGGGAGTCATTTCGCACAGCGCTCTCTTGGTGACCATTGCCGAGAGTGAACAGGCCAGTCAGCCGGGGCCGCTCAGCGGTGGTCAAACCGAGCGCTTGCCGCGTTCCGATGTGAACGTGACGGAAGAAGATCGCGCCCTGGTCGTGGTCCCGGGGGCCACCTCACTCGAAGAGGTGGTCGATGTCCTCAATGTGTTGGGGGCTACGCCACGAGACATGATCGCAATTCTGACCCAGATGTCCGAGAGCGGCATGCTCATCGCTGAGATACGGAGGATGTGATGGACGCCGGTCTTCCCGTTGACGTTTCCGCCCTACAGTCCGCATCGATCAGTGAACAGGCGCAGAAACTACAGGACCGCGAGGCTGATGCGGGTGCCAAGCTCGAGGCTCTTTTCGCCACCATGCTGGTAAAGGAGCTACGCAAGTCACTGCCGCACGAGGGTTTCTTCGGGGACGGCAAGGGAGCGGATGTATTCAACGGGTGGATGGACGAGTTTCTCGGGCAACGTCTAGCGGAAGATGGCGCCCTGGATCTCGCCGGGCGGGTCAAGGTGGCGCTGGACGCACAAAGGAGCAGCGAAGATGCGTGATCCCAGGAGTATTGCACTGCATCTAGCCCAGTGGGCCCGAGATGAGCTGGCGGGACAGGAGCGAGCCCTCGAACTCTTGGCGGAACAGGAGCGCTGTATACGGGAACGAGACTTCGACGGCATGACCGCAGCACATGAGGCTCTGGAGAGCTACGAGCGGGCGAGCCGGGCGCGTGGACGGCGTCGAGCAGAGCTCCATCGCCAGCTCGAGCGTGTCTGGGGCGTTCCGGCGGGAGTGTTGACCCTCGGTAGCATCGTGGAGCGCCTGGGCCCGGATGGGGAGTGCCTGGCCGAGTTGCGCGAACAGCTTCGAGACCGGGCGGCGCAGGTTCTCCATGCGAGTCGCCGCCTGGGGGTGGTCGCGGCATCTTTCCGGCGCATATCGGCCGAGGTGGTAGAGACCCTTCTGACGGACGAAGACGGTAATCCCCTGCATGAGGGCGGCTCCCTCGTGAACGCGAGGGTCTGATCATGGCAAGTCTTGGATTGAACATCGGCCTGCGCTCCTTGCTGACTTCCCAGTCAGCGCTGGAGACGGTTGGGCACAACATCTCGAACGCGAACACAGAAGGCTACTCGCGCCAAGAGTTGAAGATCAGCGCAGCTCGCACCCTGCAGCTGCGCGGACTGGAAATGGGCAGCGGTGTGGTGGGCGATGTCGTTCTACGGACCGAAGACGCGCTCCTCACCCGTAGAATCGTCGCTCAAGCTTCCCTCGTGCAACGCCTAGATTCGATGGTGGTGAACATGGGCGGAGTCGAATCGCTTCTCGGTGAACCAGGCGGATTCGGCTTGGGACAGCTCATGGACGGTTTTTTTGGAGCGATCGGTGATCTGTCCAGCAATCCCGAAGACGTCGTTTTCCGCAGTGGCGTCACTCAGGCTGCAACCGCTCTGACTTCCCAGTTCCACCAACTAGCGGACGAACTCTCACAGTTGCAGTCAGAGGCCACGGATCGTGTCGACGCCTTCACTGAGGAGGTGAACATCCGTGCTGGGGAGATCGCCGAACTCAACAAGGAGATCACCAAGGTCGAAGCCACAGGGGTGACCGCCAACGACTTGCGGGACCAGCGGGATCTAGCCCTGAGCAAGCTCGCGCGCCAAATCGACATCACCTACCACGAGAACGAGCAGGGGGCGGTGCGCGTTCTGGTCAACGGCCAGCTCTTGGTGGGGCCGACTACGGTCAACGAACTTCGAGCGAGCACCGATCAGGATGGGAAAGTTCAGCTCTTCGTCGAAGGGGGCACGCAACCGGTCCTTCCGGCGAGCGGCGAGATCGGAGGTCTGCTCGAGTTCGCCGAGGGTTTCGTTCCGGACCTGAGGGAGAAGATCGACACGCTGGCACGTGCTGTGATCCTAGAGAGCAATCGAGCTCACAGCACCGGGATTCCGCAGTCGGGAGGCTTCAAGAACCTGGCCGGCGCCTTCGCCCTAGTGGACCAAGACAATGATGGCGAGGTGCGCGATGAGTTGCTTGCCAATGCAGGCCTGCCTTTCGATCTCCAGGACGGCGTCCTCTATGTGCACGTCCAGGACACGGAGACGGGGGACCTGATCACGAGCCGAATCGACATCGACACCCAGCGGATGACGGTTAGCGACCTCCTGGGAGAGTTCAACCAGATCGACAATGTCTCCGCGAGCCTCGATTCTTTCGGTCGCTTTCAGATCACGGCTGCCAGCGGGAAGCGCTTCGATTTTTCGCGGCGACTCAACTCGACTCCAGACGCCTTGGGAACATTCGGGTCGGGTCGGGCCTCCTTGGGAGCCACGACGAGCGGGCCGTTCAACCTGATTGCGGGATCCACCCTGGACTTGACGGGACCGGTGAGCTCGTTCTCGATCACTTTCGATCCGAGCGATTTCGACGACATGTCGGATGCAAAGGCGTCCGAAGTCGTGGCCGTGATGAACGCCTCGACGGACATGTCGAGTAACCTGCTGCGTGCGGTTGCCGTGGGTGAACAGGTGTTCATACAGACCATCGGTACGGGCTCCAGCGAGACCTTCACCGTGGATGGGGGAACGGCGGCGGGAGCCCTCGGATTCAGCGCCGCGACCACCGTCGCGGGTCATGACACCAGCGTGCAGGTGGACGTTTCCGGGGAGTATACCGGTACGAACAATCAGTTGTTTGTCTTCACCCCCGACGGAGATGGGGAGATCGGCACGACCTCCGGGCTGCAAATCAGCGTGACGACCGCCGAGGGCCAGCCGGTAACCACTCTCGACGTCGGGGATGGCTACCTGCCGGGCACACCCTTGACCGTGGCGGACGGCATCAGCGTCAGCTTCTCATTCGGGAGCATCTCGGCGACGGACAACGACAGTTTCCAGCTCAACGCGATAGCCGATTCGGATACTTCAGACGTTCTAGTCGGTCTGGGCTTGAACTCGCTGTTCAACGGTACGGACGCGGAGACCTTCGAGCTGCGGCAGGACATCGCCGACGATCCCGAGTTGCTGGCGGCCTCGGCTTCCGGTGCCACTGGAGACAACGGCGTTCTGCTCGACCTGATGGCCTTGCAGTCGGGCGATGTCGAGTCACTGGGTGGATCCTTCAGTGAGTTCTACGGTGCTGTCGTCGGAGGGGTGGGGTTCGATATCAGTTCCACCCAGAACAGTCTCGACGTCGAACAATTCCTGGCCACCTCCCTGGAGGATCGACGGCAACAGGTGGCCGGTGTCAACGTCGATGAGGAGCTGGTCAACATGATTCAGTATGAACAGGCTTTCGGAGCTGCCGGCCGGTTCATTCAAGTCATCAATCAGTTGAGCCAGGAAGTACTGAACCTGATTTAGAGCTATGATTAACCGACCTACACAGGCGTCTATGTTCAACCTGGTACGTTCAGGCTTGAACTTCAACCTGACCAAGCTCGCACGGGCGCAGGAACAGGTGGCCACCGGCAAACGCATCCTCAAACCCTCGGATGACGCGCTGGGAACTTCGGTCGGGCTTGCCGTGCGCCGCCAAAAGGGTGGCGTCGAGGCCTATCGTTCGGCGATCAATACAGCCCGGCCCATCCTGGCAACAGCCTCTTCGCAGTTGCAGGAGGGCTCCAGCATGATGACCGAGGCGCGTGCGCTGATCATTCAGGGCATGAACGGCACTTTGAGCCCGGGTGACAGGGAGGCCCTGGCGGACCAACTCGATCTTCTGCGCGAGTCACTTCTAGAGGTCGCCAACTCGCGCTCCGGCGAGCGGTTTCTCTTCTCTGGTACCGACACGAGTTCGGCTCCCTTCCAGGAGACGAGTGACGGCCGGGTAGAGTACACCGGCAATCAATCCAACCAATCCATCCTCATCGGACGGGGGGTCGAACTCGAGGTCAACCTGCCTGGTGACGAGATCTTCGGTCGCAACGAATACAGCGGCGTCACCTTCGCGGGGATCACGGGGGTCAAGGCGGGTCTTTCCGCCAACTCCGGCTCCGGCTATGCGGACCTCTATGTGCGCCACGATAGTACGACGGGAAGTCCGGGGTCGGGAATCGCCCTGGCAGGCGGCGGCGAGAGCGACACGATCATCGGGTCGCATACCGTGACGGTGGACGCCGCAGCCGGAACCGTAACCCTGGGCTCCGGTCCGCCTGTTGCCATCCCGAGCACCTTGCCGTCCAGCTTGGAGGTCAAGGATGCCGATGGCAGCTCGGTCTTCTTGGATTTCAGCGCCTGGGATGGGACCGGCTCCACCTTCACCCTGACCGGTTCGGGGTCGATCTCTTTCAACGGGTCGAGCTACCAGTCGATCAGTCTGACGGAGACAGACTTGGAGTTGGTCGACGATTCGCGAGGCATGGTTCTGCATGTCGATACGACGGGAATCACGCGTGCCGCACCGGAACTCGTCTCCTTCAGCGGCAGCGCGAATATCTTCGACACCATGAAGGGAGTCGCAGATGACCTGCGCAACGATCTCGGCTTCACGACTTCCGAGAGTCTTACGCGTATCAAGGTGCGGCTCGCTGAATTCGACCGCAATCAAGCCAACCTTCTGATCGGTATGGGCAAGCTCGGGGCGCGCACGACGCGCCTGGACACAACAGAGAGCCGGCTCGGCGATCTGAGTGTGCACTTGGATGCCCTGATCTCGAATTCCGAGGACGCGGACTTGAGCACGGTGGTCCTCGATATGAGCCGTGCGGAACAGACGCTTCAACTTGCGCAAGCGACGGGGACGCGTCTCATCAGTCGTACCCTGCTCGATTTCCTGAGGTGACTGAACGGAGGTGATGTTTGTCCCAGGATCCTTTGTTGCGTGGAGTCGGATCGGTCCCCGGACCGGCGGCTTCCGACGCCACCCGGTCGACGCGCCCCAGTAGCGGTGCGGCCTTCCGGGCTTTGCTCGACGAATTGCAGGAGAAAGCTCGCCGCTTGAAGGAGGATGGTGAGCTGCTCTCGCAACCCGGAGAGCTGGCGGGTGCGGTAGATCGCGCCCGCGCCTCAATCGATGACGCCCTCTCCCTCAGCGATCAACTCCTCGAGGCTTACCGCGCTGCCAAGCAGTCAGCCGATAAGCCCCAAGAGAAAGGGTCCGATGGCCGTCTTGGTTCATGAGGCAACACCGGCCGCGGAGGCGCTGCTCGACAGTGTCCTCCGCGACGGTGCCCACTGCCTGGGAGAGGAGTTTCCCCTCGTTTTTGGGGAGCACGCTCCCGGGCGATTGATCACGGTCGAGGAGGAGGGCCGGCCGGTAGCCGCCCTGGCACTGCTCGAACGCATCCTGCAATGCGGGTCTCACCGGCTCCCTGTCGGTTTGATCGGGTCGGTGGCGACGGACCCCGCCTACCGGGGACGTGGATTGGCCACCCGGGCTCTCGAGGAGGCGCAGGCGGTGCTCCTACGCTCGGGGGCGGCCTTCGCACTCCTGTGGGCCGATGATCCGCAATTCTACGCGGCGCGGGGATGGATCCCGGTCGGGACCGAGGTCGATTACGTCCTCTCCCCGGAGCTCGTACCGCTCCTACCGGAGCGAGGTCGAGTCCGCCCCGCCCGGTCGGATGATGCCACCGCCATGCACGCTCTCTACTGTGCCCATGAGACACGGGTGGAGCGCAGCCTGGCGGAGAGCCGAAGCCTTTTTGCCGCTCCGGGGATGCGCACGCTCGTGCTGGAGCGCGAGGGGGTCGTCTGCGCCTATGCCTGCGAGGGGCGTGGAGCGGACCTGCAAGGCGTCGTCCATGAGTGGAGTGGAACGGCTCTCGACGTCCTGACTGCCGTGCGTGTCCACCTGCAGAGCCGCCAGGATCCGCTCGTCCTGATGTGTCCCCGGGATGCCCGGGGTATCGCACGCTACTTCGGTGTCCTCGGCCTCGAGGCACGAGTCGGCATTCTCGGCATGGGCAAGCTCCTGAGTTTGGAAGCCTGTGTGCCTATCATCGAGTCGGCCTGTCCCGACCTCGGAGTGAGCTTCCGCCCGGGTGAGCTCGTTCTGGAGGGCCCAGGCGGAAGGGCGTGCCTGAATGAAGAGCAGACGCTTCTCTTGCTGGCCGCTCCTCGCGGAGCGCGCGAGCTCGCCGCGGCGGTCGAAGGCCTGACCGGTTGCAGCCTGTCGGGTCTGCCCCTGCATCCCTTCTGCTGGGGTCTCGACTCGATCTGAAGAGCCACCTCGACGGCCCAACCCGTCGAGGTGGCAGCCGTTCAGGCGTAATTGTCCGGGAAGAGCCGACGCTCCACCGCTTCGATGGTGATGTGCAGGATCTTGATGTGAAGCTCCTGGATACGGTCGGAGGTCGTTGCGCTCGGGACGACGATGGGGATGTCTACCTGATCGCGCATCTTCCCGCCGCCCTTGCCCAGTAAGCCCACGGTAGTCACCCCGATTTGCTTGGCCACCTCGCAGGCACGCAGGACATTGGGGGAGTTTCCCGAGGTTGAGATGGCGACCAAGAGATCACCAGCCTTGCCGTAGGCTTCCACCTCGCGGGCAAAGACCTCCTCGTAACCGAAATCGTTGGCGATGCAGGTGAGATGGCTGGGGTCGCTGAAGGCGACAGCGGCCAAGGCCCTGCGGTCCTTGCGGAAACGACCGGTCCACTCCTCCGCGAAGTGCATGGCATCGCACATGCTGCCCCCGTTCCCGCAGGACATCAAAAGCCCTCCCCCTTCGAGGGTGGCCCAGGCTGCGTCCGCGAAGCGGGCGACTGCCTCGGTGTGCGCGGGGTCGGAGAGAAAGGCTTCGAGCGTATCGCGGGCCTCTCGGAATGAGGCCCGTACGGCATCTAGGGTCGGCGTGCTCATCGTCAGGAGTGTAGCTCCTGGCACCCTCCCTTGACGGGGGTGGCCGCTGGGGAAGAATGGGCACCTCCCACCCACCATCGTGGACCCCATGAAGCATCTCCCCCTCCTCCTCGTGCTCACCGCCGGCCTGGCTCTGGGATTTGTCGCCTTCAACTCGAAGGATCCTTCCTACGTCGTTCCCGGGGAGGGGAGTGGAGTTCCCAAGCGCCTGCCCCAGCTCACCGATGGGCTTGTGACGCAGCGTTTCGCCGTGGACGGGATGTGTGGATGCAGCGGGTGCCCCGAGAAGCTCTATGCGGCTGCGCGCGGCACGCAGGGGGTCGTGAATGCCGCCGTCGACCCCGCCATCGGACAGGTCTCCGTTCAGGCCCTACCCGGGACAGACCCCCAGACCATCGTCAAGGCTCTGACCTTCGAGAAGTACACGGCGCGCTGCATCACCGAGACGCCTTGAGGGCTTCGCCGGCGGCGGCGATGATCTCCTCGACGCAGTCCGCGTCATGGGCCGTCGAGAGGAACCAAGCCTCGTAGGGTGAAGGAGGCAGGAGTACGCCGCGTGCGAGCATGGTCTGGAAGAAGCGAGTCCAGCGCTCGTGGTCCGAGGCATGCACGGCCTCCAGGTTCGTGACGGGCCCCTCGGCTAGATACAAGCAGAGCATCGACCCCTGTCGCTGCACCGTTCCTTGTAGGCCGGCGTCGTGTAGCGCTCGCTCGAGCCCGGCCTGCAAGCGTGCGCCCACCCCCTCGAGATGCTCGTAGGTTCCGGGGCGATCGAGGATGTCGAGCGTCGAGACTCCCGCCGCCACGGCCACCGGGTTCCCCGAGAGCGTCCCGGCCTGATAGACCGGACCGGCGGGAGCGACCTCTTGCATGAGGTCCGCGCGTCCTCCATAGGCTCCGATCGGCAGCCCTCCACCGATGACCTTGCCCAGAGTGACGAGGTCCGCCGGGACATCGGTCAGGTCCAGATACCCGCCACGGGCGACTCGGAAGCCGGTCATGACTTCATCGAAGATGAGCAGTGCGCCGTAGGTATCGCAGAGCTCGCGCAAGCCTTCCAAGAAACCAGGCTGGGGCGGAATGCAGCCCATGTTGCCCGCGACCGGCTCCACGAAGACCGCGGCGATCTCGGAGCCCCGCTCCTCGAACAACCGGCGGGTCTCCTCTAGGTCGTTGTAGGGAGCGACGGAGGTGAGGGAGGCCAGGCACTGGGGAACCCCCGGAGAATCGGGAGTTCCGAGGGTCAAGGCACCCGATCCGGCTTGGACCAAGAAGCTATCCCCATGCCCGTGGTAGCAGCCCGCGAACTTGATGAAACGCTCCCTCCCTGTGGCTGCACGGGCCAGTCGCAAGGCACTCATCGTGGCCTCGGTTCCTGAGTTGACCAGACGCACGACCTCGCAGCCTCGCACGCGTTCGGTGATGCGCCGCGCCAAGTCGAGTTCCCCTTCGGTCGGCGCGCCGAAGGCGGTGCCGTGGTCGATTGCATCCTGCAGGGCTCCGCGCACTTCGGGATGACAGTGCCCGAGGATCATGGGTCCGTAGGCCAGGACCATGTCGATGTATTCATTGCCGTCCAGGTCGGTGACTCGGGCACCGTCGGCGCTAGCGATGTGGGGAGGAACGCCACCGACGGCCCTGTAGGCGCGCACGGGGCTGTTGACACCACCGGGGATGAGTGCTTGGGCGGCATCGAAGACGGCTTGGCTACGCTGTAGGTTCTGCATCACTCGGAGGGAAAGAAGGATCGCAGGCAGTCCTGGAAACTTCCCGGCGAGGGATTCACCAGGGGAAGCATCATCGAGAAGAACTCTTCGAAGGGGTCCAGGGCATCGTAGGTCGTCCAGCCGATGGCGATCGCTGCGGGTCGCGTTCGGCGGGCAGGAGGGTTCCAGGCCTGGACGGCCGAGGGGCTGGCGAAGAAGACCGCGTCGCACGTCGGCGGTTCCGCTTCGAGTGCAATGGGCCTCGTGCGATAGACCACAGGGGCTTTCACGACCAGGCCGGCCTCTTCCAGTCGCTCCCCAAGGAGGCGAGCGCGCTGGCCCCGCGGCCAGAGCACGGTCTCCCCCGGTTGGGCTACCTGCAGGAGTGCGCGCGCCAGGCCCTCAGCATCCTGGGCCCCCGGTGCGGGAACCAGGGCCTCGCCAAGACCCGCCTGTCGAATCCGCTGAGCTGTGGCCGGGCCGACGCAGAGCAGTCTCGCTTCGCGCAGTTCCGGCCGCGTTTGCACCGCGGCAGCGAGGGGCTCGACCGCGTTCGAACTGCTGATGACGATCCAGTCGGGGCATGGGGCTTGGGGGGCGAGCAGGGCCTCGCCGGTCATCTCGACCGTCAAGAGGGGCAGCGCCGTCGCCTGCCAACCGGCGCCTCGGGCCGCATCGACCCACTCCTCCAGACCGTTCAGCGGCCCGGTGACCAGGACGTGCCAGTACTCCTCGGAGGCGGAATGTTCAGCTCTTCGCTTCAAAGCCGTTCCTAGGGTTTTGGGCGAGCCTGGTCGAGGAGCTCCTGCGCTCCCTGCTCCAAGAGTTCCTCAGCCAGACCGGCTCCCAGTTCGCGGGCGGCTTCCCGGGCCGCAGTCCGTGAGGCTTGACGGACGGCGGCACCGTCCGGTGAGAGGACGATGCCGGAGAGCGTGATCTGCCCGTCGTGAACCCGCGCGTGGCCTCCGACAGGAACGTTGCAGCCCCCCCGCAAACCGGCCAGGAAGGCACGTTCAGCGAGAGCCGCGAACCAGCTATCGCCCTCGCGCAGGGGTGCGAGCTTCTCCCACGTTCCCAGATCCGCTTCGGCGCAGGTCAAGCCGACGATGCCCTGGCCGACCGCAGGGATGAATACCTCGGGATCGAGGATCTCCCGGATGTGCCGTTCGAGTCCCAGACGGACCAGGCCGGCGCGGGCCATCAGGAGCGCGTCCGCCTCACCTGCTGCCAGCTTCTCGATACGCGTACCCACGTTGCCGCGCATCTCGACGGCGGTGACACCCGGACACCGCCGGGCGAGCATGGCACGGCGGCGCATCGACCCCGTTCCCACCCGTGACCCCGTCCCAAGCTCGGAGAGCTCGGCCCCGACGAGGACATCCTCGACCGGACCGCGTGGCAGGACACCCGCCAGTCGTACGCCGTCCGGCAGGAGCGTCGTCATGTCCTTGAGGCTGTGAACGCCAATCGCTGCACGCCCCTCGGCCACAGCCCGGTCCACCTCGACCGTGAAGATCCCGATGCGTCCAAAGCGGGCCAGGGCGGTGGTTTGATCCCGGTCCCCGGAGGAGCGCACGATCAAGGGGGCATAGTCCGTGGCCGGGTCGAGATCGCGCAGGACGGCTGCGGTCTGGTCTGCCTGCCAGCGCGCGAGAGCGCTGCCGCGTGTCGCGAGATGGGTACTCATAGCTCCTCCAAGAAGCGGTCGTACTCACGGCTGAGAGCTTCCGTGGACCGTGATCGACGGGCCCCTTCCTTCATGTGTTCGAGGGAGAGGTCGAGTAGGCGCTTGCCGAGTTCGTGAGCCAGTTCGAGTTCGCGCGCCGTGGCCTTGCCTCCGGTCACCTCATCCAGAGTCTTCTCCCTCACCTCGCCGAAGCGCCTGCGCAGGTTGGCGATCGCCGGCGAGAAGGCGGCGTAGGTTCGCAGGGAAAGGAACTTGTGAACGGCCGAGACGAGGATGGCGGTAGCCTCACGGGATGCGTCGCCACGGGCCTGGAGGTTGCGTTCGACAACCGGCTGCAGATCGTCGAGGTCGTAGAGCAGGACTCCCGCCTCCTTCGACAGCACGGGATCGACGGCCCGTGGGACGGAGAGGTCGATGATCAAGAGGGCCTGGTCGCGCCTCCGCAGGCGGCGCTTGCCGAGGCCTTCGACATCGATGAGCCCGGGCGCCCCATCCACGCAGACGATGAGCATATCGGCCCTCGAGGCCCCTTCCCCGAGCTGGTCGAGGGACCAGGCTCGGCCGCCGTACTCGCGAGCGGCCTCCTCGGCGCGGGCCGGTGTTCGGTTGGCGAAATCGATGCGGGCGATACCCTCGCTGCGCAGATGCTTGGCGACGAGCTGCCCCGTCTCACCGGCCCCGACGATGAGAGCCGAGTTGTCAGCGAGGTCCCCGTAGGCCCGGTGAATGACCTCCACCGCAACCCGGGCGACGGAGAGCGTGCCACGCCCGAGAGCGGTCTCGCTGCGCACGCGCTTGCCGGTTTCCAGGGCCTGCTTCCCGAGAGCGTTCAGAACCTTGCCCGAAGAACCCACACGCCGTGCAGTATCGAAGGCCCGGCGGGTTTGAGCCAGGATCTCGCTCTCGCCCAGCACCAGACTATCGAGGCCGCAGGCCACACGCATGAGGTGCATGACCGCATGGACTCCCCGGAATTCGTAGAGGTGGGTCGGGTCGATGTTTCGGAAGAGGCGTTGGTGAACGATCTTGGCCGAACCCGCATCCGCCGTGAAGACCAGGGCTTCGGTACGGTTGCAGGTGGAGAGCACCACCGCTTCGGCCAGCTCCCCGCCGGCGACGAGGTCTCTCAAGCAGTCTTCGAGGTCGTCGGGGCGTACGGCGAACTGCTCGCGCACGGCGACGGGAGCCGTGCGGTGGGAGAACCCGATCAGGAGCAGTTCCGAGAGCGTGTCCACTAGCTCAGTTGGTGGAAGGGTGCGGGAATCAGCGTGATGGCGATGGTCGCCAGGAGGATGATCAGCCCCCAGACCGCCGCAACGGAGGTCTTGCGAGCCGTCAACCCCGGGATGTGGCGCGAGAAGGCGATCGCTCCGAAGTGGAACCAGATCGCGATGGCCATCAGGACGTGAGGGTTCAGGTATCGGAAGCCCTCGGAGTGCCGCGCGTGGGCCAAGGCGATGCCGATGTTGAGCCCCAGGGCCATGAAGAGGAAGCCCCAGAGTGCCGTCTTGCGCATCATGCGCGTGAGCTGCTCCAGATCGGGAAGCTCACGGTAGATCGGACCGAACTGCTTGCGGCTCATCTGCCGCAGCATGACCAGGTGGAGGAAGCCGAACAGCCCTGACAGGATCAACGCCGCGGCAGCCAAGGCGATCGTGAGGATATGCACGATCGTGACGCTGTCGACTGCCGCGCCCGAGCGGGCTTCCAGCGGGCCGAATGCGGAGGCACATCCCTGGAGGACGACGACCATGCCCAGGACCGTCCCGCCGGTACCCGGCACCTTGAGACGCAGGGTAACCAGTGCAAAGAGGGCCGCCACAAACAGAGCGGTAGCGGAGACGGTCATCCAAACACTGCTCAAGGGGAACCTGCCCGAGGAGTACCCCCGTGCGATGAACAGCGCCAGGTGCAGTCCCATCACTGCGAAGAAAAGGGGACGGCGCAACCGCAGGGCAAAATGGGGTTGGCGCTCTCCGGCGAAGGTCATGCCGTAGAGCACCGCCGTGATGAGGTAGAGCGTGGGCAGGAGGACGGTCACGGCCTGGATGAAAGTATTCATGCTTTCACCCCGGCCAGGTGGCCCGTCAAACTCGCGGCGATCCCCCTTCCGCGCGTCAAGCAATCTTCGACCGAGACTCCTCCGTGGAAGTTCCCCCCCAGGAATAGCCCGGGATGGGCCGTGCGGGCGGATTCCACCAACCGTGCGGCACGCGGTGCGTGCCCGACGTCATAGCGGGGAATGACGCCTTCCCAGCGCTGAACCCGTGTTCTCGAGATAGCGGGCCGCGTTCCCAGGGCGCGGCGCAGATCCTCGCCGGCCACTTCGATCGGGTCGTCTTCCCCCAGTTCAGCGGTGGCGTAGATCGCTGTCGCCAAAGCACAGCCCTCGGGGGCGCGACCGGGGAAGATCCGGCTGGGGAAGAGGACGCCGAGCGCCCGCGGTGCCTGCGGCCCCGTCTCCCCGGGGGGGACGAGAAAGCCGAAGCCTTCCGGCAGGGGATCGCCCTCCAATCCCAGGCCGACGACCGTGACCGACGCATGCGGGAGGCGCGCCAGCAGGTCGGTATCCATGCCTTGCAAGAGCTCTCCGGCGACGGCCAGAGTGGCCTGGGCTGGGAGTGCGACGACGACCTGAGCGGCGCGGATCGGTTCCGCATCGGCCAGGTGAACTCGAAACTCCGTTCCGACCCGTTCGAGGCGCGTTGCAGCCGCGTGGGTGCGCAGCCGCTCCCCGAGGAAATCCGCCAGGCAGTGCGTGAGCCGCGCGAGTCCGTCGGAGAACGAGAGCAGGTCGCTGCGCTTGCAGTCCGGACCGGGGAGCGGCGCCGGATTCTCGCGGCGACGAGCCCTGGCTCCGGCGAGCATGGCCCGCAGCAGTCCCCCGTGGGCCTGGAGCGCTTCCCACAGGCGAGGGAAGGCGCTAGCGGCGCCGAGTTGACCGGCTTCGGCGGCATAGACGCCGCGCACAAAGGCACCGGCCAGGGTGGTGGCTGCCTCCTTGCCCAGGCGTTCGGCCATCAGGGCCTCGAAGGTCGGCTCGTTGCGACCCTCGGGTAGGGGGGGGCGCTTGCGCAGCGGCTCCAGGGCCAGGCGCAGCTTGGCTCCCCCCGAGAGCAGGGGGGTGCGCAGGAGCGAGAGGGGTCCTGTGGGCAGGGGGTGCAGGCCGCTGCCGCGGAAGAGAAAGCGTTTGCGTGCTGGTGGGCGCGAGACGATGAGCTCTCCAGCGATACCGAGCTCATCGGCCAGTTGGCGGAACGTTCGCGCACTCGCCGGGATCGTGTTCGGGCCCAGCTCGAAGAGGAATCCGCCCCCGCGCTCGGTTTGCAAGACGCCTCCGGCTCGCCCGGAGGCTTCGAGGATCTGAACATCCACACCGGCCTTCGCGAGCGCGTGTCCGCAGGCCAGGCCGGTCGCTCCGGCACCGATGACGAGCACCTCGGGCATCAGAGTGTCTTGGAGAAGGTTCCCTCACCGCGTTCACCCTTGGCGGCACGCGCGGCGTAGTAGCGATCGAAGGGCAGGGCGACGTTGCGCATGAAGAGCTGCCCCAGGTCCGAGAGTTGCAAGCCGGTCTGGGAGCACTCGACCAATCCATCGGCCTGCAGCGGCTCCAGGGCAGCCAGCTCAGCGGCGAAGTGGCTGTCGAAATCGATGCCATAGGCCTGCTCCAAAGGAGCCTTTTCCACTCGGCCGTTGCACATCAGGGAGAGGATCAGGTCGCGCCGCAGCCGGTCCTCCTCGGTGAGCACGTGACCGCGCTTGGCCGCATGCCCCTTTTCCGTGACCCGGCGCAGATACTCGAACTCGTCGGGATCGTTCTGCACGAAGGCCCCGTCGACCTCGCCGATGGCGGATACCCCGGCGGAGATCATCTCGGTACCCCGCAGGGTGGTGTACCCCATGAAATTGCGACCGAGCGTGCCGCTGGCGTAAGCCGTGGCGAGCTCGTCATCCGGCAAGGCGAAGTGATCGAGGCCGATATAGACGTAGCCCGCCTGCTGAAAGGCATCCAGAGCGTCCAGGAAGATGGCCAGCTTCTCGTCGGAATCCGGCATGGCCTCTTGGTCCAGAGCCGTTTGGTGGCGTTTCAACCAGGGCACGTGTGCGTAGTGAAACAGGGCGACGCGCTCCGGCCGGATCGCGAGGACGGTACGCAGCGTGTGGGCGAAGCTCTGTCGGCTTTGGAAGGGCAGTCCGTACATCAGATCGATGTTGACCGAGAGCATGCCCGCCTCACGGGCAGCGTCGATGATGGTGCGCGTCTGCGCTTCGCTCTGGACCCGTTTGACCGCCTTTTGAACGCGGGGGTCGAAGTCCTGTACCCCCATCGAGATGCGGTTCCAGCCCAGGCTTGCCAGGAGGCGCGTCTGCTCCACCGTCGTCACCCGAGGGTCGACCTCGATCGACCGCTCCGCTGCGGGGTCGAACCGAAAGGCCGCTTGGAACCAGCCGTGGACGCGCTCGATCTGCTTCTCGCTGAGTGAGGTGGGCGTCCCCCCACCCCAGTGGTATTGCAGGACGCCACGCCGGCCCACTCCGCTGGCACGCAGGGTCTGGAGTTCGCGCTCGAGCTGGGTCAGGTAGCGTTCGACACGCTCCTCACGTCGGGTGATGACCACGTTGCAGCCGCAGTACAGGCACAGCTCCGCGCAGAAGGGGACGTGCAGGTAGACCGAGAGTCCGCCCTCCTTGTCGGCGGCTCGGGCCAAGCGCGCCGGGTAGTCCTCGGGGTCGAGATTGCCGGCCCAGTCGACGGCCGTTGGGTAGGAGGTGTAGCGCGGCGCCGACGTGCGGTAGCGCTTGAGCAGAACGGGGTCGACCTGGAGACTCATCTCAACACGGTCCTCCAGAGGGCAGCGACGCTCTCGAGCGGAGTCTTGGGCAGAATGCCGCTACCCAGGTTGAAGATGTACCCCTTCTGATCCGCGAAGGCCTCCAGGACCCGGCGCGCCTCGTGCTCGACGACCTCGGGGGGGGCGAACAGAGCGGTCGGATCCAGGTTGCCCTGCAGGGCAACGCGCTCTCCGACACGCGCCATCGCCTGGGCGGGATCGACACGCCAGTCGATCGAGAGGACATCTGCCCCGGTCTCGGCCAACACCTCGAGCAGGTGATCACAGCCGTTCAGGTAGACGATTACCGGGGCTCCCGTGGCCTGGGCGCCGGTGACGAGACGGCGCATGTGCGGCAGGATGTGTTCCCGGTAGGTGCGCGCATCGAGAGTGCCTCCCCAGGAGTCGAAAACCTGGAGAGCGTCCGCACCCGCCTCGACCTGCATGGCGAGGTAGGGCAGGGAGGCGTCGACGATTCTCTCCAGGAGCTCGCCGAACAGCTCGGGCTGGGAGAGCAGCATCGCCTTCGAGTGCTCGAAGTTGCGCGAGCTGCGGCCCTCGATCAGGTAACTGGCGACGGTGAACGGGGCTCCACAGAAGCCGATCAGGGCCCGCTCGGTTCCGAGTTCAGAGCGTACCAGGCTCAGCGCTTCGGCCAGGAATCCGGTTGCCTGCGCGGGGTCGAAGGCCTGCAAGGCCTGGACTCCGATCCTGTCGCGCACGGCTGGCGCGAGCAGGGGGCCGACGCCCTTCTCGAAACGCACTTGTGCCCCCATGGCAGCCGGCGGGACGAGGATGTCGCAGAAGATCACCGCCGCATCCATGCCGAATCGGCGGATGGGTTGAAGGGTGACCTCGGCTGCGGCGCGGGGGTCGTGCACCATCTCGAGGAAGCCGCCCAGCTTGGCTCGGGTCGCCTGGTACTCGGGCAGATAGCGCCCTGCCTGACGCATCATCCAGGCGGGCGGGCGGTCGACCGGGGCGCGCCGACAGGCGGCCAGAAAGCGTTCACGGGGCTGCATGGGGCTGGGCGGGATTCTATGGCGCCTGGGGCGCAGTGCCCCCCTGCCCGGGGCGAATGTGTCCACCGAGGAGTTCGGGGAAGGCGGCGGAGCGTAGGCTGGTGCCCCCGATGGATACCCAGACTCAGCGCGACCTGCCCTGGGGGCGTCTCGCCCTCGGGATCACCCTGGCCTTCCTGGCCCTCTTGGTGTGGAAATCGTTGACCCATGAGCCCCACCCCACGACGGAGATCCTCGACCTCCTGCACCCGGTGGGTGCGGTGGATGACCTGGCACCGATCGAGTGGACGGGGATGTTGCCCGGAGACCCCTATCGTTTCCTGGTCATCATCCGCGACCCCGATGTCGCGGGGGTGGAGGGTGAGCTGGCCCGCAGCCCCTTCCTGATCCAGAATCGCTGGGGGCTGGCAGGCGTGGACACGTCGAAGTGGGGCCGAATCCAGATCCGCGTCTATGTCGTCGATCCGGGAAACATGACCGAGGACTTCCGCAAGAAGGCGCCGATGCGCACGAAAGAGGTCATCGCCTGGCAGCGCCGCTCGGCGGGCCCGGGGAACGACACGGTGGAATGACCCTGCGGTTCAATCGAGTCCGAGCTCTGCGCGAATGGCAGCTTCGAACTCGTCCGGGTCGAACTCGAAGGGGCCCGGTCCGCCCACGTAGGCGAGCTTTCCGTCTCGGCCGATGACGTAGAGTCGCTCGGGCCAGGCGGCGTAGTCCCCATTGACCGTATCGTCCAGACCGTCGACCAGGGCGGGCATCGGTTCGAGCGCCAGCTTGGTCATGCAGACCTTTGCGACTTCGTCGCGTTCTTCCTGGGTGACGGGATCCTCGACCAGAGGCATGCCCGCCTCGACCGAGAGTGGAGAGCGGCTGTCGAGCGCATGTGCTTCGCGGATGTAGACGACGTAGAACTGGATCTGATCCCCATACTCTTCCCAGAGTGCTTTCAGCCGACCGGCTGAGCTACGGAAGGGGGGTCATGTGTAGCTACCGAAGATCAGAGCGACCGGCTTGTCCCCCGCGAAGCTCGAAAGGGTCACCGCCTCACCGCCACCAGGGGGGGAGAGGGTGAAGTCGGGAGCCACCTCGCCCTCCCGCGGTGCGACCGGTCGGGCTCTGGGTGCGCCCCCGCGCCGCTTGGGCGCCTGGAAAGTCCACACGCCGTCGGCGCCGGCATCTCCCATGGCAAACAGTTTCGAGAGTTCTTCGGGTGCGAGAGCCTCGTCCCCGTCCTCGTCGGCTCCAGCGATCAAGGTCTCCCAGGGGCTCTGGCGCAGCCGGCGTTGCATGCCCGGCAGGTCGACCTTCCTCGCCTCGCAGGCGCACTGAAACTCGTCCGCGGTCAACTTGCCGTCGCCACTGGTGTCGTAGACCTTGAAGCTCGCTGCGAGTTCGGTCGTCTCGAAGTGTGCAGCATCGGCTTCCTGGAAATACTCCGCCAGGACGAGTCCCGCCCGTTCCGCTCGCGCGCGTTCGGTTCCCTTACCGATGTGCATGCGTCCGTCACTCGAAGGGCGTACCCAGTCCTCCGCCGAGAGGACTCCGTCCTCGTTCTTGTCGAGCCGGGAAAAGTTCTCCCCACTGCGGCCATACTCCTGGGGGGTGATGCGGCCATCCCCATTCGCGTCGTGCCGTGCCAAGAGGAAGTCGACCGTCGAACGGAAGCGACCTTCGGAATCGACGGCCCCGGTGGCCTTCTCGATCCTGGACGCGGACTCCGACGGAGCGGATTCCTGGGACTCGAGAGGCGAGGCTTTCGGCGTACGGCAGCCGAAGCCGACCAGGGCGGTGATGAGGAGGCTGGAGGTGAATCGCATGGCGGACTCACCCTAGCGCCGGCTCTGGATCCCGCCGGCCCTTTGGAGCCTTCTTACGACTTCGGCACAGGGTTGGGAGACCGTATGGACGGGTTCCAACCTTTGAACTCGGTGGGCACTGAAGTGAAGAAGTCGTGCTCCCTCGGCCGATGCAACGGGTATGCGCCCTCTCCTCCTCCTGGCCCTTGCGGGGGCCGGCATCGGTTTCGGCCTCGGCCCTCTCGGTCTTTCCTGGCCCCTCGCTGCCACCCTGGTGGCTGGGACGGCGGCTTTCCTGATCCTGGGAAGAGCTGCCGGCCGCCATCGGGTCGTCGCCGTGCGCAGTGACCGGGACTTCGGTCGCATCGCGCTCCTGGAGGATGGTCGCTGGGGAGGGGCCGTACCGCTCGCGGGATTGCCGCGGACGATCGACGTGGAGATCGAAGGTGCTGGAGAGGGGCCGAGCCTGGCCCAGCGCCTCGCCTATCAGGATGCCTGCGCCCAGTTCCCCGAACTCGTCCCCAGTTTGGCGGAGGCCCTGGGACGTGATCCCTCACCCTTCGAGGAGTCGGCGAGGTTCCTCCTGCTCCGGCTTCCCCAGGTCGAGGATGAGACGACCCCCGACTGGTCCCTGTGCTTCGCCGAGGAGGAGGGACGTGAGGCGCCCCTGTGGCAAGCGGATGTGCGCGGGGGAGAGCTGCTGGGCGTGCGCCGCGTGGGATGAAACACCTGCGCGCCGGGGCCCAAGGGGCTCCGGCGCGCATTCAGAAGATAGTGCGGGATGACTATTCGACGGTGACGGCGGTGGTCATCTCGAAGGTGCCCGAGGCTTCGGCGTTGGCTTGGATGTCCATGCCCTGCTCGCTCATGGAGAAGTCACCGCTCAGAGCGAACTCGCCTTCGAAGCTGGCCTCGGAGAGCTGGTGGGAATCCAGGTCGAAGACGCCGGTGCCGGTGAGCTCCATCTCGATCTCGAGCGAGCCCTCCGCGCTCTCGGGGAGGCCACCCATCTCATCGGGATCGACGACTTCGCGGAGCATGCCGAAGAGATCATCGATGGAGAGGGAGGCGGTCATCTTCCACTCGATGTTGGCCTTGTCACCCTCGACGGAGACGAGCTTGCCGGTGGCGTCGTACTCGATGCTGTCCTTGAGGCTGTCGAGGAGGCCCATCATCTTGCCCATGTCGGGGTCGTCGTTGTTGGCCGCCATTGCGCGCTGCATCGTTTCCAGCATCTCGGTCCCCACGTCCCAGGTGCCGCCGACCTCGACCGGGTGATCGGGGAGGAAGGGCTCGCCGTGGGTCTGGTCGTTGGCCATCTTCATGGCCAACTCACCGGCATCGTCGAGGGGGTCGGCGTCCTCGGTGACGTCCTCGGCATCCCAGCCGTCCTCATCGTTGCGGGTCAGCTCGATGGTGTGGCCGACCAGGGGACCGTCCTGGGACTCGTCGATGTTCTGGAACTGGCCCTGCATGCCGGCTTCGCCGGAGACCTGGAAGTTCTCCTGGTCGTGGGTGCGGCGCATCTTGGTGATCTGACCATCGGCGGCGGCCAGGATCGATTCCGAGTACTCCTGAACACCCTCGACCTCGACGTCGACGGTCGGCACCTCGGGCAGCATCTCGCTGCCGCCCATCTGGGCCGAGGCGTCGTCGAGGCCGAAGGTGACGGTGAATTCGTTGTGGACGGTGAGGTTCTGGCCCTCGGTGAACTTCGGGGCGAGGTCGTAGCCTTCCGTGAGGAGGTCGGCGGAGAGCAGGGGCAGGGTCAGGGCCGCCACGCCGATGAGAAGGGGGCTGCGGGACATGGTTGGTAACCTGTGTGGTAGAAAGTGGTTAGATCGTGTGTTCTTGCCAGCCCCCGACCCCATGGGCGAGCCGAGGGGCCGGGACGTGGGAACGGACGGGCAGGGCCGGGGAAGGCCACTCGTGGGCGGCGGCGCATGCGCACGCCCTACGTTGCCCGGGCCTATGCGTCACCTAGCGGGCGCGCGCCTCATCCCGCGCCCGGGTTCCGGGGGCCTCCAGCTCCAGGATCGGGGCGGAGAGGGCCTTGGCGGCCTCCCGCGCCTGACTGGGATCGCAGGCGAAGAGCAGCACCTGCCGCTCCTCGGCGATCCTCTCCAGCAGGGGATAGAGCTCTGCTCTGCGGGTCGGGTCCCAGTGGACCAGCGCCTCGTCGAGGACCAGGGGCAGGTGCTCGCGCTCCCGGTCGAGGTGATCGAGGGTTCCCAGGCGCAGGCAGAGGTAGATCTGCTCCTGGGTCCCGCGGGAGAGGGGAGGACCCACCTCGACCGGTTCATCCTGTCCCAGGGGTTGCACGTAGAGGGGCCCCTCTTCCCCCTCGGCGTAGCAGAGTGTGTCGTAGCGCCCCTTGGTGATGCTCTCCAGGTAGCGGCTCGCACGGCGCAGGACGTCGGGCTGATGGGCCTCCCGGTGACGCCGCTCTGCCAGCATGAGGATGCGCTCGAGCAGGGCTAGACGGTCTCGCTCACGCCGCGCAGCCTGGATGCGCTCTTCGAGGTCCAGTACGCGCTCGGTGGCTGCGGCCACCCCGAGCGTCCCCCCACCCTCGAGTCGTGCCCGCAGTTCCCCGCGGCGCTCGCGGAGGGTTTCGAGTTCGCTCTCGAGTTGCAGCTTCTCCCTGGCCCGTGCATTGCGAGCCGCCTCGCACCACGGGCGGGCATCGCCCTCGAGGTCGAGCCGTGGATCCAGCGCCAACTCATCCCAGAGAGGATCCGCGCGCAGCTCGCTATCGGCGCGGCGAATGTACTCGAGCTCGCTCGAGGTCTGTTGCCATGCGGCAAAGGCCTGCGCGGGTTCGAGACCCTTGAAGTTCTCCTCCAGCGCGGTCAGCAGCGTTGCCAAGCGTTTGCGCAGCTTGCGCTCCTGGGGTTCGACGCGCTGGAGGTGCTTTTGGTCGCGCTGCAACTGTTCGAGTGCCTGCTCCACAGCCAAGGAGTTTCTGCGTGCGCGCTCGAGGGCCTGTTCCAGTCGGGCCGGCAACTCGGCGGGGGGGCCCTGATCCTCGAAGAGCTCCCGGGCCAGCTCCTCCCAGCCGGCCTCGCGTTCGGAGAGGGCCCGGCGTAGCTCTGCTGCCTCCTCTTCCTCTCTTTGTGCCTCTTCGAAGAGGGCGCGGGCGCGCTCGAGAGTGGCCAGAGTGCGACGCAGAAGTGCGGGGGACTGGGGAAGGGTGAGACCCAGGGGGGCCAGGGCCAGGGCGAGTTCCGGTGGAGCGGGGATCGAGCCCGCGTCGCGTTCCCGTCGCAGGACGATGGGAAGCGCCAAGGCGGCCAGGAAGGCCACCCAGAGGGGGGCAGGGGTGAGGAGGGGAGCTGCCAGACAGGCGAGGGCCCACAATAGGGCCACCCGGGCCGGCCATGCGCTCGGTGAGGTGCGCGTGCGTTGGGCGATAGCGGCCTGCCACTCCGCCAGGGAGTGGGTCAGGGCCTCGCTGTCGAGTTCCATGACCGTCTCCCGCGTCCCACTCACGCCGGCGGCAGCCAAGAGCTCCTGGGCGCTCCGCAGTGCACCCTCGGCCTGGATTCGGTGCTTTTCCGCGCGCTGCCGCTCGTCAGCGTGCACACCACTGTCGCGCACGACGGCTTGGATCTCCTTCTCGCGGGCGAGAGTCTTGCGGTCGAAGAGCTCCAGTCGCGGCGCAGGGGCAGCCAGGCGCTCACGGGGCTCTTTGAGGTCGGCCTCGATCCGATTCAGCTCCTCTTGTAGGGGCGTGGGGTCCTGCATGGGGATCCCCGCCAGGGCATCCACGCGCAGGGGGCGAGCGGAGTCCATGCGCATACGCAACTCGGCGACACGTTCGAGAAAATCGGCCTCCTTCTCTTCCCGCTCCAGCGCCTTGCGGCGAGCGACACAGGCCTCGATCTTGCCGCCGAGGGATTCGAACTCCGCCTCTTCCTCACGCAGCCCATTCTCATGCCGGCGAGCTTCGCTGAGGGCGCGCTTGGCCTCGCGCAGCTCGGCGGCGAGTTGCTTGGTGAGGGACTTGCCGCGGGCGGTTGGGCGCCAGAGCTTGCCCTGATCCTCGGCGAGTTGCTTGCGCACCTGATGGATCGGGCGTGCGCCCTCGATCCCGCGCTCACCGAGCAAGAGTTCGCTGATCTCGTGGCGAACCTCGTCGCGCTGGAACTTGGTGTCATTGGCGGAGAGGGAGTAGACCGCCCGGAAGAGGGTCAGTTTGAGGTCTCCCAGCTCGGGCAGGGCCTGGTTGCCGAGGCGGCGTCCGCTGAGTTCCTCGCGGCTCGGTGCCAGGCGCGAGGTAGCGGTGGATTGCAGCGTCCGCTCTACCCAGACGCGTTTGCCCGCGTCCGACTCGACCAGGGCGCGGATCGAGAGCGAACACTCGGGGTTCCAGCGCGTATAGGGGTGATTCTTGCGGCCGGCGGGGTGAAAGCCGAAGAGCACCGTCTCGATCGCCGAGTGAAACGAAGACTTCCCGGACTCATTGGGTCCGCAGATGACGCTGATGCGCGGGTCGAGCTCGATATCCCGGTCGCGGAGGGCTCCGTACTGACCGATCTCCAGGGAATGAATCCTCACGCGGGGTCCTCCAGGCTGCGTGAGAGGAGCTCTTCGGTCAGGCCCTCGAGGAGCCCGGCCAGGTAGGCCGTTTCATCCTCGTGCTCCGCGGAGGCCAGTTCCTTGGGGCGCAATTGGGAGAGGAGCGCGGGATCGGCGTGGGCCCCTTCGATCAACTCGAGGGCCTCTCGGATGACGGAGGGGGTCGAACGCAGGGCTTCGAGGTCCCTGGGCCGATAGAGGCCGGTCGCGCGCAGCTCCACTTCGAGGGCGCCCCCCTCGTCGGCCAGCTCCTCTTCGAAAGCTTCTCGTTCCTCTTCGGTTCGCAAGGATGGGGCTGCGGGACAGGGGCCCGAGATCTCCAAGCGCAGGATCACCTCGCGCCCGGAACGCTCTGCCACGCTCCGGCGGACGGCGGCGAGCAGGTGCTCGGCCAGTTCCTGACGCGTGTGGCAACTCGCCAGGTCGGCTACCTCGCAGCGTTCCCAGACGACCGGTGCCAGAGGCACGAACTCGGGGGTGACCGCAGCGCGTGCCTCGAGCTCGACCACCAGCCCCCCCTTGTCGCCCAGCTCGCGGGGGTTGCGTCCCTGCAGGTTGCCGCAGTACCAGGCCGGGACATCCTCGAAGGGCTGTTGACGCAGGTGGACGTGACCCAGGGCGTAGTAGTCGTAGTCCAACCGCAGCAGGTCTTCGCGCGTGCAGGGGGCGTAGGCCGCGTGGCTTGTCGCCCCTCGGGCGGCGTGGACCTGGGTGTGCAGCAAACCGACGACGGGCAGGTCCTTGTCGAGGGGATGAAACGCGGAGAGCAGGTTCTTCTCCTCCCGGTCGTTCGCGTGTCCCGCACCCGCGACCGCTCCCAGGGGCTCGCCGTCCTGTCCCCTGATCGTGATCACCTTGGGTCGCGCGGTCCGCAACAGATGAACCCTCCCCCGCCAATCGTCGGCCTCACCCAGGCCAAGGTGTGCCATGCGCTTGCCGCGCCCTCCAGGATCGTGGTTGCCGCAGGCGATGACGACCTCGATTCCCTCCTCGACCAGGTCCCGCAGGCCGCCCAGAAAGAGACGTTCACCCCGGCGGGAGAGGAGGGGATCGTCGAAACTGTCCCCGGCGACGAGGACCGCGTCCAGGCGACGCTCGACCGCCAGGGCCACCGCTGCGCGGAAGGCTTCGGCGGTCGCCTCCCGCAGGCGTTGGCGAGTGGAGTCACGTCCGCCGTAACAGGTTTCCAGGTGCAGGTCAGCCAGGTGTAGGAAGCGAAAGGACATGCGCGGGACGAAGGTAGCGGGCCGGCAAGTATCTGGGAAGCAGGAGGGCGTTCTCCGTGATAGCGTGGCAAGCATGGAAGGCCAGTCCCAGGATTCGCCGCTGCGCAAACGCATCGGCCGTACGGTGATCGGCGTGGGGATCGTGCTCATCGTCCTGGCGACCCTCCACCTGGCGGACGCCGGCTACGGATCCAGCGTCAACCGCGGTTTTGCCCACCGGCGCTCCTACGACATGGTCAAGCGGGATGCCCGCCGGGCCTTCCCCGAGACGCTCCTGCTCGCCCTGGGGGGGCTGGGCCTGATCCTGGCCGGGGGCCGGATCCTGCGCGGGCCCGCCCAGCTACCTGGGAGCGGCGAGGGCTAGCTCCGGGGCGTGATCGACCCGATTGCGGGATTCCATGGGCGGGCCGCTTGGGTTCCTGGGGCGGATTCTCCGAGAAGGAATGGGGATTCCCCGATCAAACCCCAGACGAAAGCACCATGGATCAGTCCTCCCAGAGCCGAACCGAACCGAGCCTGACCATCCTGGTCGTCGAGCCGTCTGCGACCATGCGTTCGGTCTACGCTTCGCAGTGTGCCGGGCGAGGCGCGACGGTGGAGTGTGTGGATGACGTTGCGGAGGCGATCGCCTGGGTGAGCCGCAGGAAGCCCGCAGCCATCATCACGGTCGACGAACTCAAGGGGCTGAATGGGTCTTCCCTGGTTGCAGCGCTCAAGTCCAGCCCGGAGTACCGCGCCATCCCGATCGTCCTCATGACCCCCGAGCCTCTCTGCCCCGGGGACCTGGGGCACTACCTGCCCGACCATTTCCTGGTCAAGGACAACACCATGCGGGCCAGCCTCGAGGGTTTCCTGGATTCGATCGGGCTGGGCCTGCGTGGAGTTGAACAAGAGCAGACCGCGGCAGAAACCCTTCCCGAGGGGACGCGGATCCTGCTCGCCGAAGACAATGCCGTCAATCAGACCATCGTGGGGCGCATCCTGCACGTGGCGGGCGCCGAGGTCGTCGCGGTCGGCAACGGCGCGGAGGCCGTAACCTGCGCCATGCGGGAACCCTTCGACCTCGTCTTGATGGACATCCAAATGCCGACGCTGGATGGGTACGAGGCGACGCGCATCCTGCGCAGCAGCGGGCTCACCACGCCGATTCTGGCCCTGACCGGCGAGGATCGGGGCGAGTTCGAGGCCCAGAGCATGCGCGGCAGCTTTGATGGAGTGCTCTACAAGCCCGTCGAGCGCACCGATCTGCTCTGCGCCTGTGCACGCCAACTCAGGGAGCGGCAGACGGGTCCGCGCCGGGACGACGAGGCGGCCTGAGCGAACTAGGCGCGGCTCTGGATGAGCTGATCCAGCTCACGCAGCAGCACGTCCAGGACCGCGTCATAGGTAAAGGAGCCCACGCTCTCCTTGCCACGCTTGAGATTGACCGTGCGAGGGCCGCACCAGAGACCGAGGTCCGCATCATCCGTCTCACCCGGTCCGTTCACCCGACAGCCCATGACGGCGATCGTCAGTTGGTGTTCGGCTGCATGGGCCGTCGCGCGTTTCACTTCTTGGGCGAGTTCGATGAAGCGCTCGTTCTCGACGCGCGAGCACGAGGGGCAAGCGATGATGTTGAGGCCGTCAAAAAAGCCCACCGGGACCGAGCGAAAGCGCCCCGCCTCGATATCGGCGAGTAGCTCTCGCCCGACCGTGATCTCCTGGCCCTTCTCTTCGAAAGGAACGGTCAAGGAGACGCGCAGCGTGTCTCCGAGCCCCCGGGCCAAGAGCTGTTCGAAGGCGATGCGGGTCTTGATGATGCCGTCGGGGGGCATTCCCGCTTCGGTTACGCCCAGGTGAAGAGGGACGTCCGGGCGGCTCTCGGCGAAGCGCGTGTTGGCCTCGATGACCAGGCGCGGATCGCTGTCCTTGATCGAGACCACATAGTTCGAGAAGCCGGCTGCGTCGAGCATGTGGCAGTGATCTCGGGCGCAGGAGACGATGGCCTCGATCGAATCCTCGGGGTGGCGAGCTTCATACTCGGGCGCGATCGAACCCGCGTTGACCCCGATGCGTAGGGCGCAGTTCTCTCCGCGCGCCACATCGGCCAGCCAGGCGACCTTTTCCGCGGTGGGTTTGTCCTTCTCGTGGTGGTGGAGGTGACCCGGGTTGTAGCGGATCTTCTGGACGTGTGGAGCGATGCGCTCCGCCAGGCGATAGCTCTCCTGCAGATCGACCACCAGGGGTGTGGAAGTCGCATCCGCGATGTGGGTCAAGGCTTCGACATCTTGGCTGCTGTCGACCGCAATCCGAATCAGGTCCGCCCCAGCATCCTCGAGAAGCCGCACCTGGTGCAGAGTCGCCTCTAGGTCGCGGGTGCGGGTCGCGGCCATGCTCTGGACGGCGATCGGCGCACCCCCCCCGAGCTCGAGGGGGCCGACCTGGATACGACGTGTTCGGCGGGGAGGGAGCATCGCCGACCATTGTATTCGGCCTCGGGATCTTCCCGCCCCGGCGAAGGTTTTTCCCCCAAATCCGCCCCAGCTTCGGCGGGGAACCGGACTCGACCCCGCGGACAGGAACAGAGTGTTCAAGGTGCCGGGCTTCGTCAGCACCCTAGTGGGAATCCCCTCTCCCCGAGGACGGCCCCGAAGCCCGGTACCTTCCTAGAACGGATGGGCGTAGCCCCCCTTCGCCCATCCCACCAGCCCCAGCCGGACCGCGCCCCGGCTGGGGCTGGGCCTGTCGGCTCTTGGCCCAGGGCCCCCTCGGGCGGCGGTGGCGGACTATAATCCCGCCCCGATCTACCGAGGGAACGAGCATTGAAAGCCAAGATCTTGATCGTGGGCGGTGGTGCCATGGGTACCTGTGCCGCCCTGCACTCTGCCCGCCGTTGTGACCCCCTGCGTGAACCGGTCGTCCTGATCGAGAAGGAGAGGCTGGGCGCGGGCTCCTCCGGAAGGAGTGCGGCGATCGTGCATCAGGGCTATTCGGATCGCGCCATGGCCGGGATGGCCCGCGATGCCCTGAAGGTCTACGGGGCGATGAAGTCCAACACCGGGCGTTCGGTGGGCTATCGCAACACCGGAGTTCTCCTGCTCGCGGGCTCCTCGCCGGAGCGAATCGCCCAGCTTCGAGAGGACGTAGCGACCCAGCAGAGCATCGGTATCAACGTCCAACTCGTGCAGGGAGAAGAACTGCGCGGGATCATGCCCGGAATCGAGGTGGACGACGCAGCGGTTGGGGCCTGGCAGCCCGACGGGGGATTCGTCGACCCCGGGCGCACGATCGAGACCTTCGCGGCCTTGGCGCGTGCCGCCGGAGCGGCCACCCGTATCGGCATCGCGACACCCGAGGTCGTGGTCGAGAAGGGCCGTGCCATCGGGGTGCAGACCTCGGACGGTTTCTTCGAAGCTCCCAACGTCGTCCTGGCTACGGGGCCGTGGACACCGATGATCCTGCGTGAGCTGGGCGTGGACCTACCCCTTCAGACCGTGCGCACCGAGGAGTGCTTCCTGCGCATGCCGACGCCCTTGGAGGGCGAAGAAGAGGACGAGGACGCAGGCTTCGCTTCGAGCGAATTCGAGACGCGTTTCGTTCCCGATCCCCTCGATCAGATGCCGGTGGCCCACCCGGTGCTCGTCGACTACGAGCACCGCACGCACCTGCGCTGTGAGCCAGGTATGTCCCGCACGCGGATCGGTCGACTTGACTTCGATGACGCCAAGATCATCGATCACCCCGAGACCTCCGAGGAGGTCATCGATCCCGAGGCACTCGAGGAGCTCCGGCGCCTTGGCGCGCTGCGCTTGCCCATCTACCAGGACCAGGAAGTCCTCGGAGGTCATGCAGCATGGGCCACGCTGACTCCCGATCGGCTTCCGATCGTCGGTCCGGTCAAGGAGATCGAGGGCCTCTACGTCGTCGCCGGCCTTACGGGCAACGACTTTCACCTGGCACCCTCGATCGGTGAGGGCCTAGCCCAGCTCGTTCAGGGGCTGCCGGTGAGCGCCTTCGATCCGAACGCTCTCAGCCCGCAGCGCTTTCAGTAGCCCCTCCGGGGACCGGCCTGCTCCGGGACCGGGAGTGCCATTGCCTGGATCAGCTACCCTGGCACCGTCATGCATTCCCTTCCCCCTGCTTTCAGCGCAGCTCTCCTTGCCGGAGTCCCGCTCCTCGCCCAAATGCCGGCGATTCGGATGCCGGCGATTCAGGTGCCGGCGATTCAGGCGTCGGCGGCCCGGGAGATCCCCGGCCACCCTGGACTCGCGACCGAACTCGAGGCCCTGGGCCGTCCCCTGATCGATGGCGGCCTGGTGCCCGGTTACGTGCTCGGCATCCAGCTTGGAGACCAGGCCTGGATCCAAGGCTACGGTTCCCTCACGCCCGGAGGGGAGATGGCCCCGGACGCCCACACGCTCTTCGAGATCGGTTCGATCAGCAAGGTCTTCACGGGCATCCTGCTCGCCGACGCGGTCGAGAGGGGGGTCCTGGAGTTGGACGATCCCGTGAACGAGCGCCTGGATCTTGCCGGGGATGCGCCTTTCCACCTGCCGACCTTCGGGGAGCAGCCGATCCGGTTTTGGCACCTATCGACCCACTCTTCCGGTCTCCCTCGCCTGCCGACGAACTTTAACCCCAAGGACCCCGACAACCCCTACGCCGACTACACCCTCGAGGACTTGAAGTCCTTCCTGGAGACCTACGAGCTTCCCCGCGCGCCCGGGAAGACCTTCGCCTACAGCAACCTGGGGGCCGGGTTGCTTGGGAACGTGCTCGCCATCGGGGAGAACACCACCTACCCCGAGCTCCTCGCCGAGCGCATCACGGGGCCGCTTGGTCTAGAGAGCACCCGCTGCCGGATCGACGGGGAACTCGCGGGCCGCGTCGCCCCCGGATACGACAGTGATGGAGAGCCCCACGCCTCCTGGGACCTGCCCCTCTTCCAGGGCGCGGGGGGGGTGCGCTCGGACATGACAGACATGCTGCGCTTCGCCCGGGCGAACCTGCACCCCGAGGAGACTCCCCTCGAGGAGGCGCTGAAACTCGCCCAAGAGGTTCACTTCCGGGACCCCAAGGGTCCGACCCTGGGCCTCGGCTGGTTTGTGGGGGGCGGCGGCAGTACGCGCTTTCACACGGGTCAGACGGGGGGCTACCACAGCTACCTGGCCCTGGTACCCGGGAAGGATCTGGCTGTGGTGCTCTTGGCGAACAGTTCCTGCGGGAAGGTCGAGACGCTTGCCGAGAACGCCCTGCGCCTGCTGCTCGGCTTGCAGCCGCTGCCCATCGATGTCCGGCCCAGCATCGAGCTGCCCCCAGAGGATCTCGAGCCGCTCGTGGGCGAATACCGCCTGGGCCTCTTCAAGAAGATGACCGTGACCCTCGAGCGGGGCCGGCTCTTCGCCCAGATCACTCGCCAGCCCAAGCTACGCCTGCACGCCGCCGAGAAGGACCTCTTCTTCTACCGGGCCGTGGAGGCCGAGGTGCGCTTTCTGCGCGACGACACAGGGGCGGTCACGGGGCTGGAGATTCACCAGAATGGGGCCGTAACCTCGGGGCGACGGCTCTAAGGGGCAGTCGCGCTGCGATGGGAGCGTCCGCTCAGTCCTGCTTGCAGACCGAGGTGATACGAACGCCGTAGGTGCTGTCGATCGTTACCACCTCTCCCCGGGCGACGACCTTGCCGTTGACCAGGATGTCTGCGGGCTCGTGGGCCTCTCGGTCGAGCGGGATCAGGCGGCCCGGGCCGAGGTTGACGAGTTCGGCCAGGGTCATGCGCGCACGCCCGATCTGAACGGTCACGCGTACCGGAACTTCCAAGAGGTTGTCGAGTCCGATGGGCTCCCCGGTTTCCGGGTCGATCGCCAGCTCGCCGAGCTCGGTGGCCTGGACTGCGACGGCCTCGGTTGCGTCGTCGATGGCCTGTTCCAGCTCTTCCTTGGGTTCTTCACTCATCAGAGTTCCTCTTCCGGTTGCTCAATCGTGCCTGGATGGGTGTTCAGTTCGAGAACGCGGATGGCCTGCAGGCCGTGGTGGGTGCCCCAAGCTGCGCGGGCACAGCAGCGGTCCTCGATGTAGATGTCGACGGGACTGTCGATTTCGACGCCCAAGGGGATGACATCTCCAACCTCGAGTTCCATCAGCTCGGACAGAGGGACGTCCACCGAGCCGAGGTAGGCGGAGAGCCCCAGTGAGACCTGCTCCAGGTGCTCGGGCAAGGTGACCTCGTCGTGTTCCTCCTCGGTTTCGGAGACCGGGTCTTCCTCACCCACGTCGGGCAGGTAGATGCGGATGTCGCTTGGCGCACCGGGCCCCTCGAAGAGGAAATGCAGCATCAGGCGGCGCGGGTCGGCGTCGGGTCCGCAGTCCTCGAGGGTCGTCAATTCCTCGGGCTCTTGGGCCAGGCGGCTGCCGCTGGTTTCGAGCCCCAGGGCCTTGGCGACCGGGACCAGGATTTTCTGCAGTAGGGCTTCGATGACCCGGCACTCCGACGCGGAGAGACGGCGGGCCACGGGCTCCGGAGGAGTGGACGGAGCCGGGTCCGCTTCACCCTCTTCATCCTCGCTCTCGGTGTCTTCGCTCGGTTCGGGTTCTACCGGCGGAGGCCCAGAGAGGATCGTTTCGACGCTGGCCGCTGCTGCTGCGCTATCCCAGAGGATCCAACTGACGTGGCCCCCACATTCGAAAATGTCGACGACGAAGGGAGGCTCGTAGCCTTCGAAGAGGCCCAGGACGTTGACCTCGGAGATCGACGCCAGGCTGATCTTGTGGTGCTGGCGTAGTGGGGAGGCGACGTCGTGACAGACGCCCTGGAGGGTGGCGTTGACGAGCTGGGCGAGGTACTGGAGGCGCTGGCGTGAGAGCCGCCGGGGTTGGCGGAAGTTACGCGGCTGCACTTCGACGGGTCGGGAGGCCTCCAACCCGTCGTCCATGGCCTCGAGAATGGCCTGGACTTCCTCGCGCTCGACGTTCTGGCTCACGGGATCAGGATCAAAGGGGGGCTATTGGCCGATAGCTTCGAGCACGATGTGGCGCAACTTGCCTCGTACACCCACGTTGAGCTCGCCGGTGAAGGATGGATCGAAGTGCGTGACGTCGACATAGAGGGTCTCTCCGGTCTGTGAGCGGATCTCCAGGTCATCTTCGTCGCCGCTGAAGGTCGCTTCGGTGCCCTCCCCGAGTCGCAGGGTGCGTGCGGGTCCGTCCACATGAAGCTTCCACTCGTAGAAGCGGCCACGGAACGTCGCTTCGGGGTGAGAGACTCCGGGTCGCAAGCCGGATTTCTTGTCTTGGTCGAGGGGGTTGACGGTATCCCCGATATGCACGGGGAAGACGATCGGCTCCAGACCGATCCTCAGTGCGGCAGCGAACTCCTCACGCTCAGCACCGATCGCGCTCTCGGAAAGGTGCCGGGAGGAGGCGATCAGTTCCGCTTTGGATTTGAGATAGGGCTCATAGAAGGGGTCGGCGGTGCGCACCTCGAGATAGGAGGGGTCGTATGCCGCGTACTCACAGTCCGCGCGGAACTTGAGGTAGCGCGTCCCGTTGCCGTCGGGTGTCGTCACGATGACCTCGTCGAGGAGAGGAGCGAAGTAGGGGCCATCGAGCTTGTGGATCTTCTCCTTGCCTGGAATCGCCATCAGCGCGAGGCCACCGCCGGCGGCCACGAGCAAGACGACGCTCAACAGGAGTTTGAGCGGCCCTCGGTTCTTCTTGGGCTTGCTCTCGTCCTCTCCCTTTGCGCCTTCGGCGGCGGTTTCCTCTGGCTTGGTTTCGGCGGCCATGGGGTCAATCCTCTTTGGTGGGGGGGAAGACGAGTCGGGCGTTGACGATGTTGGTCTCGCGTCTCGGCGTCTCGAGCTCGACGAGCCAGGCTCGGGCGGAGACCCGCTCGGGCTTGAAGTGGTGCTCTTCGATCAGGTAACGGGCGACGGCCTGAGCGCGGGCATAGGCCAGGGAGTTGGCTCCTTGAATGTCGGGGGCTGCATGTCCTTCCAGGATGAGCAGTTGGCCTGCAGCCGGCCTGAGAGACTCGGCCAGGCTCGCAATGTAGTCACGCGAAGAGGCATCGAGTTCGGATGATGCGCGGGCGAAAACGGCCAGCCGTGGCTGGTGCAGTTCCCGTCTGGGGCGCAGCGAGTCGACCATCTCGGCGCGGACCATCTCACTCGTGCTGGCTAGATTCATATCCGTTCTGCGCTCGGGGTCGGGTTCGGGAGGTAGGTTGAAGCGCCGACGGACCTGATCGAAGACGTCCTGGCGTTCCGCCCCGCCGAGGATTCCGTTCAGACCGTGGGATTCGACAGCCATCACAAAGGAACCCACGCCCCTGGCCACCATCCCGAAGTCACGCTCCCGGGACATGGCCACCAGCAGGATGAAGAAGCAAAGGATCAGCGTCATCATGTCACCGAACGACACCATGTAGGCGGGTGCGCCTTCCTTGGTGATGACGTTCTCGACGATCTTGACCCGGGGTTTCTCGTCACTCATCGAGACACCTCCGCTTCGTAGAGCTTGGCCCGGTTGCGCTCCATGGCGATGATGACCGCCTCGACCCTGCGGTCGAGGCGCCGATCGAGAGCGGATCCGTCACCGGTCGAGCGGGGCCGAGCTGTACCCCGTCCCGCGACTTGGATCAGGGCCGGATCCAAATTGCTCTCTTCGATGAGCACCTGGGCTGCGGCAGTCGCGCGAGCCAGGGAAAGGTCTTCGGCGGTGGGGTAGCTGGGAGTGGGCGTGAAAGCGTTGTCCGTATAGCCTTCGAGGAGGACCACATAGGGATAGTGCTCCATGGTGCGTCCCAGCTCGCGCAGGGCGGCCCGTAGGGGCGCGTTCACGAAGGCGGATCCGGGGCTGAAGCCGGCTCGGGGCGGGAAGACGATGCGCAGGCCGTTTTGGGCGCGCCGCAGGTCGATCTCGACGTGCTCATTGGTCAGCTTCTGCCCCATCTCCTCGATGTTCTCCGGCAGTTCATCTGCTGGGCGCGCATGAGGAGCGCGCGCACCCCGGGAGAGATCGTAGGCCTGCATGATGTCGTCATTGGGCGCCACGAGATCGGTCAGGCCTGCCGAATCCGCAATACCGCGGGTCCCGATCAGGTTCTTGGGATAGCTGAAGGCGTCGTAGTCACGGATCGAGCTGAAGGTGAAGAGCAGGATGAAGAAGGTCACCAGGAGCGAGGTCATGTCGACGAACGTGGTGATCCACAGCGGCGCTCCCTCGAGACCGCCGTCCACATCCTTGACCTTGACGATGACCTTTTCGCCCATCGTTCAACTGGCCTCCACCGTCTCACGCATGCTGGGAGCCAGGAAGCCCTTGAGCTTCTCCTTGATTAGCTGCGGCTTCTCACCGGACTGGATGGCGACGATGCCTTCGATCATCAAGCTGCGAAGCAGGACCTCCTGCTTGGAGATCTGGTCGAGCTTGCCGGCCAGGGGGATGCAGATCATGTTGGCCAGTACCGCACCGTAGAGCGTCGTCAGGAGCGCGGTGGCCATGCCGATGCCGATCGAGCTGGGATCGGAGAGGTCCTGGAGCATCTGCACCAGTCCGACCAGCGTGCCGATCATTCCGAAGGCGGGAGCGAAGGCCCCCATCTGGTCGAGGATCTTGCGGCCCGTCTCGTGGCGCTGTTTCTCCCACTCCGCCTCGAGTTCCATGATGTCTCGCACCGTGTCGGCCCCGAATCCGTCGATGACGAGTTGGATGCCCTTGGCGAAGAAGGCGTCGTCGACGCTCTGTAGCTTCGTCTCCAGGGCGAGCAAGCCCTCCTTGCGGGCCAGGTTCGCGTAGCTGACGATGCGCTCGATCTCCTCGGTAGGAGTGGATTGCTTGCGGATCGCCGTCACCATCATCACCTTGATGAGGGCCTTCAACTCTTCGAGCGGGAAGGCCATCATCGTCACCGCCACCGTTCCGCCGAGCACGATCGTCGCGGAGGGGATGTGGATGAAGATGCCGATGCCGCCAGGGCCGACCGCCATGGCCACGAGGACCAGGATGAAGGCCAGGGCGGTACCGATGATGGTGTTGATGTCCATGGGGGTCGGCTGGGGCTACCGCAGTCGTTATCGGCTGAATGGGCCGATCCCTTGATGGGCTGCTCAGGGGGTTCCCGGCCCTAAACCCTTGCCACGGCGTTGGTTAGGCTCAGCGGGCGAACTACTTTGCCGCTGCTCCCGCTCGGGCATCCATGTAGGCCCGCTGCAGTGCCATGGCCCGTTCGTCTCCCCCGGCCTGCCGCATGACCGCGGTCACGAGTTTGGCGGCGCGCTCATCGGGTAGGGCGATCAGGATCAGGGCTGCATCCTCGGGGCTGTACTTGACGAGCAAGGGAGCGACCTCTTCAGGCTTGCCGGCATCCTCCCCATAGAAGGTCTTAGCCAGGGCAGCGAAGTTGGCCCGGCGACTCTGTTGCAGGGCAGCCTCCTTGGCGGCGACCTCTTCGGAGCGAGCCTCGGCCTCCTCGCTCTGTTCGAGGAGGTTGTTGCGCAGTACCTCGAGTTCGGCGAAGAGCTCGTCATAGAGCGCGCGATCCTCCTCGAGTTGCTTTTCGCGCTCGTCCAGGTCGCGGCTACGACGATCGAGCTCGGCCATGCGCTTCTTGAGAGCACTCTCGAGCTCGCTCAATTCCGCGGCGCTGAAGCCCGAGGGCAAGAGGAAAGCCTTCAGAGGAGAGGCTGCCTCCTGCAGGATCTGCTCCGAAGAGCGGCGGTCTCCGTCGAGCTCATCCTGGGGATGAGGCAAGGCCTGGCTGGCGTTTGCTGGGGTGGATTCTTTCTCGGGGAAGGCGGCACCGACTCCCTGCATCTCCGAGAGGGGAGTACCCGAGAGGGCGGCGAACAGGAAGAAGGAGCCGGCGAGCAGCGTGACTGCGCCGAGTCCGTAGGCCACGTATTTCAGGATCTTTCCGTTCATTGCTCACTCCTTGGCCGACGCGCGGCGCGTTCCATGTTGAGTTCGTCGAGCTCTCGGGTTTCGAGGGCCAGGGCCTGCATGTATTCCTTGCTCTTCGCTCTCTCGAGGAGGCGTTCGAGCCCCTTGGCAGCAGTACGTCTCTCCGCCCACGGTTCTCTGGCCGCCTCAGCCTGCGAGCGCAGAGTCCTGGCCCGCTCGCGTCGAATCCTGAGCTTCTGTCCTACCCGCTCGAGCTGCTCGTGGGAGAGCAGGACCCATGCAGGGGGGAGGCCACAGAGCCGTTCTCCAAGGTGGGAGACCATGTTCCGGCGTGCCCGGCCGAGTTCCGACGCCCGCTCTTCCGAGCGCGTCGCTGCCAGTTCGGCTTCGAGCCAGAGGGCGCGCGCCTGCTCTTCCTGCACCTTCCGAATTCGCAGGATGCGTGCCAGTCGTTTGGAGCGCAGGGTCATGCTTGCTCCTCATGGCCGGCGGCTGCGATCAAGGAGAGGAACTCACGCGTCTCGTCCAGCGTGGTCGGGTCATGGGTTCCCTGGCGGAGGAAGGCCTGAATGGCGGGGAGACGCGCCAGGGCCTGGTCGAGGCGTGCATTCGCACCCTCGCGGTAGGCTCCGATGTCGATCAAGTCCCGGCCCGCTTGGTAAGCGGCTAGGTCCGCCCGCATCGCTCCGGCGGCGGCCAAGTGATCGGCGTCGGCCAGCTCGGGCATTAGGCGGGAGAGGCTCTGCAAGACGTCGATCGCGGGATAGTGACCTTCGGCAGCCAGGTCCCGAGAGAGCAAGAGGTGCCCATCGAGCAAGCCACGCAGGGTGTCGGCTACCGGCTCGTGGGGATCATCACCCTCGAGCAAGACGGTCAAGAGTCCGGTGATGCTGCCGCTGGTCGTTCGGCCCATGCGTTCGACGAGCTTGGGGACGGTGGCGAAGAAGCTCGGAGGGAAGCCGCGCACCGTGGGCGGCTCCCCGGCAGCCAGACCGATCTCACGCGAGGCCAGGGCAAAGCGTGTCATCGAGTCCAAGACGAGCAGGACATCCCCGCCCTGATCCCGGAAGTGCTCCGCGATGGTTACCGCCACGAAGGGGGCCAGGTAGCGCTCGATGGGAGGGCGGTCGGAGGTCGCGACGACCAACACGCTGCGCTTCAGGCCCTCTTCGCCGAGCACCTGGCTGCGGAAATCCTCGACCTCTCTTCCCCGCTCTCCGACGAGGCAAACGACGACGACGTCCGCATCGGTTCCGCGTGTGATCTGCCCAAGGAGGGTGGACTTGCCGACGCCGGACCCGGCAAAGATCCCTAGGCGTTGGCCCCGCCCTAGCGTATTGAGGCCGTCGATCGCTCGCACTCCGGTTGTCAGAGCCTCACGGATCGGAGGGCGTTGTAGAGGGGGAGGAGCCTCCTGCCGCACCGAGCGTGGGGTGCCGCCGGAGGGCAACGAGCGGCCATCGAGAGGAGCTCCGAAGCCGTCCAGTGTTCGGCCCAGGAGATCCTCTCCAACTTGAATCGAAAAGGAGCGCTCCAAAGCGAAGACGTTCTGTCCCGGCGCGATGCCGTCGATGTTCCCGTGGGGCATGAGCAGCGTCCTCGTGCCGCGGAAACCGACTACCTCGGCATCGATGGCGCCCTGTCGGAGCTCGATGCGACAGATCTCTCCAACGGCTGACGGAACGCCTTGGGCTTCGACCAGGACTCCAGACACCTCCTCGACGTGGCCCCGGAAGTGGGGCTTACAGCTACGTTGGATGGTGGCTCGCATCCGGTCCCTGTCGAGAGCGATCACGCCAGATCCTCCAGGAGTTGCTCTCGAACCGTGCTCAGGATGTCCTCGACATCGCGCACGAGAAGACCACGGGGGGTCGCAAGATGGACGTCGCCACGTGGGAGGCTGGGATCCACGGCAAAGGTCGTTCCGCTGCGGAAACCGGCCGCTTCGATGGTGGCGTGATCCTCCGGGTTGACATGCACGACGACATCACCGCGCCCAATCCCCGAATCGGCCAGCGTACTGCGCAAGATGCGTTCCAGGTCGTAGTCACCGGCTTCGATCTGGACTTGCACGAGCGCACGTGCGATCTCGACCCCGAGTTCGACTGATATCTGCCCGAGTTCCTTGCTGGCTTCACCGGCGCGCTGTTCGAGCTGGGCGATGGCCTTGTCCAGTGCCTTCACACCCGAATCCATCGCTTCCTGACGCCCGGCCTCGAATCCTTGTGCAAAGGCCTCGCGCTCGATGGTCGCAACATGTGCGTCGCGTACCTCCTGCAGGCTGGAGTGGAGCCTGTGCACCCCGCTGGGGGGGGCGTGTAGCCGAATGGTGGGGGCCACTAGCTCACCAGCTCCTCTCCGGCGCGGGCGGGGTTGAACTCACCGGATTCCATCAGGCCGCGCACGGCCAGCATGACCTCGTTGCGCGCCTGGACGACCTCGGAGAGAGGAACCTGGCCGAGGAGTTCGCGTTCATCGGCCACCATCTCACGCACACGCGAGGAGAGGTTGGCCATGATGTTGCGTTCGACTTCCGGAGAGCAACCCTTGAGAGACAGGGAGAGGGTGCGCGTGTCGACCGAAGCGAGGATCTTCTGCATGGCACGCTTCTCGATCGTGGCCAGATCCTCCCAGGTGAACATGAACTCACGCACCTGGGCCGCCATCGATTCGTCTTCCTCTTCGAGGCCCTCGAGAACGGCCTTCTCGACGTCGCTGGCAGAGTAATTCAGCAGCTCAGCGACGCTCTTCAAGCTGTCGGCCGGATCCGGTGGGGGGGGCATGGAGGCCTCCAAGATCAGGCGTCCCTGGAGGTCGTCGGCGATGGCGAGCATCGTCTCGATTCCAGGGGGGTTGATGTTGGCCATGCGTTTGACGATGTCGAGTGCCTCGCTCTCACTGAAGCGGGCCAGGACCTCCGCAGAGACCGTGGGGGCGATGTGGGCCATGACCAGGGCGACGACGGCGGGAGATTCCTCGGCCAGGACGCGTACCACGACCTCGGGCTGATGCTGCTCCACGAAACCGAAGGGCTGCTCCTTACGGCGCCGCTCATAGATGCTTCGGATGACGCGCTCGGCCTCCTCCTTACCGAAGGTCGATTCCAGAATCTCATGCAGTTCGAAATCGTCCTGCGGCCGCACGCCTGTACGCTTGTAGACCGTACGGGCGAGGTCTTCATAGAGAGCGTCCACGGCTTCGGGCGTGCAGAGGTCGGGCTCGAGTTCCGTCATTGCCTCCGCGACATCAGAGATGATCTTGGGGTCCAGGTGACGCATGATGTTCGCGCTGGCTTCCTTGTCGAGAGACAGGAGGAAGGCAGCCACCCGATGCGTTCCCGGGCTGGTGCGTTCCTGTTCGGTCATGACTTGGCCTTCGCGTAGAAGTTCTCACCGAGGGCCCAGCGCGAGAGCAACGAGGCGACCTTCTCCGGATCCTCTTCCAGCATCTGCTCGACGTGCTTGCGGGCAAGCAGGTCCATGTCGAGTTCCTCCTCCGACATCAGGTCCGTGATGCTCGGGGCGGCATTCTCGACTTCGACGGCGGGCGGGGCTGCCACTCCGCGCCGCAGGCTTCGTAGGAGAACCAGAAGAAAGGCACCCGCGGCCAAGATCTCGACACCGTGCTCGATGAGCAGCGTGACGATGCGGCTGGGAGGCTCGGGAGCCGGCTCGGCGGTGGGCAAGACCGGCTGGCCTTCATCATCCAGGGTGACACTGGCCAGGGGCAGCGCGGCGCTGTAGAGCTCGTCCCTCTCAGGGTCGAAGCGGACGAGACCCTTGATCATCTGCTCCGCTTCAGCCAAGCGATCTTTGAGCGAGTCGTGCACTGCAAGCGAGATCGCGATGTGCTTCAAGAGAGGTGCGCCGACTTCAGTGTGCGTGGTGGTTCGGCCATAGACGTAGCTGGAGGATGTCTGTGACTCGGATGCTTCGGCGACACCGGATGCGAGAGGTTTGGGAGTGGCCTGGAGGTTGGCCTGCAATCCCGCCGGTCCCCCAGAGGGGGTGCTGAGAGGCACACCGGAATCGAGCTCGATGGGGGTCTTGGATTCGGTCGCGTTTTCGGAGACCTTCAACTTCGTAGGATCGAAGGCTTCGTTGACCGATTCGGTCGTCGAGAAATCGAACTCTCCCGAGACACTGACCTTGGTCAGGCCCGGCCCGAACATGGTGTCGAGCTGCGCTTGGGCGCGGGCGGTCCACAGATCGGCCCATTCCTTCTCGAAGCGGATGTATTCATCCAGGCTCTGATCCTCGGCGCCGTCGAAGATCAACTGGCCGTTCTGATCGGTGATCGTGATGTTCTCTTCGGGAACGTGAGCCCCGTTGCGTACCGTACTCGCTAGGGCTCGCCGCTGACCGGAATCGAGGGCAGCACTGCCCCGCAGGCGCACGACGACGGAGACGGTCTGGGGTTGGGTGGGCCTGAAGGGAGAGGGCGGAGGCCCGGAGGCACGGACGACCGCGGTCTGGACGAAGGTGAAGGCCTCGAGCTGTTTCTCTAGATCCTGCCAGTCGCGCTTGTTGTTCTCGAGCAGGCGTTTGGCGGCCGGGTCGAAGATGCTGCTGACGCCCTGACTGGTGTCGATACCCTTGGAGCCCAGATCGAGTGCCGAATGGGTGGCGACGGCGTTGCGAGCCTTGTAGATGTCGTCCGCGGGAACGAAGACGATGAAGGGGCCGGGGGGCGAACTGGCGTCGAAGCGGATTCCGGCGGTCGCAAGGGCGTTGGTGACGGCACTGAAGCTGGAGTTATCGAGCCCCGAAAAGGCGGGCACCATACGCGGGTTGGCGGAGCGGTAGGCCATCCAGCCGGCGGTGAGGAAGACGAGCACGACGCCGCTCGCGATCACGATCCGCGTCTCGGCGGTCGTGTTCTTGACGTGCTCCCAGAGTGTCGCGAGGAGGTCCTTCATGGATTACACGTTCATCCGCATGACTTCGCGGTAGGCATCGATCAGCTTGTTGCGTACCTGCATCGCGAACTCGAAGGAGAGCTGAGACTCCTTGAGTTGGGCTGCGACTTCATGGAAATCCATCTCGCCCCGAAGAACCTTCACCGGGAGCTCGTCGGTTGCCTTGACGGCGCTATCGACTTGCTCGACAGAGGTCTTCAACTTGTCGCCGAAGGAGATTCCGGAGGGCTGTTGCGGCAGGACGGCATCACCCTTGGCACGAGCTGCACGCTCCTGCATCTGCTTCAACGCAGCTTCGATGGCCGCGCGGCCTAGGCCGCTACCTACTCCTTGGACCATGACCGGTTACTCCATCAGGCGCAGGGCGCGGTCGAGCATGCGCTCGAAGTTATCCTGCACAGAGAGGTTGGCTTCGTAAGCGCGGGCAGCCGTGATCAAGTCGGCCATTTCCCGCACGGTGTTGACGTTCGGATAGCGCACGATTCCATCGGGGCCCGCATCCGGATGACCGGGGTCGTGGACCTCTTGGAAGGGGGTGCGCATATCCGCACTCGTACCCCGGACCTCCACTCCGACAATCTCGTTGCCTGCAGCGGTCCTGCGGATCATCGGCGCAAGATCGACGACCTCGCGGCGATAGGCCTCGCCGGTGCTCTCGACCCGGGTGACCTGAGCGTTGGCGATGTTCTTGGCGATGGTGTCTACGCGGGCTCGCTCCGCCTTGAGGCCCGTACTGGCAATGCGTAGCCCGCCGAAAATGCGTTGGAGAGGTTGCATCAGCGTTCGCTCCGGATGGCGGTTTCGACCAGGCGCATCTGGCCGCGAAGGATCGATGAGTAGAGTTCGTAGAGCAGCCGGTTCTCGCGGCTGGAGGTGACTTCGGACTCCATGTCGACGGAGTTGCCGTCCGCGCGTGCTACGGCGTCCTTGTCGACCGTAATGACCGGTCTCATCCCAGACAGTTCTTCGAGGCTCTTACCACGTTCCAACTCCCGAAGGAGTTGCTGCTCGAAGGTGACCTCGCGGCGCTTGTAGCTGGGTGTGTTTTGGTTGGCTACGTTGCCTGCGATGACCTTGGCCCGCAGGGTCGCGGCGCTCAACAGGCGCAGAGAGAGGTCGGCGGTCTTGGGCGCGAGGCTCACGGTGTCACCCCACTAGACCAGCGGCGCGCCAGATCTTGAGCTTGTTGGAGATCGTGCGGGCCGTGACTCCAAGGCGGCGCGCAGCTTCGGTCTTGTTGCCGTTGCTGCATTCGAGTGTCGTCAGGAAGGCGACGCGTTCGATGTCCGCCAGCGTGCGGTTGGCGATCGCGTGAGCGACTGCGTAGTCCTCCAGGGTGAGGTCTTCAGCGGCGCGGGAGGAGAGCAAGTCCTTGGTCGGACCGAAGACCAGGTTCTCGGGGTCGAGCTCCCTCGAGGTTCCCAGTACCACCGCGCGTTGAATGACGTTCTCCAGTTCCCGGACGTTACCCGGCCAGGTGTGGTCGACCAGGCGTTCGGCAACCTCTGGGCTGAGGCTAGGTACCGGGCGACCGTTGCGTTCCGCATAGACCTTGCAGAAGTGTCGCGCCAGCGGAAGGATATCCTCGGGACGCTCACGCAGAGGCGGGACGTGCAGGGGAAGGACGTGCAAGCGATAGTAGAGGTCCTCACGGAAGCGACCGGCGGCGACTTCATCGGCGAGGTTGCGGTTCGTGGCTGCGATGACGCGGACATCCACCTTCAAGGTCTGGGAGCCGCCCACGCGTTCGAACTCGTCCTCTTGCAGGACCCGCAGAAGCTTGGCCTGCATCTTGGGGGAGATCTCGCCCAGCTCGTCGAGGAGCAGGGTTCCGCCATCGGCGAGTTCAAAGCGCCCCGGCCGCTGCTTGTGGGCACCGGTAAAGGCGCCCCGCTCATGTCCGAAGAGTTCGGATTCGAGCAGTTGTTCGGAGAGGGCGGCGCAGTTGACGCGAATGAAAGGCCCGTCGGAGCGCGGACTGGCCTGGTGGAGGTACTGGGCCACGCGCTCCTTACCCGTGCCGCTCTCCCCTGTGATGAGGACTGTGCCCTTCGATTGTGAGATGCGTGCGGCCGAGCGCAGGACCTCGATCATGGCGTCGCTCTCGGCGACGATCGGAGGAGCCGCGGCTCCACAGGCTTCGGCTCGCAGGAGGGCATTCTCGGCTTGCAGTCGACGTTCACGCGCGACCCGTTCGATGACCACTCGCAGCGCGTCCGGAGAGGTCGGCTTGAGCAGGAAATCGGCCGCCCCTGACTGCATGGCCTCGACCGCCGTCTGAACACTGCCGTGTGCAGTGATGACGACCACCGGAAGGTCTTCGCAGCGATGGGCCAGTTCCTTGGTCAGGGAAAGTCCGTCCACACCGGGCATGCGTAGGTCGGTCAGCACCAGGTCGGGGTGGGCATCACCCACGCGTTCCAGTGCTTCTTCACCGCTCTTGGCCGCGAGGACCGTGAACCCGAGGGCTTGGACGGCCTCGGTGAGGAATTGACGTGAGAGGGGGTCGTCATCGACCACGAGGATGCGTTGAACAGTCATCGCGCGTCGCAGGGGGTGGGGCTCTGGGTAGGGGGAGTGGAGTCGTCTCCGAGGGGGAGGGTGAGAAGCATGTCGGCGCCGCCGAGGGGACCGGGATCCGGTCCGACCTGGAAGGAGCCGCCATGCAGCCGCGCTACGGTGTGGACCAAGGCCAGGCCCAGGCCCGTGCCTTCGGCGCGGGTTGTGAAGAAGGGTTCGGTCAAGCGCGCCCTGTTCTTTGGGGCGATGCCGGGACCGGCATCGTGGACGCGAAACTCGACACAGTCGCCGTGTTGCGTGGCTTCAATGCAGACGATTCCACCGTGGGGTTGGGCATCGACCGCATTGGCGATCAGGTTGCGTAGGGCTTGACGTACCTGCATGCGGTCTCCGCAAAAGGCGAGCGAATCGGGTGCCGAGCAGCGCAGCTCGAAGGCTTCATCGCGACAGTTGCGGGCGAGATCTCGGCGGACAGCGCCCAGGGCGGATTCGCAGACCGTGCGTGCGTCGAGCGGCTCCAGGCAGAGGCGTTCGGGAGCCGCAAAGGCCATTACGGAGCCGACTATGGCATCGCACTCGTCGACTCCCTCTTCGATCAAGTGGGCCCAGCGCTCCTCGGTGGAGCCATCCGCGAGCCGTTCGGTGAGCAGCGAAGCGAAACCGCGCACGGCGTTGAGCGGGTTGCGGATCTCGTGGGCGATGCCCCCCGCCATCGTTCCCAGGGCCGCCATCTTGGCCTGCTGCAGCATGCGTTGGCTCATGAGCTCGAGCTGCGTGCGGTCGTCCAAGATCTCGACGGTTCCGATCACCGCTCCGTCCGGAAGCCTGACCTCGGAGCGTTTGAGAGCCACGACCGTTGCGGGGCTGCGATCGAGATCGAGCGTGCAGGGGGACCCATCCCGAGCGAGCCCGTCCAAGAGGGGGATGCTCCCTTTTCCCTCCAGCTCTCCTGGAGAGGCCCCCAGGAGTTCCCGGGCGGCAGGGTTCGTTCTCTGGACGACCCCCTCGGCGTCTCTGACGATGACGCCGGCGGGAAGGCCGTTGAGGATGGCTTCGAGTTCCGCAACCCGGACCTCGAGTTCCTGCTCCATGCGTGCTGCACGGTCGGCGAGTTCGGCATGGGCTTGGTGCAGATCCTCCAAGACACGCCCAAACTCGGCGATGGCCGCTTCTACCTGCGCGGTTCCGCCGGCGGCGAGGGCCGCACTGACCTGGTCGAAGGCCGTCACTTGCCACCCTCCTGGCGCTTGCGGCGATCGCTGAGCTCGCGCCGTAGATTCAGAAACTCCAGGTCATAACCCGCACGGCGCGCGAGAGTGCGAAGCGCAGCGGAGGGCTGCTCCTGGCTGTCCGGATCCGCCTGACCGAGTGCGACAAGGCCCTCGAGAAGTTCTATGGCCTCTCCCGTGCGGCCCAGGGACTCGTAGCAACGAGCCGTCCAGTAGCGTGCCTCGGGATCGTCTTGCAGGGGCTCCAGGAAGGTCAAGGCCTCCTCCCAGCGTTGACTGCGAGCCAAGAGGCGCCCCTCCCGGAGGGGATCGGCGCTGTAGTTCTTGTCCTCCTCGAAGGAGCGCACTCCATCCGCAACATCAGCACTCGAAGAGGAGTCTCCATCTTTCGAATGGCTGGGTTTGCGGGACTGCAGCGCCTGGATGAGCTGTTCTCGCGCGCTGGCGTCGAGGCCCGTGTGACCCGGACCGAGCGGCTCGGAACCTGCGGAGTCGGGGTCCATTGGCACGGTACCCGGCGTCACCTCTGAAACCACGGATGCTTGGGAAGGGACGCTTCGTAGGGGAGAGCCGCTCGAGGAGAGTTCATCCCATCTCTGCTGTAGAGCGGCGAGCTGGGTGCGCAACATGCTGAGCTGCTGATCGCGTTCTTCCGCGCCGCGGTCCGGTGCTTCGGTAAGGAGCAGCAGTTCATCAATGACGGAGTCATCCCCTGCCCGAAGGCGTTCTTCGAGGCCACCAAGACGACCGATGGCTGTCACCGTCGCCTCGAGACGTGCCTTGAGGTCGAGTCCATCCTGTTCTCCGGGGAGAGTGGCGGGCAGGACGAAAAGAGCGGCCAAGCCCAGTGCAAGAGAGGAGTGATGGCGCAGCATCTAGAGTCGTCCTTTCAAGGCCTCGACAGCGAGATCGAAGCGCGGCTGGGTGCGGTTTTCGTAGAGGTCGGCAGCCAACAGGTAGAGCTGGCGGCGGAGCGGTTCCTTGTCGAGGTCGCCGACGATGGCACGCAGGACATCGATGGCGGCCTCTTCATGCCCGAGCTTGTGGAGGCTCTTGGCATAGGCCGTAGCCAGCCGCACCTCCTCCTCGGGCGAGAGTTGCGAGCGCTGTTGGTAGACGCCACGCAGGACCTCGCGGGCGGCTTTCCAACGACGGGCGGTGACGTGATTCTCCCCTCGGGCCAGGTCGGCAGCGGGGTCTAGGGCCGATGCCGTGGTTACCGGTAGTCCCAGGGTGGCGCGTGCCTGCGCTTCGGCGGAGGCGAGCTCATCGCCGAAGCCGAGCTCCTCGGCACGGGCATGGATCATCAAGACGGCCAGGTCCTCGCCCGCGCGGAGGGCCGCACGTGCTGCTCGCTGGTAACCGTCGATACGCGCCTGACCCTCCATGGACTCGGCCCAGGCCAGCCATGCACTCGAGGCGGCAGCCAGTTCACCCGCGTGTTCCAAGGCACGCGCTCGCAGTTCGAGGATGCGCGCATCCTTGACTCCCGCACGTGAGTAGCGTGCGGCGGCGTCGAGAGTTTGTAGGGCTCGTATGCCGTTCCCGGCCAGCGCATGCGCGCGAGCTTGGACGAGAAGTCGCTCGTAGCGCTGCTGGGGTTCCTTTGTCGGATAGCTGGCATCGAGGGCTTCGAGGACGTAGAGAGCCTTGTTTCCCATCCCCACCGCGACGGCGGGCTCCGACTCCGTCTCGCCTCGGTGGCAGAGGGCATCGGCCAGTTCGAGGCGCGCGATAGCGTGGTAGGGGTGCGGATCCTCGCGACGGCTGAGCTCCTCGTAGCGCAGGATGGCTTGATCCCAGACGCCCATCTCTCCGTAGAGGTGACCGCAGCGCTGCAGTGCTTCCGGAACAAGGTCGGAGTGGGGGTATTCCTCGATGAGCTGGTCGTAGTTCAGGACGGCCGTGCTCCATTCCTCCTGGCCGAGGCGTTCCGCGATGGTCGCGCGCGCCATTTGGGCGCGGTCGGCATCGGGGTAGTCGGGGAAGCGGCGCAGTGCATCGAGATAGCGGGTCGTAGCCTTGCGCAGCATGGCCTTGCCGTCGGGATTCGCACCCACATCAGGAGCTACCACGAGGGCATCGTTGCCGACGACGGCCGTGAGCCCGACGGTGCCAAGTGTCCAGCGCAGTACCTGCTCCGCCGGCCGCAGCGTTACGTTGACGGTTACATGGGGATCGTCGTCGAGTTGATCGAATCCCTCCACGCGCGAAATATTCAGGCGGCGTGCGATCAAGCGCGTCAGGGCCTCGGCCGAGACGTCCTTGGCCTGGATGGAGAGCAGCGGCTGGCCATCTTCGCCCCAGTTGAGCTCCACCCACATGAAACGCTGGTCGCGCAACTGGACCTCATCCTGGGCGTGAGCGCCGAGGGAGAGGAAGGGCAAGAGCAGGAGTAGCGCGCGCATCACCGGCCGGCCTCCTCCAGCAGGGCCGAGCCCTGGAGTTCATAGGTCTCGGCGATCAAGAACTCCGCTTCGGCGATGAGTTCGCGGTCGAGCGGATAGAGATCCGCGTTCGCGAGCAGGTGGTTCAGTTGCTTGCGCGCATCGATGTAAGCCCCCTCGCTCATCATGCGGCGCGCGGCGGTCAGAGCTTGATCCGGCAGGCTGTCGAGGTCGCTCGGATCGAGATCGGGAGTGTGAGGTTCATGGCCGGTGGTCGGCACCGGCACGAATTCGACGCTTGGGGCGGCCTGTACGGGAGGAGATGCCTTGGCGATACCCTCGGCTAGACTGCGCGTAACCTCCGTCAGCGTCCCGTGGAAGGAGCTATTGGCCTGCCAGGCGAGGAAGATCAGGGCCGTGTTCACGAGCAGGAACGCCGCGGCCAGAGCGAGGATGACCTTGTCCCTGCCACCCTCGGCTGCGATGGGGACGGTCACCGGCACCGGCATGCTCCCGGCAAGGGCGGCGAGTTCCACATCGAGATCGTGAGCAGCGGGAGGCGCCGCAGTGGTGTCTGCGCCGGGGGTGGGCCGGGGAATCTCCTGCGCCTCGGACTTCGCTTCGGTCGGGGTCGAGCTGGGCGCGGTAGTGAGCTCCTCGGGGACGATGAAGGTGTCCTCGCCCTGTGGCGCAGCCGTTTCGGACGGACTCTCGCCGGCACTGGATACGGCCATGCCGGGCATGCCGCCGAAGTCAAAGATGTCCTCGTCCAGCTCCGGGTCGTAGCCCGGGCTTCCCGGCGTGCCGGCGACCCAAGTGTCCGTTTCGACCTCAGGTTCGTCCGCGTGGACTGGAGACGACGCTTCGGTCACGCTCGCCGAACTGCTGGCCTCGGCCGCTTCCTCCAGGGACTCGAAGATCCCCATGTCCGGGAAGTCGAATAGGTCTTCGTCCAGGGGATCGCTGGGATCGATCTTCCCGCGAGCGGTGAGATCCAGTTGTTCCAGGTCGAGCTCGAGCTCCTGGTCGGCTTCGTCGAAGTCGTCGAGGGCCATGGCTAGCTCCAAAGGGCCGTGCGCAGCACGTGCCGGGGATCGGGTCCCGCCAGGAGGCGGCCGAGTGAAACGGCCAGAGCTGGCGAGAGAACGAAGCGGGAGGCCCCGTCAGGGTCCTCATCACAGGCTGCGAGGACTTCGCGTGCGACCTCGGGCGGCATCCAATCGAGGTCGGAGAGGTCCACGGTGGCCTCGTCATCGAAGAGGGAGCGCGTGACCGAGAAGCGTGCTTCGACTCGCGTCCCCTCCCCGGGAGCGGCGTCGATGCGCACATCCTCGGAAAGAGCCGCAGCTCGTGCCAGGCCTCCCGAGAGGCAGTCGACCAGGTGGTCGAGGCTCGTGCAGAGTGGATCGAAGCCGATGCCGGAATCGCTCACTCGCAGGGTCAGGTCGCTGCGATCGACCGTCGCCTCGATTTGCACCTCACCCGGAGTGCCCGGGTAGGCGTGCTGGATGACGTTGCCCACCAGCTCGGCACAGGTGGTCGCGATGCGTGCGCGAGTGGCGGGGGCGACGTAACAGCGCAGGCAATAGGCCGCGAGTTCGCGCGCGGCGCGCTCATCGGTTCCCCTGCAGGCGGGATAGGTGCGCTCGAATACCGCGGGAGTCGGTGCCCAGGTCGAAGGGCTGCCCTCGACGGCATCCAGGATGGTCTGCATCTCGACGGGCTTGGCCAGGAAGTCGTCCGCGCCGAGGCGCAGCGCCTGTTGGCAGGTCTCGAGATTCGCGCAAGCCGAAACGATGATGGCGCGCGGGTGCTGTCCCAGCAGATGCAGAGCCTCCAGAAGCTCCAGTCCATCCATTCCGGGGAGATCGACTTCAGCCAGGAGCACCTCGTGCTCGCCCAGCGAGAGGGCCTCCTCGGCGCTGGTGACGCAGGTGACCTCATGACCGACGCGCAGGAGCGCGGCCTTCCAGCTCGCCGCGAGTGCGCGGTCGCTATCTACGATTAGGACGCGCATGGGCTCCCTGCGGGTACGGAAGAGAGGTTGACGGTCGTGCAGCGATGGGGTCCGGCGGCGTGATCGGCGACCTCCGCTCCCATGCGTTCGAAGTCGGACAGGGCCAGCAGGTACTGGGGCGTAGGCGGGAGATCCTCGGGCTCCTCGTAGGGCGAGCCGTCGGCGGTCAGGTCCTGCACCAAGGCGAAGGTCACGCTTCCGTTCTCTTGATGCCCGTGCAGGAGCACCTCCACGCCGTTGGACTGCAGGGCTCGGGCGATCAAGGCCGCCAGGGAGCGGGCATAGGTGGGAGCGTCGAGGACGACGGTCTGGTCGGTGGGCTCAATCGCGATCCAAACCCGCTCGCGTTCGGCGGCGGGAATCAAGGCCATCGCGCTGGCGGCGAGTTCTCGCAGGGTGGCCTGATCCATCCGCAGGGGATGGCGCTCCAAGAGGTCGACAGCGGCCTCCGCCTCCCGGCGAACCTGGGCCAGGGCCTGGTAGCAGGCGCCCAGATCCGCACTCCCGCTCTCGCCGATGTGACGCCCGAGGGCCGCCTCGATGGCACGCAGAGGGCGTGCCAGGGCCAACTCGAAGGCCAGGGCCAGTTCGGGATCGTGGTGAGCTGTGGTCGGCTTGGAAGACATGGCTTGGGGCGGCATCACAGCCCTGGGTGAGCAAGGCCGGTGCCAAGCCCGTCTTTCGGCCGGGTGTGTGTCTCGGGTTGAGTGCTTCAGGCCGGAAAGCGGAAGAAACTTCACGACCGGGAAGCACAGGCCGGCCCGGGGGGAGCTTCTTTCGCGGTCGCGTTTCTCGACAGGTGTTCATTGATTCGACGCATCGGAAGGGATTTCCCACGGCTCCTTCCGGGGGGGAAGAAAGGGCTGCTCGGCTGGCCGGCCGGTTCCGGGTCAGCGGCCCGCGGTTCCATCTGGAGCGGGCCCCGCGGGGCTGCGTGCGTGCTATCGTGCGCGCCCATGTCCCGGTCGTACTTGACCCCCTCCGAGGCCGCCCGCTTCCTGCATGTCACCGAGGCGACGATGCAGCGATGGTTGCGTCAGGGCCTGCTGAATTCCGCGCTGCTCAGCGGGCGCGGAATCGAGCGGGATGCTCTGCTGCGTTGGGCCCGGGAGCACGGGATCACCCCAGAGGTCCATACCACCAGGCTGCCCAAGCCGGCCGCGGATCTCCTGGCAGACGCAATCGAGCGCGGAGCCGTCCAGGTCAGCTCCGAGGGGCATGACGCGGTCTCCGCGATCGAGCTCGCCCTGCAAGGGCTCGAGGGCCTGGACGAGGAGCAGCGCAAGACGCTGCTGCGAGACGTCCTCGAACGCGAGCGCATGGCGACGACAGCCCTGGGCCACGGGGTTGCCATGCCCCATCCGCGTCGCCCACCCGCCGACATCATTCAGGAAGCCACCATCAGTCTGCTCTTCCTGGAGAAGCCGGTGGATTGGGCCGCCCAGGACGGTGAGCCTGTCTTCGCGGTCTTCTTGATCCTCTCTCCCAACGCCACCGTCCACCTGCAGGTGCTTGGGCGGATCGCCTTCATGCTGCGCAATCCGGGGTTTAGGGTCATGCTGGAGAGATTTCGATCCCAGCAAGAACTCGTCGACTACCTGCGAACCATCCGTCGCGAGCCGTGAGTGACCCCGCCGAGTCCACCGAACCCCGCGAACGATCCTGGCGCGACCTGGCACCCAGCATGCGCCGGGTGCTTCGCGTTCTTGGCCCGCCGGACGAGACCTGGGGGACACTTCTCCTGCTCGCGGTGCTGACCGGCATCCTGAGCGGCTTGGCTGCAGTCGGGCTGCGCAGCGGGGTACACCACCTCTTCCACGCCCTAGAGCCATGGCGTACGGGCATCGCCTCCGTGCTCGTCACCGGCCTTGGCGCACTGCTGGCGGTGCTCATCGTTGCTGCGTTCCGTGAGCACGCGGGCCACGGGGTACCCAATGTGATCCTCGCCGTCTGCCGTGGAGGCGGACGCATGCAGCGTCGGGGCATCTTCTCCCTCTGGCTGGGAAGTCTGGTCAACGTCAGTTCCGGGGGATCCGCCGGGCTGGAGAGCCCGATCGTCTATACCGGAGCGGCCTTCGGTTCCACGGTCGGCAGTCTTTTCGGGATGGATGACCGGCGCCGCTCGGTGCTGCTCGCCTGCGGCGTTGCGGGAGGGATCTCCGCCATCTTCAACGCTCCGATGACCGGCATGATCTTCGCGCTCGAGGTCGTGCTCGTCGAATGGACCGCGCTGACCGTCGTCCCGGTGATCGTTTGCGCTGTTGCGGCGACCGAACTCTCGCGACTGGTCCTTGGGAACGAGAAGTCCTTTCTGGATGCGACCTTCTCGATGGGGGGCATCGACCTCTTGCTCTGCATTCCCTTGGGACTCTTGGCGGGGGTGACCGCTACGGCTCTCTCGCGCATGCTCGACGGTACTTCGACCCTGGCCAAGCGCCTGCCCCATTCGCGCTTCACCGCACCGCTGGTGTTCGGGCTCGGGGTCGGTGCGATCGGGCTGGTCGCCCCGGAGGCGATCGGAGAGGGATACGAGACGGTCGTTCGGGTCATCGGGCCGGAGGCGAGCGGGGGACTCGGCGCCTGCATGCTCCTGGTCACGGCCAAGATGGCGGCCAGCAGCCTGACCCTGGGCTCCGGAGCCCCGGGAGGTGTCTTCGCGCCATGTCTGGTGCTTGGGGCATTCGTAGGAGCTGGGTTCTACCGAGCAGTCTGCATGGCCCTGCCTTCGCTTCAGGGCCTCGGACCCGAGGGGAGCTATGCCCTCGTCGGCATGGCGGGTCTCGTGGCGGGTGTGATGCAGGCGCCTTTGACCGGCATCCTTCTGGTGATGGAGGTGACGGGGGGCTACGAAGTCATCCTGCCCCTGATGATTGTGGCAGTGCTCTCGCTCTTGGTTGCGCGGCGCTTCGATCGCTACGGCATCTACACCAAGGAACTCGCCGAGAGGGGGGACCTGCTGCGTTTGGGAACGGATCGCCGCATCCTCTCCGAGATCAACCTCCAAGAAGCCCTAGATGAGAACGTGGCAACGGTCGACGAGCAGCAGACCCTCGTCGAAGCGGTTGAGGTGGTGCGGCTCTCGGGACGCATTCAGGTGCCGGTGATCGACCGAGATACGGGTGAGTTCCGAGGCCTGCTCGACATTCGGAGCGTCCACCAGTTGCTCTTCGACCCTGACTTGGCGCGGGTGACCCTCGTGGGGACGGTCATGGACAGCGATCCTCCGACGGTGGCCCTCAGCGCCAATCTCCGCCAAGCGGTCGAGTTGTTCGAACGCACCGGGGTTTGGGTCCTACCGGTGCTCGACGGGTCGCGCTTCGTCGGTCTGCTCAGCAAGGCGACGCTTTTCGACCGCTACCGCAGCGAGCTCTTGGTGCAGGCCTCCTGAGTCCACGCGTCGCTCAAGTCTTGTCGATCCCGTAGATCTTGAGCTTGCTGTAGAGCGTCGTGCGGTTGATTCCCAGTTCGCGGGCGACCTGACTGCGATTCCCTCCGAACTCCGACAGGGCCCTGCGGATGAGCAGCTCTTCCATGTGTTTGAGCTTCCAGTCCCGCAGGGGCAGGACCGAGGATCCCTGTGCGGCCGATACGGACCCGTCCTTGGATGGAAGGGAGATGTGTTCGGGTCGGACCAAACCCTCCTCGGCCAGGATGGCGGCGCGTTCGACAGCGTTCTTGAGCTCTCGCACGTTGCCCGGCCAGGAGTATCGAGTGAGCAGGGACATGGCCGCCTCGGAGAAGCCCGTGAAATCACGTCCCAGCTCTTCAGCGAAGAGGGCCAGAAAGTGGGTGGCGATCGCAGGGATATCCTCCGGTCGCTCGCGTAGGGGCGGGACCTGGATCGAGAGGACGTTGAGGCGATAGTAGAGGTCTTCCCGGAAGGTGCCCTCCTCGACCATGGCTGCCAGGTCCCGGTTGGTCGAGGCGATGACCCGCACATCCATGATGAGGTCCACCGTCCCTCCCACGCGTCGGTAGCTGCGTTCCTGGAGGACTCGCAGGAGCTTGGCCTGCAGGGCGGGGTCCATCTCACCGACCTCGTCCAGGAGCAGCGTCCCCCCGTCCGCTGCGGCGATGAGGCCGTCATGACCCGCTGGATCACCTCCGGTGAAAGCGCCCGGCTCATAGCCGAAGAGCTCGGGCTCGAGCAGTCCGGCTTGGATCGCAGCACAGTTGACTGCGACGAAGGGGCCGGCGGAGCGTGCGGAGCCTTCATGGATGGCACGGGCGACCAGTTCCTTGCCGACCCCGGATTCCCCCAGAATGAGGGCGGTCGTGCGCGGTGTGGAGGCCACGCGCCTGACATGCTCCAGGACACGGCGAATCCCGGCCGAGCGTCCGATCACCGGTCCGGCCCGCAGGCGAGCGAGTTCATCGCGCAGGCGATCCCGCTCGGCCCGCACCCCGCGGGAAGCGATCACGCGGGCGAGGACGTCCCGCAGGAGATCGGGTTCGATCGGCTTCTGGAGCAGGTTGGATGCCCCGAGTTGCATGGCGCGGACGGCAGTCGGAACATCCGCATGGCCGGTCAGGATGATGACGGCGGGGGGGAAGTCGAGCGCCAGGAGCTCGGGTAGGACGTCGAGTCCGGTGCGTACGGGCATCACCAGGTCGAGCATGACCACGTCAGGGGTCAGGGTTCGGGCCAGTTCGAGGGCTTCCTCTCCATCGGCGGCCTCGCTCGTGCGGTGGCCCGCGGCGCGCGCGACGGCAACTAGGCCGGCGCGCACGCCGGCGTCGTCGTCGACGATCAACAGGTGCGCAGGCATTTCCCGCGATCCTAAGCAGCGGAGAGGCCGATCCAGAAAGACTTTCCGGATCAGAGCTGTCTCCCGAGAAAAATGGACCTCGCGCTCATCCGAGTGGGGAGCCTGCCGAGAACCCCGACGTGCCCGGGATGAGCCCCGGGCCGTGACACTCAGCTTTCGCACTAGACCGTTGCAAAGGAGCCTCTGATGGGCCTTCGGGTCAATACCAACATCGCGTCCCTGACGGCGCAACGCCACATGACCGTGGTGACGCGTCGCCTAGGAGAGAACTACGCCCGGCTGGCATCCGGCCTACGGATCGCCACCGCAGCCGATGATGCCGCCGGCTTGGCCATCTCCGAGCGCATGCGCTCGCAGATCCGGTCCTACGCCGTGGCGGGCAGGAATGCCCAAGACGGCATCTCCCTGGTCCAGACCGCCGAGGGGGCGCTGGGCGAGGTCTCGAACATCCTCGGACGGATGCGCGAACTCGCCATGCAGGCCGCCAACGGCACCCTGGACACCGAGGATCGAGCGACTCTGGACACCGAGTTCCAGGCACTCGACTCCGAGATCGATCGGATTGCCACGACGACCGAGTTCAACGGAATCAATCTGCTCGATGGATCCTCGACCTCCATCCCGATCCAGGTTGGACTGGATTCGGGAGACACGATCTCGGTCTCCGGCGGGGACACGCAGTCCTCGACCCTGGGCGTGGACACTCTCGATGTGACCACCATCACCACCGCCGAGACCGCGCTGGCCGCCCTGGATTCGGCGATCAGCACCATCAACACCACCCGAGGCAACTTGGGTGCCACCCAAAACCGGATGTCTTCGGCCCTGTCGAGCATCCTCAACGCCAGAGAGAACCTCTCCTCCGCGGAGAGTCGTATCCGTGACGTCGACGTGGCGTCGGAAACAGCGGACCTGACGCGGAACTCCATCATGCAGCAAGCGGCCGTATCGGTCTTGCAGCAGGCGAACGTCCAGCCGCAAGTCGCACTGTCGCTCCTCCAGTAACAGACGGAGACAACGGCCTTCGTGCCGATCGCTGAGGGGGGGGGCCGTCGCAAGGCGGTCCCCTCTTTCCCCGGCGCGCGGCAGGGCCAAGAGCCCCCACGGAATCGGCTCACGCTCTTTACCACACCGATCAACCCTCGCGGCCTCCTGGATCACCGTGCCTCGATCCTGGGCTGCACCGTCGCACTGTCCTCAGCCGGTGTGGCTGTGGGAACGCATCTCTCCCCTTCGTGCCACTGGGGAGCGCCGGCGATGCGAGCCCCAAGTGCGCCCCGCCGCGAGGGTCCGTCTTCCGGGCGTCGTGTCGGCGCCCGGTTCGTACCCACCGCCGTTTCGCGGACAGCGGCGGTCTGGGACGGACAGGGCGCAGGCGCTTCGCGTGTCGCCCGGAGAGAAACTGTCCGCATCTCTTTTCGTAACCATCCAAGGAACCGAACCGAATGGGACTTCGAGTCAATACCAACGTGGCGTCCCTGACCGCCCAGAAGAACCTCTTTGGGGTCACTTCTCGGCTGCAGGGAAACTACGCCCGCCTGTCCTCTGGACTGCGGATTTCGACGGCGGCCGATGACGCTGCCGGTCTGGGCATCTCCGAGAAGATGCGCTCCCAGATCCGCTCCTACGGTGTCGCTGCGCGTAACGCGCAGGACGGCATCTCTCTCGCTCAGACCGCGGAAGGAGCCCTCAACGAGGTCTCCAACATCCTCGGCCGGATGCGCGAGCTCGCCATGCAATCCGCCAACGGGACCCTCGATACGGAAGACCGTGCCACCCTGGACACCGAATTCCAGGCCCTGGACAGCGAGATCAACCGAATCGCGACCCAGACCGAGTTCAACGGCATCGCCCTCTTGAACAACACCACGGGCGCCACCATCCAGGTGGGCCTGGATTCCGGTCAGACCATCACGGTCAACACCGTCGATGTGCAGTCGGCTACCCTGGGTACCGACACCCTGGCGGTCACCACGACCACCAACGCCTCGACCGCTCTTGCCGCCATCGACACCGCCATCAGCTCGGTCAACACCGCGCGCGGGCAACTGGGTGCGGACCAAAACCGCCTCAGCTCGTCTCTGGCCTCCATCCTCAGCGTGCGCGAGAACCTCTCGAGCGCCGAAAGCCGCATCCGCGACGTGGACGTGGCCTCCGAGACCGCGGACCTGACCCGGAACTCCATCCTGCAGCAGGCCGCTACGGCGGTGCTGGCCCAGGCCAACACCCAGCCGCAGCTCGCTCTGTCGCTGCTCGGCTAGTCCAGAACGAACCTGGGGCTCCCAGGTTCGAACCGGAAACCTCGAGGGCCTCGCCGGTTGGCGGGGCCCTCGTTTGTCGTGCTTGCCTGAGCCCCACCTGCGCTAGGCGGACACAGCAGAGGGGTCGAAAAAGATTCCGGAAGGCTTTTCCGTGTCGGGATGGATCGATTCGGGCGATGGCAGACAGGAATCCCTCGGCTGGACTCACCTCTCCAGCCGTCCAGCCGAGAACACAAGTATGGTCAACAGTACGGGCATCTCCTTTTCCGGACTCGCTAGCGGGTTGGACACCCAGGCGATCATTCAGCAGCTCGTTTCGCTGGAGCGGATTCCGATCCAGCTCATCGAGCAGAAGAAGGCCGCCGAGCAGGACAAGCTCGACAAGCTCGATGAGTTCGGCACGAAGGTCAAGGCGCTCAAGACGGCGGCGGAGACCCTCTCCACTGTGGACGACTTCTTTGCCTGGAAGGTCGACAACACCGATAGCAGCGTAGCGACGATCAACGCTACGGGTGGGGCTCAGGCTGGGAGCCACAGCCTCGAGGTTCTGAAGCTGGCCTCGGTCGACCGCTGGGCCTTTGATGCGGTCAGCGATCCGGATACCGACCTGGCCAGTGCCGACGGCCAGCAACTGACCTTCGACATCGGGACGACCTCTTATTCATTGACGGTGAATGCCTCGTCGTCATCCCTGAACAACCTTGCCAGCGCCATCGAAGACATGGCCGGGGATGTGGTCAACGCAGAGGTGGTCAACACCGGGACATCGACAAGCCCGCAGTACCGCTTGGTGCTCTCGTCCAAGGATTCAGGGGAAGACAACCGCATCGCCAACATCGCCACGGACATCGCTGGGCTCTCGATCACCTACTCGGCTCCGGACGCCAACGGGGACCCTACGAGCGCGAACAACCTGACCGTGGGCAACAATGCCCAAGCGATCATCGATGATCTCCAGTTCGAACGTTCCAGCAACGACTTCTCCGATGTCTTCACCGGCCTCGAGATCAACCTGCTGTCCACCACGCCGGCGAACACCCCCATCACGTTCACCGTCGATTCGGACAAGGAAGCGATCCGTGAGAACATCGACACCTTCATCAGCGCGTACAACGATGTGGTGGGGTTCATCAACACACAGTCCACCTACACGCCTTCAGAGACCGAGGGCGAGGCGGGTACGACCGGAGCCCTTTTCGGAGACTCGATCCTGTCCACGGTGCGGGCCAACATCGATCGAGCTCTCTTCAATGTGGATCCCACCGTCGTCTCCAACGACACCCAGGGGTATTCGACGCTTTCGCTGATCGGGATCAAACAGGGTAACGACGGCACGCTCTCGATCGACAGCACCGTCTTCGACGAGAAGCTCGCGAACGACGTCGATCTCTTTGGGGACCTCTTCGTCGATTCGGACGGTTTCGACAACGGGGGGGCCGATCCGAACACCAGCGCCTACTACGAGGACACGACTGCGGACTCGGGGCTGGCTGCCTCTCTCGTGCGCGAGATCGACCGCATGTTCGGCACCTACGAGGGTGACATCGACCCGAACACGGGCGAGCGCGTGAGCTTGGACGCTCTCTTCGACTTGAAGGAGAGCACGATTCGTTCGTCCATGTCACGCTTCGATGATCAGATCGCAACCATGGAACAGCGTCTGGAGGGTTTCCGGCGCAACCTCGTTTTGCGCTTCTCCCGCCTAGAAGAACTCATGGGGGCTCTCAATGCTCAGGGCGCGGCCCTGTCGGGAGCCTTGAATGCATCCGCCTAGCCTCTGCTATCGAAGCCATGGATACTCGAGCCGCCGCCGACGCCTACCGCAACTCCACGATCGAGAACGCTCCTCCCATCAAGATCGTGCGCCTGCTCTACGAGGGAGCTCTCCGCTTCCTGGAGCAGGCCCAGCGGGAGAATGTCGAAGACCCTGAAGGTCGCTTCTTCTACCTGGTGGGACGAGCCGACGCCATCATCACCGAGCTACGGCTGGCCATCGATCACTCCGTCGATGCGCCCGAGGTCACTCGGAATCTGGAGCGCCTTTATCTGTTCTGCGAGGACGAGCTTGGCAAGGCGGGGATGGAGCGCAGTAGCGAGCGTCTTCCCGGGGTAACGCGCATTCTGCGCACGTTGCTCGATGCCTGGAGGCATGTGGAGTTGGAAGGGCAGGCGGCCTAGTGACGGACGCCTTCGACCGGATCCGAGCCCTTCAAGGGGTGGTACGCGAGTGTCTGGCTGCCATCGACGCGGCCTCCCCGGAGGATCCGGATGTCGGGCGTGCCTTCCGAACTTTGGAGACCGGCTTCGCCGAACTGGGGGATCCGGCCCTCCTTCTGCGACAGGCCCAGGGGGAAGAGCGTGAGCGCCTTCGGGAGGAGCTCAGCAACCTGGCTCGCGTGCACGCCGTGCTCGTCCTGGCTGTGACCCGGGATCGAGATCGCCTGTGCGCGCTCCTAGAGCGCGCGCAGCTCTCGAGCGCGGCCATGAAGGCAGCCAGCGCAGGCGAACGCTCTTCACAGGCCTGGTCCGCCTGAGAATCGGCCCCCCAGCCCGTGGCCCTCGTCGGGGCCTCGCGTGTTGGGAATGCCGACACCCTGAGGTAGTTCCCGACAGTCCCCGCCTGACAGGGGCGCTCCAGGCCTCGTCAGGGGACTTGCGGGGCTTGGCATACCCCTTGCACAGGGGGGGGGCGTGACCCTCTTCTCCCTGCTCGAAAGTCCCGCCCGCCTGGGCTCGGATGGCCTGGACATGACCCACTACTTCATGGTGGTGGGGGTCCTCTTGGCCCTGGTGTTCCTGGCTGGATTCGTGATCAAGCGATTGATCGCCGGATCGCTCACCGCACGGGCCTCGAAACGATCCTTGGCCGTGATCGACGTGCTGCCCCTGGGAGGCAAGCGCCAGTTGGCGGTGGTGCGCTGCTACGACCGTACCTTCGCCCTTGGACTAGGGGACAAGGATGTCTCCCTGGTTGCGGAGTTGGACGCGGTCATCGGCAAGAGGCCGACCCAAAAGGACGAACCGGAGGCCTTTGAACGCCTCTTCGAGGTGGCCAAGGCTCGCCTGGCTCGCCGTCGCAGGGGTGAAGAGCCGGCGCCCATGCGCACCAAGGAGCTCATTTCGTGAAGCCCAAGACTTGGTGGCTGGCGCTCTGCCTGCTCCTGGGGACTCTCTGCGTCTCGCCTGCGGCGGCCCAAGAGAGTGCGCCGGGACCGGACGAGGTATCCGCAGCGGAGCTTGGCGTGCCCTTCGACCTTGACCAAGCCGTCGATGCGGCCACGGGTCAAGAGAAGAGCGGCTCGCGTCTCTCGACCGCAGTCGAGGTGGCGCTGCTGCTGACCGTCCTCTCGTTACTCCCCGCCGTTCTGATCACGATCACGAGCTTCACACGCATCGTGATTGTTCTCTCGTTTGTCCGCCGTGCGCTTTCGGTAAACGAACTCCCGCCCAACCCGGTCCTGATCGGGTTGTCGCTCTTCCTGACCATGTTCGTCATGGGGCCGGTGGCCGGCGACATCTATCACGCCGCTTGGGAGCCCTACCAAGAGGGCGAACTCTCGACCTCGGATGCCGCCCATGTGGCTTGGACGCGCATGGCGAACTTCCTGGTGCACAACACCCGTCAGAACGAGCTCGCCCTGTTCGCGGATCTGAGCCAGGACGGTGTCGTTCTCGCGGCCGAAAAGGCGGAGGAATTGCCGGAGCCCGGAGAGCTGCCAGTGAGCGTCGTCATTCCGGCCTTCGTGCTCTCCGAGCTCAAGACGGCTTTCCAAATGGGCTTCCTGCTGTTCTTGCCCTTCCTGGTCATCGACCTGATCGTCAGCAGCGTGCTCCTGTCGATGGGCATGTTCATGTTGCCACCGGTGATGATCTCGACGCCGGTGAAGATCCTCGTGTTTGTCCTCGTCGATGGCTGGCATCTGGTTTGTCAGTCGGTCGTGACCAGCTTCGTGGGAGGTTGATGATGGAGACCATCGACGTACGCATTGTCGACCTGGCGCGTGAGTTGCTCCTGACGACCCTGGCGGTCGCGGGTCCGGTGCTTCTAGTCGGCTTGATCGTCGGCGTGCTCGTCTCTCTGTTCCAGGCCTTGACCAGTGTCCAGGAACAGACCATGGCCCTCGTACCCAAGATGATGGCGGTCATGCTCGTCACTCTCATGCTGCTCGCTCCCGCGCTGCAGCTCCTGGGCGACTTCACCCGCCGCATTCTGCAACAGATGGTGGAGTTCGGCCTGTCGTGAACTTCCCTCCGCCCGGAATGCTCGAGGCCTTTGCGCTCTTCCTGGTTCGGACGAGCGCCCTGGTGCTTGCCTCGCCCTTGATCGGGACGGGGACGACGTTCAGTGGTTACAAGATCGGGCTGATCGGAGTTCTGGCATGTCTGCTCTTCTCATTGGCGGGGTTCCCTGTGGTACCGACCTCCAGTGTCATTGAGCTCGGGATCCTCGGTCTGCGCGAGCTGTTGATCGGCCTGATCCTGGCCTTCTCCCTCCACGCGGCGGTGTTGGCGGTGCGGGTGGCCGGGGAGCTGATCGGGACCGAGATGGTCTTCAATATGGCCAGCGTCGTCGATCCCGGCTCTGGAACGAGCGTGCCCATCATCGCTCATCTATACGAGCTGCTCTTCTTCCTGGCTTTCCTGGCCGTCGATGGTCACCACTGGGTCATTCGAGCCCTGGTGGATTCCTATGAGCGTGCGCCTATCGCAAGGCTCTCTCTGTCGGGTGCCCTGCCCGGGGTTGCGGTCGAGCAGTTCAGCCAGATGTTTGCGGCCGGAATGACCCTGGCAGCCCCTGTCTTGATCCTCTTGATGATGATCTCGCTGGTCTTGGGGCTTCTGACACGCGCGGTTCCGCAGATCAACGTGCTGGAGTTCGGCTTCAGTCTGCGCATCTCCGGCGGACTGGTGGCCATGTTCATCTTTGCACCCATGCTGGCGCCTGCTCTCGATCGACTCCTCCAGCGATTGATGGCCGGCCTGGCAGAGACTCTGGACGCCCTGGTGGTCTGAGATGGCAGACGGACCCGAGAAGGACGAGAAGACTGAAGAGGCCACTGCCAAGCGGCTGAACGAAGCTCGCGAAGAGGGACAGGTGCCCTTCTCCAGCGAGATCATGTCGGCCGCGACTCTCGTGGCCGGCCTGCTCGCCTTCGTTACGGTCGGGCCACGCCTGGCTCAGGCAGCGGGAGCCGGGGTCGCCGGGGGACTCGCGCGCGTCGGTGACCTCGGACCGGCCGAGTTGGATGATCACAGCTTCGTCGCCCTGCTGCGCGGTGCCGTCCAGGGAGTCCTGCCCACCCTGCTGATGCTGATCCTGCCCGTCGTGATTCTGGCGGCAGTGATCGGTCTAGCTCAGGTCGGGGGCCTGCGCCTCTCGCCCAAGGCCGTGCAACCCAAGCCGAACAAGCTGGACCCCATCGCCGGTCTGAAGCGCATGTTCAGCGTCACCGCTTGGACACGCACGGGGCTCGCGGCCCTCAAGCTCATCGCACTGGGGACCACAGTCGTCCTGGTGACCTGGAAAGACATCCTGCGCGTCGGGAATCTGGCCGGGGGGGACCTGGGTCCGGTGGTGAGGGCCATCGGCTTCCTAGCGAGCAAGGTCGCCATTGCCGGAGTCTTGGCGATTCTGGCGCTCTCGATCTTCGATCTGTGGTTCCAGCGAACACAGTTCGCCAAGGACATGCGCATGTCGAAGAAGGAGATCAAGGACGAGAACAAGAGCACCGAGGGCGACCCAATGGTCAAGGCCCGTATCCGGCAGATCCAGCGTGAGGTGGCGAGTCGGCGCATGATGGAGGCGGTGCCGGATGCAACGGTTGTAGTGACCAACCCGACCCACTTCGCCGTGGCACTCGACTACGACGACCAGAGCAGCGGCGCACCTCGCGTCGTGGCCAAGGGGGTCGATCAGGTTGCGCAGCGCATCAAGAGCGTGGCCCGAGAGGCCGGTGTGCTCATCTACGAGGATCCGCCTCTTGCACGGGCCTTGCACCGCAGCTGCGACATCGGTGACGAGGTTCCCGAGGATCTCTTTGCCGCTGTGGCGGGTGTTCTGGCCTACGTCTATCGCGTCCAAGGAAAAGCCCCACTGACGGCATAGTGAGCCATGCACGATTCCTCGACGAAAACCGATCGATTGGGCGCGGCCTTGAAGCGCTACTCAGACCTCTTCCTGGGGCTGGGAGTGATCGGCCTCTTGGTCACTCTGGTGACGCCGATGCCCGCGTGGGCTTTGGATCTCTTGCTTGCGACCAACATGACAGCGGGCGTGCTGCTGCTCATGGTGACGATGAACGCGCGCTCCTCGACGGAGCTTTCGACGTTTCCGACCATTCTGCTCTTCTCTACCCTCTTTCGCCTGGGCCTCAACGTCGCAAGCACGCGGCTCATCTTGACCGGAGGTGAAGCGGGCAGGGTCATTTCTGCCTTCGGGGAGTACGTCGGGGGAGACAACCTGGCCGTCGGCCTGGTGGTCTTCATGATCCTGATCATCATCCAGTTCGTCGTCATCACCAAGGGATCAGGACGAATCAGTGAGGTGGCAGCACGCTTCGTGCTCGATGCCATGCCTGGCAAGCAGATGGCGATCGATGCCGACTTGAACGCCGGATTGATCGACAGTGAGCAAGCCAAGCTGCGCAGGCAACAGATCGCCGGAGAGGCGGAGTTCTACGGAGCGATGGATGGCGCCTCCAAGTTTGTTCGAGGCGATGCGATTGCCGGGCTCATCATCACCGCCTTGAACCTGGTGGGGGGTATCACGATCGGGACGTTGGCCGGGATGGACATGGGGGAGGCTGTCGATCGGTATTCCAAGTTGACCATCGGTGATGGGCTGGTGAGCCAGATCCCCGCCCTCTTCATCTCGACCGCAGCCGGTGTGCTGGTCACCAAGGACACCGGCGAATCGAGCCTGGGTCCGAAGCTCCTGGGGCAGCTCAGCGGGCGCCCCAAGGCGACCCTGATCGCCGCGGGGACCATGTTCCTGATCGGAATCCTGCCCGGCATGCCCAAGCTGCCCTTCTTCGTCCTGTCCACGATTCTGGCGATCCTCTGGAACCAGACTCGAGTGACCGAGGAGGAGACGGCTGCGGCCCACGCAGAGCAGATGGCCGAGGCCGGTACGCAAGCCGACGCCGCGCAGGCGCAGGACGAAGAAGTCAACGAACTCCTGCAGGTCGATCGCGTCGGCCTGGAGATCGGCTACCGCCTGATCCCGCTCGTCGAGGACAAGGCTGGGAGCGGCATCCTCGAACACGTCGCCCAGCTCCGCCGCCGTTTCGCCTTGCGGCATGGGGTCGTGCTTCCGCCAGTGCGCATCAAGGACAACATCAAGCTACCACCGCGTGCCTACCGCATCACCATCGGTGGCCAAGAGGTCGCCAGTGGCGAGGTCCACCCGGGACGGTTCCTAGCCATGGATGCGGGCGGAGTTGCGGGGAAGATCCGTGGAGACGAGACCACCGATCCGGCCTTCGGGCTTCCGGCCTGGTGGATCGACGAAGCGCGCAGGGACGAGGCCGAGGTACTTGGGTATACCGTCATCGATCCCACCAGTGTCCTGATTACACACCTCTCGGAGACCCTGCGCAGTGTCCTGGGCGAGCTGCTGACCCGCGACGACGTCAAGGCGCTGGTTGAGAACGCCAAGCAGATCTCGCCCGCCGTCGTCGAGGAGCTGATCCCCGAGCGCATGACCTATGGGGAGATCCAGCGCGTCTTGCGCAATCTGTTGGCTGAGGATGTACCGATCCGCAACATGCCGGTCATCCTGGAGGCCCTCGCGGATCACGTGGGCACGACCAAGGACATCGAGACTCTATCCGAGCTCGTACGCCAACGCCTGGCTCGTGTGCTTTGCGAGCAGCACACCAAGGACAACGGGACTCTGCATGCCATTGCCCTCGATCCCGAGATCGAGATGCGACTTGCGGCGGCGGTTGGAACGGGGGATAGCGATGCTCCACCCGTGAACCCGGCTTGGCTCCAGGGGCTCATGGAGCGAATCGGCGAGAGCATCGCTCAGGCAACGCAAGCCGGATTGGATGTGGTCCTCTTGGTCCGCTCCAACGTGCGCCGCTTCGTCGGCGAGCTCGTCAAAGCCTCGCTGCCCAAGGTGAGCGTCCTTTCCTACAACGAGGTAATCCCCGCCCGTGCGGTGGAAACCGTGGCTGTCGTGAAGATGGAGGATTGAAGTGACTCGGATTCATCAAGTACAGGGTAGGGACCTAGTTGACGCACTCGAACGTGCTCGCGAGACCGTTGGCGACCAAGCGGTTGTCCTCTCTCGGCGCAAGGCACCCTCGGGAATCACACTGGCGGTAGCGGACTCCGCTCCCCGCACTCGAGATGAGCTGACACGCCTGCGCGGACGTGCTCGAGCGATCTTGGCGCACGCCCCCCAGACCGTACCCCCGCCGCGGCCGCGAACGACCGAAGTCGAGCGTCGCCTTCAGGCCGCGGGTGCATCGAAGGCCCTCGTGGAGCGCGTTACCGAGGCGGTCGCGGGACGCACCGCGGAGGGTGGCCACCCACTCGACCTCGCAGGCGAGGAGCTGGCTGCGATCTTTCCCGTGGCCAACCTACACGCTCCCCGCGGTACGGTGTCCGTCCTTGCGTTCCTCGGCTCTCCGGGCTGTGGGAAGACGACCACAGCAGCCAAGCTGGCTCTGCGTCTGAAGCAGGCCGGCAAGCGTGTTGCCCTCGTGACCACCGATACTCACCGTGTCGGTGCCGTCGAGCAGGCCAAGGCACTCGGACGGCACATCGGCTGTACCGCGATTGCCTTGGGGGATCCGGCAAGACTGGCCCAAGCCCTGGCTACTTCCTCTCCTCGACCCGACGTCGTTTTGGTTGACACGACGGGGCGTGTCGAGGAGGACGAGTCGGAGCTCGACCGCCTGGAAGCGGCCCTTGCCGTCGAAGAGTATCCGGCGCGCCTGACGCGTTACGCCGTCCTTCCTGCCAGCGCGAGCGAGGAGGCGCTGGGGCGTACCGTCGAGGCCGGGCGCTTTGATGGGTGCGTCATCACGCGGCTGGACGAGACGGAGCACCCGGCAAGGGTGCTCGAAACGGCCCTGCATGGGGGCTTGCCCATCGCCTTTCTCTGCGATGGACCGCGGATCGAAGCGCATCTGCATCGAGCCAGCGGAGCGGGACTCGCGGACATTTTCCTGCGTGGGAGGGTCGCATGAAGGTTTCTCCGCGCCTATCCGTGCCCTTCGTCCTGATTACCGGAGGCAAGGGAGGGGTCGGAAAGAGCACCCTGGCACTCAACCTGGCCTTGAGTTTGGCCCGTGAAGGTCGACGTGTTCTGTTGGTCGACCTGGATCTGGGCCTGGGAGACATCGAGACCCTACTTTCTCTTCCGGCGGGCCCGAGTGTCGAACAGGTGTTGCAGGGCAAGGATCTGGCCAGCTGCCTGCGACGGGGACCGGCGGGTCTCGATGTGCTCACCGCACCCAGCGGGAACGAGCGCTTGGCCCGTGGATCCCAGGAGTTGCGCGAGCGACTCCTCGAGGAGTTGGCCTCCCTCGCGGGACGGTACGAGCTGGTCATTGGCGACAGCGCTGCGGGTATCGGACCGGATGTGCTCGCCTTCGCGGGTATCGCCGACCGGGTCTTGGTCACGACAACGCCCGAGGTCGCGGCGCTCACGGATGCCTACGGACTGATCAAGGCACTGGACAGCTATAGCGCCAGGTTGGGGATGGATGTGCCCACACCGGAGCTGGTGGTCAACCAGGCCAGTGATGTGGCGGAAGCCGATGGGATTGCACGCAAGCTGCGTTCGATTTGTGAACGTTTCCTGTGTCGCTCACCCCGGCAGGCCGGCTGGCTCCCGCGCTCGGGTGTCATCGAGCGAAGCGCACGTAGCGGGCGGCCCTTCGCCCTGGGGAACGACGGCCTAGAGACTCTCTGTCTCCGTCAACTCGGGGCCCGCCTGGGACGCTCGAGGGGTAGGGCCCTCACCATCTGACCATCTGACATGGCCGAAGGCGTACAGATTCCCCTCGATGCCACCTGGACGGCGTTCGTGCATCGAGCCGCAGCCCTTACGGGAGCGGCTGCGGGTCTGATCGCCCTTCTTGCGGGTGAGACCGCGGCGGGGGCCAGCCTGCGAGGTGCCTCGACCTGGGGGGTCGCCCTGGTCACCGGCCACTCGATCCGCTGGCTCCTGCGCCGTCTCGGTGGGAGTGTTCCGCTGACTGTCCCATCCGAGGAATCCCAAGAGTCGGAAAACGATTCCACCCTCAAGCCTTCGGAGACCCCGGGTCGATAGCCGGGGGTGGAGCGATCCGTCCGTGATGATCCATGGGGAAGACAGCCGAGAACGCCATGCCTGACTGGCAGGTACAAGGCGAGGCTCAGGCGCAAGAGCGCGAGAAAATCGTGCTCGAGCATGTGCCGCTCCTGCGGCACATCGTCGGACGCATGTGCTTCGACATCCCCGGAGGCTTGGAGCGTGACGACCTCTTTGGCATCGGGATGCTCGGTCTCCTCGCCGCTGCCGATGCCTGGGAGCCGGAACGGGGTCTTCAATTCTCGACCTTCGCCTATCGAAAGATTCGCGGGGCCATTCTGGATGAGTTGCGCCGTGTGGACTTCCTGCCCCGGGGGCGTCGCGAGAAGGTGCGTGCCTTGGATGCGGCTGTCGCGCGCTTGGAACACGAACTGGGAATACCGCCCAGCCCGGAGGATTTGGCCCGAGAACTCGACGTCACCCCCGAGGAGGTTGACGAGGTGCTGCTCAGTGCCGCCAGCGCTTCGCAGGTCTCCCTGGAGGATGGTCCCTCGGACAGCCTGCGGGCCATGCTCTCGGATCCCTCCTGCGCGGATCCGGTGGAGAGCGCCGAGTTCGCGGAGATGAAGGCGCTGCTCGCCGATGCGATTGCAGACCTACCCGAACAAGAGCAGACGGTGATCACCCTCTACTACGGGGAGGAACTCTACCTCAAGGAAATCGGGGAGATCCTCGGCGTGACGGAGTCGCGCGCGAGCCAGATTCACAGCCGCGCCATCTTCCGCCTGAACCGGACCCTAACGGCTCTAACCGATAGCGCGGAGAGTTGACATGGACAGTTCCGTCGAACGCATTCTTCCGCAAGTGCGCATCGTCCCAGCCCGCAGGGATCAGAAGCGAGGGGGGAAGCGCCCCTTCACCCTGAAGCCCGCTCTTGAGACCACTTCCGACGATGACGAACCGCGCTCCAAGCCTGCCGTTGCTCCTTCAAAGCCGGTGGGCCATGCGACCCACGATGAGGTGGGGATCCGCATTGACCTTACAGCTTGACCCATGGCATCCATCATCAAGAAGACACGGATCGAGGTGCGTGAAGCCGACCCTTCACAGCGCCAGGAGCGCAGGCGCTCTCCGCACACCGATGCGGGGGACTGCGAAGCAAGCCTAGAACTCGTACGCGATCGCGGGCAGGTCGTGGCGTTGCAAGTCACCTGCTCCTGTGGGGAGCGCACCCTGGTCCAGTTCGAGTACGACGAGCCCACTCCCACCACCCAGCCCCCCTCGGAGGAGGCCTGATGCTTCATCTACGCGTCCCCACCCTGCTCACGGCGGCCTTCTTGGCGTCCTGTGCCGGTAGTCCCTATTCCGTCGTAAGCCCCTTCCCCAAGAGCGGTGCAGGGTCGACCCCCGCCCAAGCCGCCGCCCAACAGCCCAGCGGCTGGGAACGCGGCACCGGCGCCGCAGCTCCGCTCTACGGCTGGGATGGAGCCCCGGTGGCGGGACCCATCCACTCCGCCTCTCCCGGTTCGGTCGAGGTCTCCGGTCAGCCCCTGCCGCATGGTTTGGAGGGGAGTGAGGGGGGAGGAAGTCGGCTCGTACTCCTGGAGCAGTACCAAAAGACCGTCCAGGAGCGGGAACGGCTGGCTCTCGAAGTCGAGGCACAGAAGGCGGAGTTGGAGAAGGCCCGGCAGAAGGCCAAGGAACTCGAGCAACGCTACTTCGATCTGGAACAGAAGTTCGACATCCTCTCGGCTGAGAAGAGTGCTGTCGAGCAGCAGAATCGCGATCTCGCTGCTCGGCTGACCACCGCCCAGATTCGGCGCCTCCAAGCCGAGAAGGCCTGGCTCGAATCTGCGATTCAGTGGCAAGCGGAGGCGGTCCCGACGGCCCTGGTCCGCGAAGGTGCGGATGATGGATCCCAGGCCGAGCTTGGGGAGGAACAGCTGTGAACGCACGCTGGTGGCTTCCCTGGCTCGTCTTGGCAGGCTGTGCGGCCCCACGCCAGATTCCGGCCCTGGCACATGCGCGCATGGTCTCGGATTTCGAGACCTACGAGCTTCACCGCGTCGGCCTCCTGCCGGCGGTGGGGGTGAAGCTCACCGAGCAACAGGAAGAGGACTTGCAGGCCGCCTGTCTGGCAGAGTTCAGTGCTCACGCAAACCTGGAAGTCGTGCGCCTCGGAGAGACCGAGCTCGAAGCGATTCCGAGCATCGAGCCGCATCGACTGGGGAGTTACTCCGCCGCGCCCATTCTGGCGCTGGCTCGACGCTATCGGCTCGACGCCCTCCTCGTCCCGACCGTGACCGACCTCCAGGTCCACTCTCCCCAGAGGCTGGGCCTGTCGATGGACCTGCTCTCGGCTGAGACGGGCCAGGCTCTCTGGACCGCTTCAGTCCAGCTCGACGCGGCGCAGGCCGCGACGCGCAAGGGCATCGAGAGCTGGGCCCGTTCTGAGGGCGGAGACCTGGACGACCATAGTTGGGAGGTCACGCTTCTCTCCCCCAAGCGCTTCGCCCGCTTCGCCGCTTTTCACCTGGCTTCGCTTCTGTGAAGCCGGCACGGGCTGTCTGGTTCCATGCGTGGGGCCGGACGGACAGAGATGCGCGCCCCCGTCGTACCGGCTGGGGGCGCGTTTCTCTCGGGTCTCACCGCGGCACGCTAGAATCCCGGCCATGACGTGGTCTCCAAGCAGTTGGCGGGAGAAGCTCTACGCCCAGGCTCCGCCCTACGAGAGCCCGGACGAGCTACGGGTTGCCGAGCAACGCCTGGCCGCGCTCCCGCCTTTGGTGACCTCGTGGGAGATCGAGCGTCTGAGGGGGCTTCTCGCGGAGGCCCAGGCCGGACGCCGCTTCGTACTCATGGGGGGGGACTGCGCGGAGACGATCGCAGAGTGCTCTTCGGCGGCGATCGCGGCCAAGCTCAAGATACTGCTGCAGATGTCGATGGTGCTGGTCCATGGACTGCAGCGACCCATCGTGCGCGTTGGGCGCTTCGCCGGACAGTACGCCAAGCCTCGCTCCCGGGTCACGGAGTGCCGCGATGGCGTTGAATTGCCGAGCTACTTCGGTGATCTGGTCAACCGGATCGAATTCGACCCCGAGGCGCGCCGGCCAAACCCGAGCCACCTACTCACGGGCTACCAGCATGCCGCGCTGACCTTGAACTTCATCCGTGCTCTGGTCGAGGGCGGCTTTGCCGACCTGCACCATCCCCGGCAGTGGGACCTCTCTTTCGTGCGCAACGCCGCGCTGCGACCGCAGCAGCGTGAAGAGTATGAGCGCATGTCCCAGAACCTTGCGGACGGGCTCAAGCTCATGGAGGCCCTGGGCGAAGCGCGCATCGAGGAACTCTCGCGGGTCGACTTCTACACCAGCCATGAGGGGCTGAACCTCTACTACGAAGCGGCGCTCACGCGACGTGTCCCCCGCCGTGAAGGGTACTACGATCTGACCACGCACCTGCCCTGGATCGGAGACCGCACCCGCCAGTTGGACGGAGCCCACGCGGAGTTCTTTCGAGGGATCCAAAACCCCGTCGGGATCAAGGTCGGACCGGGAGCCACGCCGGGGGAGGTCGCCGAGCTGGCGGAGCGGATCGATCCCAAGCGGCAGCCGGGCAGGCTGATGCTGATCACTCGGCTGGGCGCGCAGGGGGTGGGGGAGCACCTCCCAGGGCTGATCGAGGCTCTCGGGGATCGACCGGTTCTCTGGGTCTGCGACCCCATGCACGGGAATACCCGCAAGACCGGGGGGGGGGTCAAGACGCGCTCGTTCGGAGACATCCTGACGGAGCTGGAGCGCACGATCGACATTCACGAGGAGCGGGGCACCTGGCTGGGAGGCGTGCACTTCGAGTTGACCGGCGAGGACGTCACGGAGTGTGTGGGTGGGTCGGGTGGCCCTACCGAGGCGGAGCTGGGCCGCAACTACGCGAGTGCTTGCGATCCCAGGTTGAACTACCAGCAGAGCTTGGAACTGGCGTTCGTCCTCGCCCGCCGTCTGCGGCGCTGACCTTCGCTGCATTCCCCACGAGCGCGATGTCCGACGCGGGGGTAACCTTGGGTCATGTTGCGACCCCTGCTCTTGTCCCTGGCGTTTCTGGCAGCCTGCGAGTCTCCTGCCGATACCTACGAGATTCCGGCCGAGGAGAGTGTCCATCCCGGCATCAACGCTCCCTTCCAGAGCCCCGATCTGGATGTCGAGGCCTTCGTGGAGCGTTTCGAGGGAGAGAGTCGAGAGGTCTATCAGGCACGGGAGCAGATCGTCTCGGCCCTCGACCTCGAGCCCGGCCAGGTCGTGGCGGACGTCGGTGCTGGGACGGGGTTGTTCCTCGCCGCCTTGAGTCGGGCGGTTGGTCCGGAGGGGAAGGTCTACGCCATCGACATCGCTCCTCGCTTCGTCGAGTACATGGCCCAGCGGGCCGAGCAGGAGGGTCTGACCAACGTCGAGACCCGGATTTGCAGCGAGCGGTCGGTGGAACTCCCCCGCGAATCGATCGATGTGGCGCTGATCTGCGACGTCTACCACCACTTCGAGTTCCCCCACAGCAGCATGGGGTCGATCCGCTTTGCGCTGCGTCCCGGCGGCGAGGTCGTGATCGTGGACTTCAAACGCGTACCGGGCGAGAGCAGTGAGTGGATCCTGAATCACGTGCGAGCCGGCGAGGAGCAGGTCATCTCAGAGATGGAGTCCTTCGGCTTCGACCTCGTCGAGCGTGACCTGGTCCCCGGTTTGAAGGAGACCTGGGCCGCACGCTTCCGTAAGCGTTGACCCGCCACAGCCGGCCATGGACGCACGAATGACGCCGCGACCCCCGCAGGGGGCGCGGCGTCGTGATGTCGGGCAGACGGGGCCGAGCCGACAGGGCTGGACCCCGTGGTCCTATTCCCCGGCCAAGAGGTTGTGGGCGGCTCGCTCGATGCGCTCTCGGGTGTTCAGGTTGCCGTTCTTGTAGGCGGCACGGAGTCCGTCCACGAGGGTCGCGCGCTCGGTCTGGGATGCGTCGTCTCGGACCATGCGGGCGGTCTGGGAGAGGTCGATGGAATCACTCCCCTTCTCGCGGTGGGTGCGGAGCTGCTCGGTGAGCTGCTTGACCTGTTCCTGACGTAGAACACGCCCGGTAGCCACGCGCTTGACCGTCGGCTCCAGATCTCTCCGGAGGCTACCCGCCGGGAAGCGGCGCGCAGGGTCGTTGTCGAGTCTCTTGTTGTGGAGTTCCATTCCAGGTGTCCCCTTCGGGGGTGGGGGGGCTTGGCCCCGTGCCTCGGTTATCGGATGCCCCGCGGCGGGCCTGAGTGGTTTCTTCGCGGGAAGCGGGCCCTCGGGGGCCGCAAGCCGGCCCTGCCAAGCGCAAGTCCTTACCGAGTACGGGGTTGTCGATGATCGAAGCGGGAGCGAAGGAGAGGAGGGTGGAGTCCCTCGGAGGGTGTGATCGGCAGGGTCGCGGCGCAACTTGAACCCAATGTGAGACGGAATCGAGGGGCGGGGGGAACCTTGCCCACTCGCAGGACGCCCCGCATGATGCCACCTGCCATGCGCCCACCTCGCCACCTTCCGTTCCTCACCCTGCTCTTCCTGTGCTGCTTACCCGTGCGAGCCAGCCAGGACTCCGCCCCGGACAACCGTTCGTCGCGGGCGGACTACGTGTTGCAGGCAGAGATCGATCCTCTTGCGCGCGACCTCAGCGGACAGGCCAAGATCACCTGGACCAACCGCAGCAGCGATACGGTCTCCGATCTTTGGTTTCACCTCCACCTGAACGCCTACAGCAACAATCGCTCCACCCATCTGTGGGAGGCGCGGGGTCGCCTGCGGGGGGTGAAGATCAGCGATGGCTGGAGCTGGCAGCAATTGAACCGTCTCTCCGTGAACGGTGCGGATGTGCTTCCGAGTTTGACTTGGCGCGAGACTCCTGCCGGACGGGCCGAGGATCGCACCGTCTTCTCCGTCGTCCTTCCCCAGCCCGTCGGACCCGGGGAATCGATCGAGATCGACCTGGGCTGGACCTCCAAGCTGCCGCGCGTACGGAGACGAACCGGAGTCAAGGGGGATTTCATCCTCCTCTCGCACTGGTTCCCCAAGCTGGGGGTCTACGAGGGAGGTCGAGGATGGAACTGCCACCAGTTCCACATGAACACTGAGTTCTATGCGGACTACGGTACCTACGACGTCACCTTGACCCTGCCGGAGGAGTACGCGGGCAAGATCGGGACGTCGGGGGCCGCGGCCGGGCCGCCCGAGATCAAGGACGGCAAGGTGACCCAGCGCTTCCACGCACCGGCCCTCGTGGACCTGGACTATCACGACCCCGTCGCGGCGGTGGCTCCGCCGACGCCCCTGGTTCACGGGTTCGCCTGGACGGCCGATCCGGACTACGTCATTCACGAGGAGGATTTCTCCTTCGCCGCCTGGAAGGCGCGCTTCCCCGCGGAGGTGGCTCAGGCGGAGGCGGCCTTTGGACTGGGCCCGGGGAAGCTCAGCCTGCGGGACGTGAAGGTGCGCGTCATGCTCCAGCCCGAGCACGCCGACCAGGCCCAGCGCCACGCGGATGCGGCCATGGCCTCGCTCTTCTTCTACGGGCTTTGGTTCGGCGAGTATCCCTACAGCCAACTCACCGTCGTCGACCCCGCCTGGGGTGCTCCGGGGGCGTCGGGTATGGAGTACCCGACTCTCTTCACCTGTGGTACGGCGATGTTCACCCGGCCGAGGATGTATAGCCCCGAGAGCGTCACCGTCCACGAGTGTGGTCACCAGTTCTGGTACGGCCTGGTGGGTAACAACGAGTACGAGGCGTCCTGGCTCGACGAAGGCTTCAACTCCTACACCGACTCCGAAGTCCTCGTACGCACCTACGGCAAGCAGCGAGCCGCGACGACCTATCTGGGCTTTCCCTTCTGGGGGAAACCGGCGGCTCGCGAGCCGGGGACCGCGGGCCTGGCGGGCATCCTCTCCGGCCAGCGCTGGAAGATCGCCGGCGAGACCTTCGCGCCGCTGGCGGCGTCGCCCCTGGTGGATCTCTGGCGTGACCAGCCCTGGCTGACCTTCGGCGAGCAGGAGACCGATCCACGCTGGCAAGACCGCAGCGGTTACTTGAGCGATCCGGAAGCCGACCCGATCGATACCCTGGCTTTCAACTACAAGAACCGCTCCAGCTATCGCGTCAACAGCTATCCGCGCACGGCCGTGGCTCTGCGTACCCTCGAGGGGATGATCGGCGAAGCGAAGTTCCACCAGGGGATGCGCACCTACGCCGCGCAGTGGCGCTATCGCCACCCCTATCCTGCGGACTTCTTCCAGAGCTTCGAGGAGGGGGCAGGGACCTCGCTCGATTGGTACTTCCAAGACCTGTTCGAGGGGACCGGCATCGTCGACTGGGGAGTGGATGTCGAGCAGTTCCGTGAGCCCGAACCCCAGGGACTGTTTCTCGAAGGCGGCAAGTATGTGGCCAGGGGGGCAGAGGCCGAGGAGGACGCCGAGGCTTCCGAGGCTCCAGAAACCGAGGAGGACTCCGCGGAGTCGACCAGCGAGAGGCTTTGGCACTACAACATCAAGGTCAGTCGGCTCGGGACCCTGCGGTTGCCGCTCACGATCGAGGTAACCTTCGCAGATGGCGACACCCACCGTTTCGTTTGGTCGCGCGAGGCGCAGGCGGAAGCGACCTGGTGGCAACTGCCCCTCGAGCCTGGGACCCAGAAGGTGCGCCGTGTCCTTCTCGATCCAGAGCGTGTCTACTACATCGACGCCAACATGAGTGACAACCAGTGGTACGACAGCCCGGACCGCGTCGTGCCGTTGCGCTGGGGCGAACGCGCCTGGACTCAGTACTCACACCTGCTCCACTGGTACTCCACCCTGGGAGGCTGAGCGCCATGCCCCTGCCGACCGACCCCCCTCCCTTCCTGCACGACGAGCCCCTGCGTACAGGGCCGCTGCTCTTCCTGCGTTCCATCCGTCGCGTGCTCGGGCGTGCACCCCTGTGGATCGTCCCGACCCTGCTCTTGCCGGCCCTGGCACTGCCGATAGGGCTTGCTTGGCACGCCTTTCTCGGTCAGGCGGTCGGGAACCGCTATCACAGCGAGGGGATCGAGGTTCAAAGCGTCGAGGACCCCACCGCCGCGACTCCCGACCCGGCTTTCCCTCAATCCCTCGCTCCGGGCAGCTTTCATTGGGATGACCTGGTCTACTCCCTGAGCGAGAGCTTTCGGTTCGATCACCGCGCCGGCCTCTCGGCCCTCAATGCCGAGACCGCTCAGATGGGGGCGGCTCTCGGGCTCCTGGCGATGCTGCTCGGGGTCTTCCTGGCGGGCGGCTGGCTGCAGGTGATCCTCGAACGCACCCACGGGCGCACCCTGCGACGTTTCTGTATGGGGGGCGGGCGCTACTTCCTGCGCTTCAGCCGCCTGCTGGTCCTCCTGCTCGTGCTGCTGGGGGCGTGGCGCTGGCTCGTCTACGGGCCGCTTTGGGATCGATACGTCGCCCAAGGACTCTTCGGTGTAGCCGACGGCGACACGCGCCTGGAGAGCCTGGATAGTGAGAAGACCCAGAAGTTGCTCCTCGGGCTCCAGGCCTTGGTGCACTTCATCGGCTTCGCCCTACTCCTGGCTTGGGCGACCTATGTGCGCACCCGCCTGGCCATGCACGACGGACGTTCCGCCCTCAAGGCGGGCATCCTTTCGGCTTGGACCATGGTGTGCCACCCCCTGCGCACCTTGACACCCCTGGGTCTGCTCTGGTTGACCGAAGTTCTGGTCGCGTCCCTCGCGCTCGGAGGTTTCGTGCAGTGGCTCGAGAGTGGTCTGATCGAGCGGCCCTCGGCCGGCCTGGTCGGAGCCATGGCGCTCGTCTCCCTTCTGGCTCTCGCGGTGCGCGAGGTCATCCGTGGCGCCCGTTATCACGCGGCGGTCAAGGTCAGCCAAACCGTGGTGCGCCAGCCCAAGAAGCGACCCGACCCATGGCAGTCGATCGGCGGCCCCGGCGGTCCGCAGTACCCCGTCGGTGACGATGGGGAGAGCTACGCCCCGATGTAGTCCCGGTCCCCTAACCGGTCCCCCAGGCGGATGGGCAGTCGCCTGCTCACGCTGAGGGAATCCGGCCGAACGTGGGTCGTATAGGCGAGGGCTTCGACGCCCCTATCGAGAACCTCCCGCAGGGTCGCACCGTATTCGGGGTCGATGTCGTCGGCTGGAGCGAAGGCCTCGACGTCATCCCGTGCCACCAGGAAGAAGATCACGGCTCTATGTCCCGCGGCCACCTGATCCGCCAGCTCCAAGAGGTGCTTGCGTCCTCGCACAGTGACCGCATCGGGGAACTGCGCCACGCCCCCCCGCGCCAGGGTGGTGCTCTTGACCTCGACGTAGCAACGCTCTTCCCCTCGTTCGAGGAGGATGTCGATCCGAGAGTTGCGTCCGTACTTGATTTCGCGGCGGAGCTCCTCATAGCCCGCGAGTTCGTCCAGCTCCCCGGCCTCGATCGCCTCGGCGACGACGCTGTTGGGCAGGGAGGTGTCGACGTTGACCCAGGCTCCGTCCACCTCGACGGTCTGCCAGGTGTAGCGCAGCTTGCGGGCGGGGTTCTGGCTGTCGCGCAGGACGGCAAGGGCACCGGGAGGGGTGCAACCCAGGAGGCTCCCGGTGTTGGGGCAGTGGGCGATGATGGTCTCGCCGCTGTCCAGTTCGACGTCCGCCAGGAAGCGCTTGTAGCGTCGCAGCAGACGGCCGCGGAGGAGGGGGGCTTCGATCTTCACGGGCCCCCTTCTATCCGCATTCCGTCCCCATGGGAGGGCAGGGGGTGAGAATCCGGGCTGGAGACGGCCGGACCCACAGGCCCAGGAGTGGGACGCCCAGGCAAGGCTCGAGAGGGGAATTCTCCACTGCAGCCCCCCCTCTGGTCGATGCCATGAGCGGCGGCACAACGAGCCTCCTCGGGCTCGGGGCAGTCGACCTGCATCCTCGATACCACAGCATCGCCCGCGTGCCGTCAGCGGGCGGGTCTCCGGGCCCGCCCGCACCTTCCCCACCTGGGCCCGGCACCGTAGAATCCCCGCCGCTATGCCGACCCTGCGCGACCATCTGAATGCTACCCAGGAGCTCCGCAGCCGCCTCGTGGCGCTGTCGGAGAGTCTTTGACTACGCTCGCAACCGTGAGCGAGTAAAAGAGATCGAGGAGGCGCAGAACGAGCCGGACTTCTGGAACGACCAGGAGAAGAGCCAGCGTTTGGTGCGCGAGCTGAAGAGTGCTCGTAGCGTCGTCGAGCCGATTCGACGGCTGGAGGAGATCTTCGAAGAGCTCGAGGTCCTGGAAGAGATGGCCGGGGAGAGCGGCGAAGAAGAGGTTCTCGCCGATGCGGAGGCTCTGGCTCGGGAAGCTGGGGAGATCGTCGAAAAGCTCGACTTCCGGGTCATGCTCGGTGGCCCGAATGACAAGCTCGGAGCCTTTGTGCAGATCAGCGCCGGGGCCGGAGGCATCGACGCCTGCGATTGGGCCTCCATGTTGATGCGTCTCTACACCCGCTGGGGTGAGGCCCATGAATACGACGTCCAGGTCGTCGAGCTACAGGAGGAGACCCAGGGGGGCATCAAGTTCGCCACCTTGCGCATATCGGGGCCCTATGCCTTCGGCTACCTGAAGGCCGAGACCGGTGTGCACCGGCTCGTACGTATCAGCCCCTTCGACGCTCAGGCACGCAGACAGACCGCCTTCGCGGCCGTGGACGTCACCCCCGAAATCGACGACGACATCAAGGTCGAGTTGAACGATGGTGACATCAAGGTCGAGACCATGCGTGCCGGAGGAGCTGGAGGGCAGCACGTCAACAAGACCGAGTCGGCTGTGCGCATGACCCACCTGCCGACGGGAATCGTGGTCCGCTGCCAGGATCAACGCAGCCAACACAAGAACCGCGCCATGGCGGAGAATCTTCTCAAGGCCAAGCTGATCGCCTTCGAGGAGGCCAAGCGCGACGCAGAGATGGCCAAGCTCTATGGGGCCAAGGGTGAGATCGCCTGGGGCAGCCAGATTCGCTCCTACGTGCTCAATCCCTACCAAATGGTGAAGGATCACCGCACGAACGTGGAAGTGGGCAACGTGCAGGCCGTACTCGACGGAGCCATTGACCCGTTCATCGAGGCCTACCTGCGCAGTCGCAAGACGACCTAACCCGGGCTGGCAGCGCGGTCAGTCGCCGTCGGAAGGGTTCTCGGCGGCCTGGGCCGCGAGTGCGGCCTTGGCGATTCCCCGGACGAAGTCGCGGCGAGGCAACTCGCCGTCGATGTACTTGTTCCAGATGGGCAGGATGCCTGCGAGTACTGTTGGGGCTTCGTCGTAGTAGCCCTGGCTGATGCCGTAGTCGACATGTTCCGGGTCGATCACCTGACGAACCAGTTCGGCTGCCGCCAAGAAGTAGAGCGTGTGCATCCAGCGATAGCGCGCCTTGGCATCCTTCACCCTCGCCTTGGTCAGTGCCGCGAGCACCTCCTTGGTTACGGGCGGGGGGTTGCCCGGTGTCGTCTCCAGTGCGTGCAGCAGCTCATGCACGACCACCTCGCATAGGAGGGAGGGATCGCGTCCAGAAACGGAGACCAGGGATGTGGCGCGATGCTTGGAGTAGACCGTGACACCGCCGGGTGGGGCGCTGCGCGTTACCAGGTGGACGACGAAGGGTTCCGGCGGTCGGGTCAAGGTCAGCCAGCGCTGGATGCGACCCCAGATCTTCTCTGTCGCCTCGGGGGTTAGGAGTGCTTGCAGTTCCAGACGACGCTCCTCCAGGACCGGCTTGCGGGCCGGCCACTCATTGCGGTTCCAGTCGGCCCAGAGGGAGTCGAGGGCAGCAAAGAGATTGTCCAAAGCGGCGCGTAGCTCCTTGCGCTTGTGACCCTCGGCGATCATGTGCTTGGGCAAGACCAGTTCCACGCCAAGCCAGGTCCCGGGCTCGGCGGTGATCGCTGCGCCGTCCACCAGGGACCACATCTCAGGTCGCGAGAGCAGCGAGTCCACCTCCCGGGCGGTGAGTACGGCCTCTGCCAGGGCTCCCGTAGGGGAGGGGCCCGCAGTCTCAGCCTGGTAGCGCAGTTCGCACCACAGCTCGACGACCGGCGAGGGCTCTCCGAGAGTGAAGTACGGGGGAGGCGGGGGGGCCTCGGGAGTCTGCGGGCTCGTGCTGAGGAGCAGGGTGAGGGGCAGTGCGAGTAGCATGGTTACCGTACGCGGACTGGGCCTGGGGCGTGAGTCGAAATGAGGGCTCGATCGGGTGGATTGCCCCCGCCCGAACCGGGCTCGGGGCAGAATGTCGGGGCGCGACACGCTCCCCGACCATGAACCATCCTCACTTCGACGACAAGGGGCCCCTCACCTGGTACTCGACTCCACCCGCATTCCAAGAGTGCCTGCACCGCATTGTGAAAGACCCCTCATGAAGACGGCTCTCCTCCTCATCCCGCTCTTAGTGTCCCAGACTCCCCACCGACCTGACGTGCGCAAGCCCCTTCCTTCCCCAGACGAGATCGCGAAGTTGCCGCACGATGGTGGCAAGGAATTCAACCGGCTGATCTTCGAGCAGAGTCCCTACCTCTTGCAGCATGCTCGCAATCCGGTCGACTGGTACCCCTGGGGCGAAGAGGCCTTCCGTGCCGCAAAGGCCCAGAACAAGCCGATCCTGCTCTCGATCGGCTACTCCACTTGCCACTGGTGCCATGTGATGGAGCACGAGAGCTTCGAGGACGACGATGTGGCCCGTCTACTCAATGAGGGCTTCATCGCCATCAAGGTCGACCGCGAGGAGCGGCCGGACCTGGACCACATCTACATGTCGGTCACCCAGGCGATGACGGGCAGCGGCGGGTGGCCCATGACCGTCATCATGACTCCGGACAAAAAACCCTTCTTCGCCGGAACCTACTTCCCCAAGGTCGGTCGCTACGGCCGACCGGGCTTGGTCGAGATCTTGCAGCGCGTACGGGAACTGTGGGATTCCCCCCGGGACAGGGCCAATCTCGTCGAGCACGCCGATCAGGTGGCCGAGGCCTTGCAGAAGATGGTCCCCGGCAGCCCGGGCGAGGCACCGGGTGCCGCTGTGTTGGAGCGCGCCTATCGCGGCCTGTCGAGTCGCTTTGATTCACGGCGCGGGGGATTCTCCCAGGCACCCAAGTTCCCCGTACCCCACAACCTGCGCTTTCTCCTGCGCTACTACCGCCGCACGGGGGAGGCTCAGGCCCTAGCGATGGTCGAGACAACCCTGCGCGAGATGCGCAAGGGTGGCATTTTCGACCAGGTGGGCTTCGGCTTTCACCGCTACTCGACCGATGCGGAGTGGCTCGTACCACACTTCGAGAAGATGCTCTACGACCAGGCTCTCCTGGCGATGGCCTACCTCGATGCTTATCAGGTGACGGGTGATCCACTCTACTCGCGAGTCGCGCGAGAAATCCTGGCCTACGTCGAGCGGGACATGACCTCACCCGAGGGCGGTTTCTATTCCGCCGAGGATGCCGACAGCGACGGCGAGGAGGGACTCTTCTACCTCTGGACTCGCAAGCAGTTGGACGAGGCTCTGGGCGAAGACGAAGGGGCTTGGGCGGCCAAGATCTGGAATGTGACCGACAAGGGGAACTTCCACGATCCGAGCGGGCCTCCGACGACCGGTAAGAACATCCTGCACCTCTCGCAAACGCCGGCGGAGCTGGCGGCCGGGGAGGGGATCTCCACGGCGGAGTTCGAAGAGCATCTGGAGCGGGTGCGGCAGAGGTTGTTCGATGTGCGCGAGCCGCGCATCCATCCGCTCAAGGACGACAAGATCCTCACCGACTGGAATGGGCTCATGATCGCCGCCTTCGCTCAGGCCGCCCGGGTGCTGGACGACGACGGCTACCGGCGCGTCACGCGCCGGGCGGTCGACCACCTGACCTCGGTTCTCATGCGCGAAGACGGCGGCCTCTACAAGTTGGTCCGGCTCGGGCAGCCGGCCGGTGAGGGCATGCTGGAGGACTACGCCTTCGCCCTCTGGGGGGTGCTCGAGGCCTTCGAGACCTTCCAGGACCCGGCCGACCTGCGCACAGCACGCTCCCTGGCGGACGGGATTCGGACCCGCTTCCACGATGAGCAGGGAGGCGGGTTTTTCCTTTCCCCAGCAGGAGGAGAGGAACTGCTCGTGCGCCCCAAGGAGATCTACGATGGGGCGCTGCCCTCGGGGAACTCGGTCGCGGCTTGGTGTCTCCTGCGGCTCGGCCGCTTGACCGGAGAGAGTGCCTACGAGGAGCTGGGCCGTGAGACCCTGGCGGCCTTCTCGGGGGACCTTGCCGAGCGTCCCGGTCAGCACACGCAGTTCCTCTTTGCCGTCGACTTCGCCCTGGGCCCCACCTTCGAGTTGGTCGTGGTGGGGAAGAGGGGTGCCGAGGACACCCTGGCCATGCTGCAGGCGATTCACCAGCCCTTCGCTCCCAACAAGGTGGTCATTCTCAAGCCCGCCTCCGAGGAGGAGGCCGGCGCAATCGAGGCACTGGCTCCGTACGTGAAGCCTCATCAGGCGCTGGACGGCAAGGCCACCGCGTACCTCTGCCAGAATTACGCCTGCCAGGAACCAACGACAGATGCGGATGCGATCCGCACAGCCCTGGCTCGGCGGGAAACCCAGGATAAATGAACTTCGAGCCGAAGATGGACAGCAGCAACGAAGCGAAGGCGAGCAGTCGCCGACTGTCTCTGACCCTGATGCTTCTCGCTTGCGTCTCGTGCGCAGGTCGCGCGCAGCATCCCCGAGATCAGCGACCGAACCTCGTTCTGATCCTGGCCGACGATCAGCGCTACGACACGCTCTCCTGCGACGGAGGTGAGCGGGTCCAGACTCCTGCGCTCGATCGTCTGGCGGCGGAGGGTGCGCGCTTCACCCGCGCCTACGTGACCACCTCCCTGTGCTGTCCCGCCCGAGCGAGTCTGTTCACCGGCCTCTATGCCAACGTGCATGGGGTGCGCAACAACGAGGACAAGGTCGATTTTCTTCATGAGCACGTCGGCTTCCCCCAGCTCCTACAGGAGAGTGGGTACGCGACCGGCTTTTTCGGCAAGTGGCACGTCTACAACCCCGGAGCCATGCCCCAGCCCGGCTTTGACCGCTGGGTCAGCTTCGACGGCCAGGGGCAGTACATGGACGAGCTGTTCAACATCGACGGAGAGCGGCGCCGCATCCCGGGCTTCAACACCGACGTGCTCTTCGATCTGGCCCAGGAATGGATCGCTCAGCCCCGGGAAGCTCCGTTCCTGTGTGTCCTCTCTCTCAAGAACCTCCACCGCCCCTACGTCATCCCCGAGCGCCACCGCGGGGCCCTGGCGGGGCAGTCTTTCCCGCGCCCCGAGAGCTTCAAGGACGACCCCGAGGGGTATCCGAGTTTCATCCAACGCGTGCGAACGACCCTGCGCAACCGCTTCTTCGATGATGGGGGAACCCACGAGGACAACGTGCGCGGGTACTACACCATGGTGCTCTCGATCGACGACAACGTCGGCAAGCTCTTGGACAGCCTCGATGAGCAGGGCCTGGCGGAGAACACGGCGGTCGTCTTCACCAGCGACGGGGGATTCATGTGGGGGGAACACGGCCTCTATCGCAAACGCACCGCCTATGAGGAATCGATCCAGGTTCCTCTGCTCGTGCGCTTTCCAGGGGAGATTCCTTCCCACACCCAGCTCGATGAGCTGGCTCTGGGAATCGACATCATGCCGACTTTCCTCGAGTGGGCGGGCGTGGCCCTTCCAGCGACTCTTCAGGGCCGCAGCCTGCGGCCGCTCTGGACCGAGGCGCATGCAGCCTGGCGCAAGGATTTCCTCTACATCGACGGCTGGGGCAAGTTCGTGGACGGACCCCAGGAACTGGCGGTGGTGGGCCGGCGCTACAAGCTGGTGCGCTATCGCCGTGGACAGATCGAGGAGGCCCTCTTCGATCGCGAGCGCGATCCCTTGGAACGCACCAACCGTATCGACGATCCCGAGTTGGCGGGTACGGTCGAAGCTCTGCACAAACGCCTGGCCGAACTGATCGCCTCGATCGGCGCGGACGCATCCTGGCTGGAGCCGATCGTCGTGCCGGAGGAGGGGGATTGAGAGGGGAGCGCGGCCCGACTCACCAGGGGCGCAGACCGGGCTTCATCCAGAGCAGGACCAAGATGGCCTGCAGGGAAAAGAAGATCCAGTAGCGCCGTCGAAAGGCCGGTTTCAGGGTCTTGTGCCGGAAGAGCTGCATCGAGAGGAAAGATGCCGGCACCGCTCCCAGGGCGGCGCCGGTGTGCAGGATGACCTCGGGTACGCGCTTCCAACCCCGCTTGGCGGCCAGCTTGTCGTAGCCCCATAGCGGAGGGGTCAGCAGGTTGAGGGTCGTCAGCCACGCCACCAGCGGCGACCAGCCAAGCCCCCAGGCGAGCCATCCGCTCCCGAGCCCGGTTGGGACTAGCAGGAGACCGAGGAACAGCCGCGTGGGGTCACGGTGGTGGCGGACCATGCCTGTGAGGGTAACCCCTGCACACAGAGCAAGAGCTGCACCCTTCAAGACCGCTCACGGGGCCACTGGAGCGAACGCCCAGGGGCGATGGGAGGCCGACCTGCGACTTGGGTGCTGCGTCCAGGCCGCGGCCGGGTCAGACTCGGGGTATGAGTCGGCCCCGACCCTTTGGGCCCGAAGGCCCCGAGTGTGAGTGGAAGGAGCGGCCACCCCGGCCCGAACGCTTGGCGCGCACCCTGGCCGCCTTTCACAACGGGGCGGGGGGGAGCATCTGGATCGGGGTGGCGGACGACGGTCGGCTTGTGGGGATCACCGATATGGGGGAGGCGGGAGAGGCGGTCCGGGCGGCGGCCGCCTGCTGCGATCCTCCGCCGGAGCTGCATCTCTCCCGCCGCCGGGTCGCGGGGGTGCAGTTGCTCGAGGTGCGCGTGGCCCGGGGAGCGATTCCATGCCGCGTGCGCGACCGAGACGGTCGTGAGCGGGTCTATGTCAGAGATGGCGCTTCGAGCCGTGTGGCGAGTCCGGACGACTTGCGGCGTCTGGAGCGGGGTGAGAACCGCAGGATTCCGCTCGACCCCAAGGCGCGCAAGTTGCTGGGCCTCCTCGCCCAGAGGGGACGCCTGCGAAAGGGCGCACTTGCCCGTGCCATGTGCATCGGAGAGCGAACCTGTCGCCGCACCGTCGTGCCTCTTCTCGACGCTGGGTTGGTGCAATGCAGCTCGGATGGATACTTCTCTCTGACTCCTCGCGGGTACAGGCGCATCGGTTCTTGAACGGCTTTCCCGGACCGGTAGGTTGGGAGGCATGCGTCTGCTTGCCCTCACGACGCTCAGCGCGAGCCTGATCCTCACCGTTTTCGTGATCAGTGCGCCGCAAGCGCTGCGCAGCGTGATGGCCGCACCCCTCAGGGAGGATCCCAAGCTGGAGGGCAAGAGACTTTCCATCAGCGAGCGGCGTGAGATCTTGCTCTCGGTTCCAAAGGAGCGCCGCCCGCGCGTCGAAGACGCTCTCTGGCTGACCGTCGACCTGGTGGATTTCGCCGAAGAGCTTGCCGGCATGGACGATGTCGAGCTCGCTCGCGCAGCACGCCGATGCGTCGAGGAGTTGATCTCCGACGACCGCTACGAGAACGCCTACAAGGCCTCCGAGAAGCTCCGCATCATCGGGCCGCGCGCCATCCCCTACCTCCGCGAGGCGCTCCACTCTTCGGACCGCCAGCAGCACATGTACGTCGTCAGTCTCCTGATCGAGCTTGGGGACGAGGTGGACCTGGAGCTGCTCGCGGAGGCCTACGCCAATCTGGACGGGGACGAGTTCGTCTCCATGCATCTGCACGATGACAGCGATGCGGTGCGCCTCCTGATCGATTCGGGCTCCAAGGCCTGGGAGATCGCACGGCCAGGTCTCTTCTCCACCGATCCTCAGCGTCGTTACTTGTCGGCGCTGATCCTGGCTCACACCCGCTGCCCGAGGGACGTCACCCTGGTGGTGACGATTCTGGCCGGGCATCTGGCCGACAATCGCTGGAAGGGGGACGCGGGACAGGCTAGCCGCGCGCTCTTCGTGCTGGGAGAGCCGGCGGCGGCGGTCCTGCGACGTCTCCGCGGCATGGGGGGGCTCCAGTCGCGCCGGCTGGTGACGTTGCTGTTGAGCGAGATCGAAAACCCCTCCTCGGACCCCGATGAGGCCTACGAGCGCGCCCTGCGCCTGGCGCCGGGACCCGACGGTCGGCGCCCCCTCTCGGTCTGGCGCTTCCAGGAGGACCATTTCTTCGGCTTGGAGATCGACCACTGGCGCTTCGAGTGAGCCGGGGTCGCCGCGTTCCTCCGCCTGGGCGATGTCTCTTGGATAGCTCGGCCGGTAGAATGGGGGTTTCCCCTCCAGCGGTCGAAGTTGCTTCGACCCCGTCCCCTTCAGGCCCGGGTGGGCCGGAGAGAACATGGCTCAACGCATCCAACGCGCCCTCCTCAGCGTCTCCGACAAGAGCGGACTCGAAGGCTTCGCCCGTACCCTCAGCCAAATGGGGGTCGAGCTCCTGTCTACCGGCGGAACCTACCGCGTCTTGACCGAAGCGGGGATCGGCGTGACCGAAGTCTCCAGCTATACCGGCTTCCCCGAGATGATGGACGGCCGGGTGAAGACCCTGCATCCCAAGATTCACGGTGGGATCCTGGCCTTGCGTGACGATGCCGGTCATAGGGCGGCCATGGAAGCCCAGGGGATCAAGCCGATCGATCTGGTCGTCGTCAACCTCTATCCGTTCGAAGAGACTGTCGCCAAGGAGGGCGTTTCCCGCGCGGACGCCATCGAGCAGATCGACATCGGTGGTCCGAGCATGGTGCGTTCGGCCGCCAAGAACCACCGCTTCGTCGGCATCGTTACCGACCCGGCAGACTACGGACGGGTCCTGGACGAACTGCAACGCTGCGAGGGAGCCCTCTCCGACGAGCTACGTGCAGAGCTGGCGTTCAAGGCTTTCGGGCTGACGGCCCGCTACGACGCAGCGATCTCGCGCTGGCTTTTCGAGCAGGACGGAGCTCGCCACGCCGAGACCTCCGCCTTTCCATCGACCTTCAGTCTGGCCGGGACCAAGGCGCTCGATCTGCGTTACGGCGAGAACCCGCACCAGGGAGCCGCTTTCTACCGTGTGAGCGGTTCCCGTGAGCCTTCCGTAGCCACGGCCGAGGTGCTGAACGGCAAGGCGCTTTCCTACAACAATCTGGTCGACCTGGATGCAGCCCTGGCCCTGGCCAAGGAGTTCGACGAGCCCTTCGTCTGCGTTCTCAAGCACACCAACCCCTGTGGAGCGGCGGCGGCCGAGAGTGTGGCGACGGCTCTGGAGGAGGCCTGGTCAGGGGACCCGATCTCGGCCTTCGGATCGGTACTGGCCTTCACTCGGCCGGTCGACCTCGCCAGCGCGACCTTCTTGGTCGAAGGCAACCGCTTTGTCGAGGCGATCATCGCTCCGGGATTCGATGAGGAGGCCTTCGAGCTCCTGACGCGCAAGCCCAAGTGGGGCAAGAGCGTGCGCTTGCTCGACGTGGGGGAGTTCGGCCCGGCGTGCCGGGAGCGTAGGGATGTCGAGGTGAAAAAGCTCATCGGCGGCTTCTTGCTCCAGGATCGAGACCTCTCGGCTGAGGGTGCCGGCGAGTTCCGGCAAGTCACCCAGGCGGCACCGAGTGAGGAGCAACTGGCTGAACTCACCTTCGCGAACAAGATCGCCAAGCACGTCAAGTCCAACGCCATCGTCCTCTCCGGAGGAACTACGGTCTATGGAGTGGGGGCGGGGCAGATGAGCCGCGTGGACTCGGTACGCCTGGCCTGCGCCAAGGCGGGTGAGCGTGCGCGGGGAGCCGTCCTCGCCTCGGATGCCTTCTTTCCCTTCCCCGATGGGGTCGAGGTTGCGATCGAGCACGGCGTTGCCGCCCTGGTCGAGCCGGGGGGCTCCGTGCGCGACGAGGAGGTCATTGCGGCCTGTGACGCACAGGGGGTTCCGATGGTCTTCTCCGGTGCGCGCCACTTCAGGCACTGATTCCCGCCGTTGCGCCTATTCGGCCACGTCCCATTCGAGCTCGCAGCCATCGGCGGTAGGGATCACCTTCACCTGATCGAGTTCCTCGAGCCAGCCATAGAGCTTGTCCATGGGGGTGACGAGACCCATATGCGGCACGATCGTCGGGCGCAGGCTGCCGTGGGTGTAGATCTTGGAAAAGATGCCAAGCACGTGGTGGGAGTGGGAATCGAAGACGGGGCCTCCGGAGTTGCCGATATAGGCCGGGGCGTTGATCATCCAGTAGTCAGCGCCGTCGACCTGATGCAGTGTGTCGGCGACTTCGCCCTCGGTTGGAATGGGATCGTTTCCCAGGGGACACCCCACAGCCACGACCGGCTCGAAAACACGTGCCTCGGCGATCTCTCGCGGCGTAGCCAGGCGAGCCCCAAAGGGCACCGCATCGGTGCGATCGAGCAGCAACAGGGCCAGGTCGATGTCCGCGTTCTGGGCCAGTAGCCGGGAGCTCTCGTGTCGTTGGCTCCCGTCCTCGGCGTAGATCGTGACCGGGATGGGCCCGTCTCCATCGAGGGAGTCACTACGGATGTCCCGGGCGACGTGCCAGGCGGTCAGGATCAAGGTCTGGTAGTCGCCGCCCTCGAGCTGGCGAGAGGTGAGCAGGACTCCGCTTCCCACGGTGGAGATCCCCGCGAGCTGCACCGTCGGACCGAGCATCGCACGCCAGCGTTCCTGCTCGTCGGCTTCGGCCAGGTGATCCAGCTCGTTGCGCGTCTCATCAGCCAAGGAGGCCGCGGCTTCGACGGCGCTGCGCAGTCCGGCCCAGTCACTCTTGAGCTCGCCTTCGAGGGCGGCCAAGCGGGTCTCGGTCTTGGCGCTACGCTCCTCGTCCGCCCGGTCGAGGGCGGCCAGGCGCTCGTGTGCGGCTGCGACCTCGGCTTCCAGCTCCCCGAGCTGCTTGCGCATGCGGGCTCTCTGGGCGCCCTGGGCAGCGAGCTGAGCCTTGCGCGTGCGCGCCAGGTGCATCAGGCGGTCGGTCAGGGTCTCCAGGCGCGCCCTGAGGACTCGCTCCCGGCCTGGGGTCTGGGCCGTCCTCTGTTCGAGATCTTCGAGGCGGTCGTGGATGCCCTTGAGGCGGGGGACACCCAGACCGAGGACAACCAGGGCCGTGGCTCCGAGGATCAGGATGCGCTGCATGGGACCTCCCTTCGGGGTGGGGATGGGTGGAATCTGCCCCGGAAGCCTAAATGCAACTTCGTTGGGCAAGCCCACCTATCGGCCCGTTGGAGACTCGAATCTGAAGGTGACAGGCAAGTTCTCCACACCGCCCTCCGCCAGGGCCCCTGGAGTCTCAAACGTATACAAGCCAACGGCTTGCGGCGATGGGGGTGCCCGTCTCTCCACGGCACTCCCCAGGTTTTCCACGCTTCCTACCCCGTCTGTTCACCTCCCCGGAAGCCCTGAAGGGGAGCACGGGATTCCAGGAAACCCCCGGGGCATCTCGGGGAGCCGCGTCCCCGGGCCGAGATCCCCAGCCCCGGCGAACTGCTCTTCGACGGCTACACGCGCGACGACGTCAACTGTGTGCCTGCCACGGTGGTGACGCGGCCGACCCGCTCGCTCCTAACCATCGCTCGGCAGGGGCTCGACGCTCTGGATGCGGTCACCGACTTCGATCGCGTCGAGTACTTGCCAGCCCTCGACGAGCTGTCCGAAGAGGGTGTAGTGGGCATCGAGGTGGGGCGTGGGACGCTGGGTCACGAAGAACTGGGAGCCCCCCGAGCCCGGTTCGGCGGAGCGCGGCATCCCCAGGGCTCCGCGCAGGTAGGGCCGGGGGGAGAACTCGGCTCGCAGGTGGTCGTCCGCCCCACGCCAGGTGCCCGCTGCGTTCCCATCACCCCGAGAGCATCCGCCCTGGACGACGAAGTCTCCCACCACCCGGTGGAAGGTGAGGCCGCCGTAGTGCCCCCGGCGGGCGAGCTCGAGGAAGTTGAACACGTGCACCGGGGCGACATCGGGGAAGAGTTCGAAGACCAGCTCCCCCCGGGTCGTGCGCATGCGCACCCTCGGATGGGCCCGTGGGTCGTAGTCCACCCCCGGCAGGGGCAGTTCGGCTGGGGGCCCCGCAGACCCAGTGGGTCCGTCGGCCGGGGTTTTCGTCAGCCCTAGCCCCTCCCGAGCGGCTTTGCGCACCCAGGGCTGCCTGTCCCGCAGGGCCGAGCGCAAGAGGTCCCGCGCCGGGGCGCTTCCCAAGGTCGCCAGGGTGTGCAGCAGCTCGACGCGCAGGTCGACGGCGAGCGGTCCGCTAGCGGTTTCGAAGGCGCGCTTCAGAGCGGGGAGATCCTCGACTTGAGCCTGCTCTGCGAGGGCAGCGGCCGCCGCCAGGCGTACTCCTCCGTCCTCCGCACCCAAGAGCTCGATCAGGCGAGCATGCACGGCCTCGGTCGCGTGGCTACCCAGGGCTTCGATCGCGATCTCGGAGACACGTGGCTCCCCGTCGTAACTGGCCGAGAGGAGCAGTTCGACGGCGAGCTCCTCGGGCAGTGCGCCCGCGGCTTCGGCGGCTCCGGCACGAACGACCGTGTCCACTCCGCCCAATGCCGCTTCGATGGGGCCCCGGGCCGCGGCGCCGAGAACGCGCGCCGCGCTCACGAGTCCCGCCGCCCGCACGCTCGGGCTGGGATCCTCGCGCACCCTCTCGAACATCCTCGCCAATCTCGCGCGGCCCACGTCGAAGTTGCCGAGGGCCAAGACACAGGCGCGCCGCACATGGCTGCTGTCATGCCCGAGAGCCTGTTCCAAGGCGCCCAGGGAGCGGTGATCCCCATAGACCCCCAGCCCGCGTGCCGCCTCGACGGCCACGCGCCAGTCGGGGTCGCGCAGGGAGGCTTCCAGAGCGGCTCGCCCGGCGTTGTGCCGTTCGATGCGGGCAAGGCCGCGGACGGAGAAGATGCGTGCGCGAGGGTCGTCGTCCTGGCGATGGATGTGGAAGGCGTCTCGACCGGATTCGCTGCGTCTACGCGAGAGGCTGAAAAGCACGCGCCAGAGCACCTCGGGATCCTCCAGGGACTCCTCGGGCAGGCCGAGACGAGTGGCGCGCGGATCGCCCTTGGAGAGACGGGCAGCCACTTCCGCAAGGACCCTATCGACGTTTTCGTCCTCGCTCCAGCGGTGGGGTGCGACGGCCGCCGCCTGGCGGAGGGCGGGGATGGGGCTGTCCAGGGTGGCGAGGACGCGCAGGTGTAGGCGGGGCTCTTCGATGCGCCCCGCCGCCTCGACCAGCCGCAGGCGCACGAGGGGTTCGGGGTCCTGCCAGTGGGCGAGGATGGCTTCGGTCGCGGCGGGGTCGCCGCGCAGACCCAGGCCGAAGGCCGCCGCCGCCCGGACAGCGGCGGATCCATCGTCGAGGGCGGCGGTCAGTGCCGTCGTGACGGGGTCGCCATGTTCCCCGACCGGCAGGCGACCCAGGGCGATGACGGCTCGCTCGCGTACTGCGGCATCGGAGTCTTTCGCAAGCAGTTCCAGGCGGCCAGCTCCGTCCGAGCGGGCATCTTCCAGGCGCGCGATGGTGGCGAGCGCCTCTTGGGGCCTGGGCGGTGGCGGTACCTGGGGCGATACCCGGGCCGGCGGTTCCGGGTCTCGCTCGGGGGTGAAAGCGGCCGGTCGATCGTTGACCTCGGCCCGCGGGGGAGCGCTCATGGGCTCCTTGCAGGAACCCGAGGCGAACAGAGAAAGGAGCAGGAGAGGCTTCCACGAATGGGACGCGAGGGCCATGACACTCGATGGTGCTATCCCTCGGCATGGTTCGCCAGGGCACGCGCGGATATCATGGGGGATCGCACTCGAGCCGGGGGAATCCCCGGATATGGAACAGATATGCCTATCGCCAGCATCCCTGAGATCCTCGACGATCTGCGCCAGGGGCGCATGATCATCCTGGTCGACGACCCCGATCGTGAGAACGAAGGAGACCTGGTGCTCCTGGCGGAGTTCGCAACCCCGCAGGCGATCAACTTCATGGCCAAGGAGGCCCGCGGCTTGATCTGCATGCCTCTGGACGGGGCGACCTGCGAGCGGCTGGGACTCGAACCCCAGACGCGGCGCAATACGAACGCCCACGGGACGGCCTTCACCGTCTCGATCGAGGCGCGTACCGGCATCACGACCGGGATCAGCGCCGCCGATCGGGCGCGCACGATTCAGGTCGCGAGCGATCCCAGCTCGGGCCCCGAGGACATCGCCAAGCCCGGACATGTCTTTCCCCTGCGCGCCAAGGAGGGCGGGGTGCTGGTACGCGGAGGCCAGACCGAGGGATCGATCGACCTGGCCCGTTTGGCGGGCTCGCGGCCTGCGGCGGTGATCTGCGAGGTCATGAACGATGACGGAACGATGGCGCGCATGCCAGAGCTCGAGGTCTTCGCTGAGAAACACGGACTGAAGATCTGCACCATCGCCGACCTGATCGAGTATCGGCGCAGGACGGAGCGGCTCGTCGAACCGCTCGAGATGGACATCCCCATGCAGACCCGCTTCGGTGAGTTCCGCATGCACCTGTTTCGCTCGTCGATCGATGGCAAGGAGCATGTGGCCTTGACCCATGGCATGCCGCTCCCGACCGGGGTCGACCCCTCCCTTCCGCGCCCCGGCCTCGACGAAGCCGTCCATGTGCGCGTGCACTCGGAGTGCTTGACGGGAGACGTCTTCGGGTCCATGCGCTGCGACTGCGGTCCGCAGCTCGAGAAGGCCCTGCGCATCCTGGCGAACCGGCCCCGGGGGGTCCTGGTCTACCTGCGACAGGAGGGCCGAGGCATCGGGCTGGCCAAGAAGCTGGCCGCCTATCGGCTCCAGGACGAGGGGCTGGATACGGTGGAGGCCAACCAGGCGCTGGGCCTGCCCGTCGACCTGCGTGAATATGGGATCGGAGCGCAGATCCTGCACTTCCTGGGGGTGAGGCGCATGCACCTGCTCACCAACAACCCCAAGAAAATCCACGGCCTGGGCGGCTACGGCTTGGAAATCGTCGATCAACAGCCCTTGGAAACCGAGCCTAACCCTATCAATATCAAGTACTTGCGTACGAAGCGGGACAAGATGGGACACCTCCTGGTGGGGCGGGAGACGCCCATCGGGACACCGGAAGGGCGGGAATAGACGCCCGAGCAGGTCGTCCCAGGGCGACCATGGTGCTACACGAGATGGCAGCCGCTCCGCCCCAAGATGATGCCGATCTGGTACGCCGTACACGGGCGGGGGACAGGGCCGCTTTCGAGTGCTTGGTCGAGCGCTACCAGGGCCGTCTGTTCGCCCTCGTCCGCCATTACAGCCGCGACCCGGCCGAGGTCGAGGACATCGTGCAGGACACCTTCTTGAAGGCCTACACCCGACTCGACGGCTTTCAGCAGCAGTCCAGCTTCTATACCTGGATCTACCGCATCGCGACCAACACGGTGCTCGACTTCCTCAAGCGTCGCGGACGCAATCCGGTGCAGCCGGTCGAGGATCCCGAGGTCCTGATCCGCGCCACGGCCGATGCCCGCCTCTCTCGACCGGACAGCAACCTGGCCGAGGAGGAGATCGCCTCGATCACCCACTCCATCCTCGCAGAGCTCCCCGAGATCTTCCGCACGGTGCTCGTCTTGCGAGAGCTCGAAGGCATGGCCTACCAGGACATCGCCGATGTGCTGGAGATCTCGATCGGCACCGTGGAATCGCGCTTGTTCCGGGCGCGGGCGAAGTTCAAGCAGAAGCTGCTCGCCAAGCATCCCGAGTTCTCCCACCGAGCCCAGTCATGACTGCAATGGAATGCACCGATGCCCTTGCGCTGATCCCGCGCTTTCTCGATGGAGAACTGGGAGAGGACGAAAGCGGAGCCCTGTGCAGACACTTGAGGGATTGCACGCCGTGCCGCCTGAAGGTTCAAGAAGGCAGGACGCTTTCGGCTTGGTTCGTTCCCGGACCGGCGGTGGCGGTTCCTGCCGGCTTCCCGGCGCGGGTCGCCCGGCGCGCTTTCGGGGGCGGCGCTCTCGTGGAGAGCGGCGTTGGGCAGGCGCTGCCGCCCAACGCGGGTTGGCCTCCCACCCCTCGCACGGGTGGGGTCGCCGGTGCCGAGGACGGGGAGACGAGCCTGCGCAACTTCGTCCTCTCGGCGGTCGCCCTGGCGGCGCTGGTGCTTTTGGCCCTCTCCATCGCCCTGCGACGGCTCGATCTGCCCGATGGGGCCGGCCTGCACGCCGATGACGCTTCCAGGGAGGGAGCGATCGAGGCCCTGCAGCAGCTCAACGCCCACGAGAGCACTCCCGCGGCCGAAGAGCCTGGGGAGGCTCCGGCCAAGGAGAAGGATGAGCAAGGCGAATGAGAGGGGTGCGTCCTTGGATCGTGGTCCTGATGGGGGTGGCGTTCCTGGCGGGGCTCGCCGCCGGCGTCCTCTCCGTCCGCGCCCAGGAGGAAGAGCCCCAAAGCCCCCTCGGGGACTACGCCCGGCTCCTGGAGCAGGAATTCCACCTCTCTCCGGAGCGCATGGTGCACCTGCGAACTCTGCTCGCCGCCTATGAAGAGGAGGTGAATCGGGTGGTGCGAGAGCACGAAGCCGCCTATCGTGCGGCCCTCGAACCCGACCTGCGGCCCCTCAACGAGGAGTACGACCGGTTGGTGCGCGACCTTGTCCTGCCACCCGGGCAGCGCCGGCACTTCGATGAGCTGGCTGCCGGAATGATCCTGAACCCCAAGAGCAACTGATGGCTCGTAGCTGCGGAATACGTCTCGGTCCCAGGCGTTATGAGGTCGTCGTCCTGGACGGCAGCCCCAAGAAACACAAGATCGCCGCCTTCGAGGCAGGGGAGTTCGATCCCCATGCCGGTGACTGGGTCAAGGCCGCCGCCGCCACGTTGAAGGATGTGGCCAAGCGCCTTTCGCTCCCCAGGGACAACGTAGGGCTGGTGATCGATTCCGGTCACGCAGCCTTCCGCCGGCTCTCGATGCCCTTCTCCGACAAGGAGAAGATCGAGCAGGTCATCAAGTATGAGGTGGAATCGGAGCTGCCGCAGTGGAACATCGACGAGGTCATCGTCGACTGGCACATGCTGGCCTCGACCGAGACCTCCAGCGAGCTTCTGGTGACCGCAGTGCCCAAGGCGGACATCCAGGCCGCGCTGGATGTCACGACCGGGGCAGGCATCGAGCCCTTCGAAGTCGAGTTGGAGACCTCGGCCATGGTCAACGCAGCCGTGGCGGCCAACCTATGCAACCTCGACGATGCCCAGGTGCTCGTGCACATCGGTGACCACTCGACCTCGGTCGTGGTCATGGATGCCGGCGAGGTGCGCGAGATGCGAGTCATCCACATCGGCGCACTGACCCACGAGGTACTCCCCCCGGCGGCAGAGGGCGAAGGCGAGGAATCCGGCGAGGAAAGCGCGGAAAAAGAGGCCGAAGCTGCGCTGGATCCCATCGAAGCCAGTCGCCGCATCGACCAGGCGATCAAGCGCATTCGCCGGGAGTTGGGCCGCACCCTCTCGGGGGCGCGCACGGTCAACGCCATCGACGCGATCTATGTCTGCGGCATGGAGCTACCCGGGCTCGTCGGGAGCAAGGTGCTGGACGTTCCGGTCTACATCCTCGACTGTTTCGAAGAGGACTCGGGCCAACCCGCCGACGGCTTCGGGCAGCTCGTCGTCGCGTATGGCGCCGCCGTACGCGAACTCGGTGGTGGACTCATGCATCCCTCCCTACGGCGAGAGGAGCTGCGTTTCACTGGAACCTGGGAGCGCATCGAGTTCCCCCTGGCCGTCGCCTGCCTGCTCCTGACCACCTTCCTCGGTGTGGTCTTCATCCTCCAGAAGCGGGAGCTGGAGTACCTCGACTTGAACGGGGTCCGCTACTGGCTCGAGAGTTCCAACAACTTCCTCTTGGGGACTCCGCGCAACAACACGAGCGGGCACATGAATCCGCCGCCCCAGGAGATCGTGGACTTTGCCTCCCAGTTCAAAGCGGATTCGGGGGTCGAGCCGCCCATGCCTCCCCTCGAAGCCCTGGCGAAGATCAAGGAGATGGTCGAGGAGGAGATCATCGGAGTACGCCGGCAGTTGGGCCAAGATACGGCCATCCGTCAACCGCAGTCGGCCCTGGTGGGGGCCCACCTGGTCCTGTCGGCTTTCGAAAAGAATGCGGCGCAGTGGCGCCCCTCGATCTGGCAGATCAAGGCGGAAACCGAGCCCCCGCGACCTCGGGACAAGCGGCCGGAAGCGGTGGTCGTGACCCTGCACCTGGTCTTCCATGCCGCCACGAGTCGCGAGGCTGTGCGCAACTACGAGGCATTCCTCGCCACCTGTGGCAACCTGCCCGGGTTCATAGAGGCGCCCTTGCAAAAAACGCAAGTCTTGGATGACGGCCACGGCATCGAGGTCATTGGCCAGAAGGTCACGATCAACGTGCAGGAGTACTACGACCGCTTGGCCGAGAAAGCCGCTGGAGGTAAGGGCTGATGGGCTCGATCACCTTTCCCAAGATCATGATCTTCCTGTGCCTGGTGGGCTCGGGAGCTCTGGGCTATTTCGATTGGAAGCAAACCCAGGAGATCGCCAAGCTCAAGGAGGCGCTGCGCCCCAACGGTTGGGTCGAGACGACCGTGCGGGAGACCCAGAAGCTGGGCAAGCAGTACGCCGAACTCTCCAAGGCGCTCTCCGGTGACGCCCTGGTCGGCCAGGAGAGCCCGCTCACCTACATTGCCGAGATCGCGGACAAGCCCAAGATCGACATCGGTGAGGTCGATATCCAGCCCTCGGAGCGACCCGGTTCGAGGACGACCAACACGATCGACAAGGAGTACGTGATCACTCCCGCCAAGCGGGATCGGGCCTACCCGAAGATGAGCATCGCGAACTTCCTCTTCACCCTCGAAGACAAGAGTCCGCGCATCCGCGTCACCAGCCTGACCTTGAATCAGCTCAACCGGGACAACCCCAGGAAGACGCGCGTCAAGCCCACCGAGTATCCCTCGGATCTGTTCACCTTCTCGGCCACGGTCACCAGCCGCCAGCGTAAGGAGTAGGGGGCACTCCACCGGCCGGTCTCCCCCGGGGTCAGCTCCCCGGGGTCTTCTCCGTCGCCAGGTCGCCCTCGGAGGCAGGGTCCGTCTCGAGAGCACCGGCGTGTACCTCCTGCAGGCTGCGGACCTTGAAGGGACCGCGGTGAAGAGCTTCCAGGGCGGCCACGACGGCTCGAATCCCGGCCAGGGTGGTGATGCAGGGGATTCCCATGCCGATGGCGCTGGAGCGGATGTGGGAATCATCGTGCCGTTGCAGCTTGCCGAAGGGTGTATTCAGAATCAGATCGATCTCGTGGTTCTTGACGCGGTCGATGATGTGGGGGCGCCCTTCGTGCACCTTATTGATGCGCTCGGCCTCGATGCCGTGGGCCTTGAGCGCGCGGTAGGTGCCGTCGGTCGCCAGGAGGTCATACCCAAGCTGCCGTAGGGTTCGCGCCTCCCCGAGGATGTGGCGCTTGTCGGCGTGCTTGACCGTGAGCAGCACCTTCCCCGCCGACGGCAGCCGCATGCCCGCTGCGAGGAACGCTTTCAGGAAGGCGTAGCCCAGTTCCGGATCGATACCCATCACCTCCCCGGTGGAACGCATCTCCGGACTGAGCAGCATGTCCGTACCGGGGAACTTGTTGAAGGGGAAGACGGGTGCCTTGACCGACCAGTGCTCGGGGGTGATCTCTTCGGTGAAACCGAGTTCGGCGAGTGACATGCCGGCCATGCACTTGGCCGCGAGCTTGGCCAGGGGCACCCCGATCGCCTTGGAGACGAAGGGCACCGTGCGGGAGGCGCGCGGGTTGACCTCGATGATGTACACCTGCGGTCCCTTGACCGCGAACTGGACGTTCATCAAGCCGATCACGCCCAGCTCGGCGGCCATGGCCCGGGTCGCATCCTTGATCTCCTCGATCACCTCGGGGGAGAGGGTGTGTGGAGGCAGGACGCAGGTGGAGTCGCCGGAGTGGATCCCGGCCTCCTCGATATGCTCCATGACGCCGCCGATGATGACCTGGCTGCCGTCCGAGATCGCATCGACATCGACCTCGATCGCCTCTTCGAGGAACTTGTCGACCAGGATGGGGCGGTCCGGAGAAGCCTGGACCGCGTTCTGCATGTAGCGATCGAGGGATTCGTCGTCGTAGACGATCTCCATCGCGCGACCTCCCAGCACGTAGCTAGGGCGAACGAGTACGGGGTAGCCGATCTCCCGTGCGATTTGGAAAGCCTCGGCGACGGTCGAGGCGAGCCCGCTGGGGGGTTGGCGCAGGTTGAGCTTCGAGAGCATCGCGCTGAATTGCTCCCGATCCTCGGCGCGGTCGATCGACTCGACCGAGGTTCCGATGAGCGGAGCTCCCGAGCGATGCAGGCCGGCGGCCAAGTTGAGGGGCGTCTGACCTCCGAACTGAACGATGATCCCCTTGGGTTTCACCGCATCCACGATGTGCATCACATCCTCGTGGGTCAGCGGCTCGAAGAAGAGGTTGTCGGAAGTGTCGTAGTCCGTCGAAACGGTCTCGGGATTGGAGTTGACCATGACCGCCCGGCAGCCGATCTCCTGGGCCGCGAAGGCAGCATGGACACAGCAATAGTCGAACTCGATCCCCTGGCCGATGCGGTTGGGGCCGCCTCCCAGGATCATGATTCGATCGGCTTGTTCGAGTTCGAGTTCGCTTTCGTCTTCCCAGGAGGAGTAGTAGTAGGGAGTGGCGGCCTTGAACTCCGCGGCGCAGGTGTCGACGAGCTTGTAGGTGGGCTCGATTCCATACTCGCTGCGCAGGGCACGCACCGCGGGAGCCGTGGTGCCGACCGCCAGCGCGATCTGCTGGTCGCTGTAGCCCAGCCGTTTGGCCTTGCGCAGGCGGGCACGGTCGAGCAGCGCACCAGCCAGCTCTTGCTCGTGTTCCACCAGCTCGCGCATGTTCTCGAGGAACCACTTGTCGATCCTCGTGGCGGCGTGGATCTCATCGGTGCTCCACCCGGCGCGGTAGGCGGTGCGCAGCCAGATCAAGCGCTCGGGCCCTGGAGTGGTCAGTCGGGCGGAGATCGCCTCGCGGTCGGGATCGAGCGCTTCGACCGGATCGCGCGGGTCGAGGCCGAAGCCGGGACGGCCCGTCTCGAGGCCGCGCATCGCCTTCTGCAGGGCCTCTTTGAAGGTGCGGCCGATGGCCATCGTCTCGCCGACGCTCTTCATCTGCGTCGTCAACGTGGCATCGGCCCCGGGGAACTTTTCGAAGGCGAAGCGCGGCACCTTGACGACCGTGTAGTCGATCGTGGGCTCGAAGGAGGCTGGTGTCTCGCGGGTGATGTCGTTGCGAATCTCGTCGAGGGTGTAGCCGACGGCCAGCTTGGCGGCGAACTTGGCGATCGGGAAACCGGTCGCTTTGGAGGCCAGGGCGGAAGAGCGAGAGACGCGGGGATTCATCTCGATCACGACCACGCGGCCCGTGTCCGGATCGATCGCGAACTGGCAGTTGGAGCCACCGCACTCGACGCCGATCTCGCGCATGATCGCAATCGAGGCGTTGCGCAGGTTCTGATACTCGCGGTCGGTCAGCGTCTGGCTGGGGGCCACCGTGACCGAGTCACCGGTGTGGACGCCCATCGGGTCGAGGTTCTCGATCGAGCAGATGATGACGACGTTGTCCGCCTTGTCGCGCATCACCTCCATCTCGAACTCTTTCCATCCGACGAGGCTCTCCTCAACCAGGACCTCGCTGTTGAAGGAGAGGTCGAGTCCCCGAGCGACGATGGCCTCGAACTCCTCGACGTTGTAGGCCACGCCTCCTCCCGAGCCTCCGAGGGTGAAACCTGGACGGATGACGCAGGGCAGGCCGATCGTGGTCAAGGCGTGACGCGCCTCGTCCATGCTGTGGGCGATCTGGGAGCGGGGACTCTCCAGGCCGGCCTTGGTCATCGCCGCGCGAAAGAGGTCGCGATCCTCGGCTCGACGGATGACCTCGCCGTCCGCGCCGATCATCTCCACGCCGAGGCGCTCGAAAACCCCACGGTCGTAGAGATCGAGGGCCGTGTTCAGCCCGGTCTGTCCACCGAGGGTCGGCAGAACGGCATCGGGCCTCTCCTTCTCGAGGATGCGCTCGAGGGCCTCGGGCGTAATCGGCTCGATGTAGGTGGCATCGGCCGTCTCCGGGTCGGTCATGATCGTGGCCGGATTGGAGTTGACCAGGATCACCCGGTAGCCCTCCTCGCGGAGGGCCTTGCAGGCTTGGGTTCCCGAATAGTCGAACTCGCAAGCCTGGCCGATCACGATAGGACCGCTTCCGATGATGAGAATCGACTCGAGATCGTCGCGGCGGGGCATGTGGGGGAGGAGGGGCGC
>JALWOP010000391.1 GCA_027083445.1 Planctomycetota bacterium | reverse complement strand
GGTGAACATGGGGGTGCCGTAGGGGTGGACTAGGGGCAGGATACGACCTAGGCGCCGAGTCCGCGCTAGTGCGTAGGCGGGAGAGGGGTTTGGCGCCGTGGGGCAGATGGGACTTCGACCTGTAGCCCGCGCAATTACGAATGCGGGCCCGTGTCTCCATGGGGGCCGAAAGAGTGTCCTTTGCCTTCCACGCCAGCCTCCTTCCAACCCCCGTACAGAGACCCGCTCTGGGTCGTGCAACCCATGAAGATCCAAACTCCCGCGGCCGTGCTACTCGGCCTGGCCCTCGCAACGAGCACCTTCGCACAGGACGATTCCTCCCCCGAAGACCTGAGCCTTCGGGAAGCGCTGGGCGCAGGGAAATCCTGGGTGAAGATGCGCCTGCGCTTCGAGAACGTCGATCAGGACGGGAACCCCGACCAGGCCAACGCATTCACCCTGCGCACCCTGCTCGGCTACGAAACCGCCACCTGGAACGACTTCAGCCTGCTGCTCGAAGCGGAGGACGTGGCCACCATCGGTCAGACCTCGTTCAACGATGGACTGAACGGCTCCTCCCGGCCGAAGGTGATTGATCCGGAGGGCGCCGAAGTCAATCAGGCCTACTTGCAGTACACCGGATTCGAGGACACCACCGTCCGCATCGGCCGCCAGCGCATCATCCTCGACAAGGCTCGCTTCGTCGGTAACGTCGGATGGCGCCAGAACGAGCAGACCTACGATGCCCAGTCGGTCAGCACCGAGATCTCCGACTTCGACCTCTTCCTGGCCCACATCGACAACGTGAACCGAATCTTCGGTGACGCGAACCCCGGTGGCAACCATGCGATGGACTCCTACCTCCTGCATGCGGGGTATGACTTCGAGGACATCGGGCGTCTGGAGGCCTTCCTCTATGACCTGAGCTATGACGATACGTCGAACGGCCCCTCGACACGGACCGTCGGCGCGAGCTTCGACGGGCGCCACGAGGTGTCCGAGGAGACGGATGTCCTCTACCGCGTGGTGCTGGCCAACCAGACCGATGCCCACGACAACCCCGTCAACGTCGATGCCGGCTACATGCAGCTCGAAGCGGGGGTCGATTTCGACGGTATCACCGTCAAGGTGGGGCAGGAATTGCTCGAGGGTTCCGGCGACCCCGGAGACAAGTTCACCACCCCCCTGGCCACCCTGCACGCCTGGAACGGCTGGGCGGACCAGTTCCTCTCGACCCCCGACACCGGGCTGGAAGACACCTACATCTCCATCGGCGGAACTCTGGCCGAGACCAAGATGGCCTTGATCTACCACGACTTCCAGTCCGACACGGGCGGACTGAACTACGGGGATGAGATCGACGCGGTAGCCACTCGCCAGATCTACGAGGGAGTCACCGGCGGCCTCAAGCTGGCCAACTACTCGGCTGACGATCTGGGAGTCGACACCCAGAAGGTCTGGATCTGGGTGGCTTTCACCTTCTAACGGACCTCGTACTCAGACGGGTACCGTCCTGGGGACGACCGTCCCGGGGATGGTGCCGCAGGCAGGCAGAGCGGCCGCAGCGGAACCTCAACCGTTCCGCTGCGGTTCGCTCTCGGTGGCCGGGGCTCGCGGGGAGTAGAATCCCCCCGCATGGATGGCCGCAGTGACGCGCAGGAGGGCGATGCCGATATCTTCGGCGCGCCACAGGTTCAGGCTCCCTGGCTCCCCGACAGCCCGAGCGGGGGACCGGCGCAGGCTGCAAGCGCTGAACAACTGCTCGAGGGGTTGAACCCGGCCCAGCGGGAGGCCTGCCTGCATGGGGAGGGACCGCTGTTGATCCTAGCCGGTCCCGGCAGCGGCAAGACCCGCGTCATCACCCACCGCATCGCCCATCTGGTCTCGGTGCGCGGGGTCGACCCCCGGGCGGTGATCGCGATCACCTTCACGAACAAGGCCGCGCGGGAGATGCGCGAACGGGTCGAGAGGCTTCTTCCGGGGGTGAGCGGGCTGTGGATCAGTACCTTCCATGCCGCCTGTGCCCGCATTCTGCGGCGCGATATCGAGAGCCTGGGGCGCTGGACCCGGGACTTCACGATCTACGACACCGCCGAGCGCAATGCGCTCCTTCGTGACCTGGTCAAGGAGCTGGGCTACGACCCCCAACGCTTCCGGGCCCCCGTGCTCGGGGGCTGGATCTCGCGCCTGAAGAACAGCGCCGCCCAGGAGGATGCCCACGCCGCGGAACAGGCGATGGACGGCATGGAGAGCGAAGTCTTCGCCAAGGTACGCCGGCGTTACGAGGAGGCGATGGGCGAGCGCAACGCCCTGGACTTCGACGACCTCCTGCTCAAGGTTCTGGAGCTCTTTGACCAGCATCCCGGTGTGCGCGATCTCTACGCACAGCGCTTCCGGTATGTGCTCGTCGATGAGTACCAGGACACCAACCGGGTCCAGTACCGCCTTGTCCAGCATCTGGCGGCCAGGCATGGCAACCTGGCCGTCTGCGGGGATCCGGACCAGTCGATCTATCGCTGGCGCGGAGCGGACATCCGCAACATCCTCGACTTCGAAAAGGATTTCGAGAACCCGGTCACCGTGAGACTGGAGCAGAACTACCGCTCGACCGGCAACATCCTCGCGGCGGCCTCCGCTGTGATCGCCCACAACACCGAGCGCAAGCACAAGGATCTTTGGTGCGAAGAGGGCGACGGCGAGAAACTGGTGGTGCTCGAGTGCGCCGACGAGGATGACGAGGCGCGCGAGATCGCAGCTCAGTGCGCGACGCTGCGGGCGCGCGGCGAGGACCTCGCGCAGGTGGCCATCTTCTATCGCATGAACTTCATGCAGCGGGCGCTCGAGACCGCGCTGCGCCTTTCCGGCCTGCCCTATCAGGTCGTGGCCGGACTCGAGTTCTACCAGCGGCGAGAGATCAAGGATCTCATCGCCTACCTCCGCCTGCTGGTCAACCCAGCCGACGATGGAGCTTTCCTGCGGGTCGTCAATGAACCCACGCGCGGCGTCGGGGCCCGTTCCCTGGAAAAGCTGCGGGCTTGGGCCTCGGCTCGCCGCGAGCCCCTGCTCGCCGCCGCAGGGGATGGCGAGGCTTTGGCGCAGATTCGGGGTCGGGCCAAGAAGGGTTTGGCTTCCTTCGCGGCCCTCATGGATGAGCTTCTTGCCGTTCGGGATGCGGATGCCGCCGTGGCCCTCGACTTGGTGCTCCAGACCATCGAGGCCGACCGCTGGATGGCCGCCATGGACGATGGCGGCGGAACGGCAGAGCGCGAGGCCAACGTGGAGGAGCTGCGCAGTCATGCCGCGGAGTTCGACCGGCTCTATCCCGGCGCCGGCCTGCGGGGTTTCCTCGAGGAGGTGGCCCTGGTCAGCGATGCCGATGGCGCCGAGGAGGCCGGCGGCAGCATCAAGCTGATGACCCTGCACGCGGCCAAGGGGCTCGAGTTCGCCACGGTCTTCATCAGCGGCTGCGAGGATGGGCTCTTGCCCCATGCGCGGGCCGTCGAGGAGGACCCCCTGCACGGCATCGAGGAGGAGCGCCGTCTGTTCTACGTCGGCATGACGCGTGCCCGCAGGCGGCTCTTTCTGACCCGCGCGATGACGCGCACGTTCTTCGGGGAGTCACGCTGGAACGAGAGCTCCCCCTTCCTGGACGAGATCCCCCCGGGACTGGTGGAAGGCGCCATGACTGCTCCAGAGGAAGAGGAACGCGATGTACTCGGGGAGTACGATCCGGAGGGAGCGCAGGCCTTGGCTGTGGGTGCGCTAGTCGAACACGACCACTTTGGAGTGGGGACGGTCGAACAACTCGCGGGAGCGGGAATCAACGCGCGGGCCACGGTCCGCTTCCGGGGCGGAGTCAAGCAACTCCTGCTCCAGTACGCCAACTTGAGGGTCCTCTCGTGAATCTCTCCCAATGGACGGAGCGCCTTGAAGCGCTGGTCGCGCAAGCACGTGAAGAGGGTTTGGCTGCAGAGCTGGCTCCGGTCCTCATGCGCTTGGCCCGCGATGTCCAGCACGCCGATCGTGAGGGGAAAGGTGAATTCCCGATGAGCTTCGGTATGGTGGGGGAGAGCCCGCCCATGCAGGAGCTTTTCGACCTGATCGGGAGGGTCGCGCCATCGGATGTGCCCGTCCTCATCCAGGGCGAGACCGGGACGGGCAAGGAACTGGTCGCCAAGGCCCTGCACCAGCACAGCAACCGTCGCGAGAACCGTTTTCTGGCCGAGAACTGCGCTGCGGTGCCCGCCAACCTCTTGGAGTCGGAGCTGTTCGGGCACAAGCGGGGAGCCTTTACGGGGGCGGTTCAAGACCGGCAGGGGCACTTCGTCGCCGCGGATGGGGGCACGGTCTTCTTGGACGAGATCGGGGATATGCCCCTCGAGATGCAAGCCAAGCTGCTGCGGGTCTTGCAGGACGGTGAGGTGCGACCGGTCGGCGCGAACAAGACCCACCGTGTGGATGTGCGCATCGTCGCGGCGAGCAACAAGGATCTGCCGGAGATGTGTCGCCAGGGAGAATTCCGCGAGGACCTGTACTTCCGGCTGGCCGTGGTCACCCTCCAACTGCCACCCCTACGGGACCGCGGGGCGGATATCGAGCACCTGGCCCGCTTCTTCCTCGAGCGCTTTGCCCGTGAGCAGGGACGGGATGCGGCCTTCACCCCAGAGGCCATGGCAGCCCTGCGAGCCTACCCCTGGCCGGGCAACGTGCGCGAGCTCGAGAATGAGGTCCAGCGGGCCCTGGCCCTGTCGACCGGGGACATCGACCTCTCCGACCTCTCTCCGCGGGTGGTGGGGACGTGAAGCCGCCTAGCAGCCCGTGAGCGGGCGGAGCGGCTTTGAGTTTCCGCGGATGCTGTCTGTAGGTGCAGGGCTCCCAGGGTGCTAGGTGCAAGGTCCCGGGCAGGGGCAGGTGGTAGGTGGAGCGTCCCCAGCGAATCAGTAAATCATTGTTCGATAAGGGGTTGCGTCTCTTCTCCGTCTCTCTCCCCCTCCTGATCCTGGGTGCCTGCCGGGATGCCGACCAGGATCTGGCCGCTGCTCGGACCGAAATCCGCCGCGGGCGTCTGGAGAGTGCGGAGTCGCTCCTGTCGGGTCTCGATGGACCCGCGGTTCGAGAGCTGCGGGCTCTCCTCCAAAGGCGCCGCCAGGCGAGGAGAGGATTCGACCGGGACTTGGAGGTCCTCGAGCGGGAGTATGCCGATCGCCCCATCGCCGACCTGATGGGGGTGCTGGAGGAGCGCAAGCGAGGAGAAGCCGATCCCGTCCTGAGGGAGCGCCTCGCCCACGAGATCTCCCGGCTCGAGGACCGGAGAGCCGAGGGGGTGGCACGGGTCGGTCACGGGATCACCCGTCCAGCGCCGCGGGAGGTTGCTCCGGCGGACCCTGGAGAGGCGCCGCCCCCCTCGGATCCCGTTCTGGCGGAGGTGCTCGAGGACGTGCGTGCTCTTCGCAAGCGCGGGGCCTGGGCGGAGGCTCGCGAGTTACTCCTGCGGATCGATCTGGACGCTCCCGGCTATCGAGAGGCGCTCGCTCCCCTGCGACAGGCGATCGAGGTGGAGGCGGGGATCCAGGGCAAGGAACTCCTGGCTCGGGTGGAGCGGCTCGAAGCGAGCGGAAACCAGGCCGGAGCTCGGGAGCTGCTCCTAGCGGAGCGCTGGCGCTATCCCGATGCGGGCGAAGCTGCCGCGGTTCACCGCCGCGTCGAGGCCCTCTGGGGGATGTCGTCCGCGGAGTCGAAGCCCGAGTCGCGGGAATCACGCGGGGGAGACCCTCCACAGGTCGAGCCTCCTCCCGCTCCCCGGGCCAAGACCCTCGATGCGTCCGACAAGAGCGTGGCTCTGGGGACCATCGAGCTCATGGTTCGGGCGAGGGAACTGGACGAGCAGGGGCTTTTCGAGGCTGCGGTAGAACTCTGGAAAGAGGCCGAGGGGGTGGCCGGGACGGAGTCCCTGCGCGCTCGCTGTCGCATGCGCGCCTTCGCGTCCAAGGCACGCCGCGCCCTGCGCAGCGCGCTCGTGGGGCGATTCACCTCGTCGCCGGAGGTTTTCCAGGGCCTCGGGGTCACGCAGATGGATTCCCAGTCGATCCGCTGCGACGGCGAGCTGCGTTCCTGGAACGAACTCTCGGCCGAGACCTTGGACCGCATGGTGGAAGGTCTCGACCTAGACGGCGTGGCTCGTGTGGGGCTGGCCCTCGAACGACTCGATCGGGGCCGCCTCGACGGGTCGCGCGGCGGCCTCTACCAGCTTCACTTGGCGGCGGAGACCGGAGAGATCGACCTGGATCTGATCGCGGGCATCCTCGCCGAAGAGCGCGCCGAACCCCTCCCGGAGGGAGGATATGTCTGGCAGGGCGGCACCTGGGTCTCGCACGCGGCCCTCAAACGGTCGCAACGCTCCCAGGACCTAAGCGCCCTCGGAGAGCGCCTCGCCAAAGAGAGGCCGACTCGGCGGGATGCCGCCCTTCAGGCCCTTCTCGAGCGAGTCGCGGAGGGAGAAGAGGCTCGCATCGTTCTCGAGCATGGTTTGGAGGCGCGCTTGAAACGCCTCGCCGCCTCCCTGATGAGGCAGACGGCTCTCTTGGAACGGTTGGGAAAGGTAGCGCAACTGCGGCGGCGGCTCGACGAGCGGCGTCGCGAAGCCCTCGAGCTGATCTTCGATACCCAGACCTACTTCTATCCGTACGACCCGCCGGACCCGAAGCTGGGTAAGTCAGCCGGCGACTACTGGGAGGTGCAGGACGAGGTCGACCGACGCGTGAACTATGTCCGCCAGATCTGGATCGGGAAGCATGACTCGGTAGTCCTGCCGCCCAAGTTTCGCAGCACCTTGAGCGATCTCGAATGGACCTGTGCTAAGTTGCGGACCCATGCACCCGGCGTGCTGGAGAGCGTGCCGGAGAGCGAGCGCGGCCCCGCTTGGTTGGAGGGAGTCGATCCTCGCCTCCCCAAAATCGAGCTCCACACCTTCGCTTGGAATCAACAGGAGCGGGAATCGCTGGCGCGAGCCCGGGATATCCAGGCCTGGAATGAGGAGCGGGTTGGGGGCCCTTCCGGCTTGTCGGCACGGGAAGCGGAGCAGCTACGTATTACCAACGAGTACCGCATCATGTTCGGGCGGACTCCGCTGGCCTGGAACGCGAAGCTCCAGCAGGCGGCTCGGCACCACGCCGAATATATGGCGCGCACGGGGATCTTTGGGCACGAGGAGGCCGAGGATCCCGAGAATCGCGGTCCCCTCGATCGCATGCGTCGGGTAGGTTATGCGCTCGGTGCCAGCGAGAACTGCGTGGTGGGCTCCAAGGATCCCGAGGGAGCGCATCGTTCGTGGGTCCGCTCGAGCGGGCACCATCGCAATCTGCTCCAGGACTCCTATCGAGAGATGGGATGTGCCGCTGTCGGTGGCTACTGGACACTGACCTTCGGAACGAGCACGGACTTCGAGACAGAATTGGAAGCATGGCGAGACTGATCGTCGAGGCCGGGGGCAACACCCGCCGATTCAAGCTAGGGGATGGCAAGCTGACCCTAGGCAGTGGCGAGGGTGCCACCCTCACCCTTGACTCCGAAGAACTGGCCGAGATCCATGCCGATCTCGAGGTGGTCGGCGAGAAGGTGATCCTGCGCGTGCGCAAGGGGACGACGGCGGCGCGTGTTCGAGGGGTGGTCGCCAAGGGTGATCTCGCCCTCAAGCCCGGTGTCAAGGTCGTGCTGGGAGACGTGACCCTGACCCTCGAGCCCCCGGAAGCGGCGGGTCGGGCAGCCGGTGGCGTGGGTGCTTCCAGGCCGCGGGCCGGGGCCTCCGGAGCAACCGCTCGACGTCGCGTCCAGCGCTCGCGCCCCTCCTCCAATGCCAGCCTCCCCTCCTGGCTCATCGTGGTCATCATCTTGGCCGTGGCGGCGGTCGGCTTCTTCCTCTTCCGCAATGAGGCCAGGGACATCGGGGGCGAGGATGTCGCGCCCACGGCGAGCAAGGTGCGCATCGAGACGAGTCTCGGAGAGGCGGACTTCCGCAGCGCCCGGAAGGAGTTGGACAAGGTCCGTCGGCACTGGAAAGAGCTCGATCCGAGCTGGTATCCCATCTTCGAGGGACTCGAGAAGAAGACCCAGGAGGCGGAGAAGAGGGCCGCGCTCCTCGCAAAGAACGGCAAGGGCGACGACTACTTTCAGCGCCAGCTCGAGAACTTCGTTACCAAGTATCTGGACACCCCCAACCGTCCGGCGGCCCGAGTTCTCCTGAAGCGCATCAACTGGTTCGAGAAGGAATACCCTCTCCACCCCAAACTGGACTGGTGCCGTCGCATGAGGGATCGCTGGCGGCCCGTGGCTGAACTCAGTGAGCCGCCGACCTATGACGACATGGAGTTCGAGGTCAAGACGATGACCTGGGCCATGCCACGGGACTACAAGACGGCCTTTGGCCTGATCGATGCGTTCATCGCTACGGCATCCGGGAGCGACAAGACGAGGGCGGAGGCCCTGCGAGCCAAGCATGAGGGTGAGCGCCGAGAGTATTTCATCGACCGCCTGCAGCAGGCCAAGCATGAGTACGGCCAGGACAGTGCTCAGACCAAGGCCAGCGCGGTACGTTGGCTTACCGAGCTCGTCACCAAGATCGGGGATCCGGAGATGGCTGACGAGGCGGCCGGGATCATGGTGGCGATCCCGGGCATCGAGGGGCCGCTCCAGGGCTACTACAACTACGAGCGCGAGACCTTCGATGCTCTCATGGAGAACGACATCGTGAGGCGTTTCGTCCAGGAAAAGGGTGTCATCGAGGGACTCTGAAGCGCGCAGCACCCCCTCTGGCGGATTCCCGGCGGGCTTCCTGGGCCCGCTCGGACCCGAAATAGTTTCGCGTTCCCCTTCACTGCTCCCCTCGGCTTGGCCGAGAGATTGAGAGCGACATGCGTCGCGTGGGGGATTCGGATGAGCATGAGGGAGCCGGAGGGGACTCGGTTACCGCGGGTGAGACACAGATCATCGCGGCGGGCCGGTTTGACGCTGATCGAGGTCAGCATCAGCGTGGCCATAGTCATCGTCCTACTCTTGGCGAGCGCTGCGGCCTTTGGAGAGAGTCTGAAGGCGGTCGACAACGCCCAACGCCTCGACGCTGGTGCCCTATTCCTGGACACGACCCTCGAGAGCGTGGGAGCGGTGGCCTTCGATGACCTCCTGGCGCTCGACGGGAACGTCATCACCGACGGCGCGGACCCGGCGAACTCCAACTTCAGCGTCCAACTCGGCGTGACGCCGGTGGGAATCTCCCTGCTCCAGGTATCCGCCATCTTGACGGACCTGCGCACCGGTCGGCGGGTCGGAAGCGTGAACACGTTGAGGTCTGCCCGGTGAAGAGGGTTATGGGACGTAGAGGGTTCACTCTCCTCGAAATCGTCGTCGCCATGGCGATCTTTGCCATGGTCGGGATGGCCCTCAAGGATACCGTCATGCTCTCGGATCACTCTCAGCATGAGGTGTTCCAACATGCAGGTTCCAACCGCCACCTGCGCGAGGTGAGCCGGCGTCTCTTGCATGAACTGGGAGCGACCGATGCAGACCAGATAACCGTGACCCCACTGAGCGGAGGAAACACCGAGATCACCTTCCCCCTCCCGATCTTCGATGCCGGTGCCCCCGCCTGGGGAGTCATGGAACCGGGGATCAACGGCGGAGCCCCCAGCGTGGGCTGGCAGGTGCGTTACACGGTGGATTCAACGGGGGCAGCCCGCTTGCTGCGGCAGGTCCTCGACGATACGCAGGTTGTTCAGAAGAGCGAGGTCATCTTGGAGGGCTTGGCGAATGATCCGGCTGCTCCGGGGTTCGTTGTGGTCCAGGCCGGCAGCCTGTGGGATGTATCCCTGAGGCTGGCCGGGAGTGGGGGATTGAATGAGAACGGACGTCAGGCGAACTTCCAGGTTCGCACGAGGAACTGAGAGAGGTAGCGCTCTCGTTGGAACGCTGATCGTCTTCACGGCGGTTGCGGGGATGGTCTTCATGACCACGGCGATCTCCAGTGTGGACGTTCGTGCATCACGGCGCTCGCTGGACGACATACGGGTGAGGGCGGTCGCCGACGCCGGCGTTGAGCGGGCGATCAACCTGCTCGGGCAGGCGGTCAAGAACAACGCCTATCTCGACCCGATCGAGGGTCTCAAGGACCTCTTCGGTTCCGAGACGACGATCCAGCCCTTTCTGGGTGAACCGCTTCTCGACCAGGGAGTCCTGGCGGGTTCGTACTCGGTACGCATGACCTTGGATCAGGCTACTGCGACTGCGGTCACCCTGACGATCGAGAGCACGGGCTACCTCCCCGATGCTCCCCAGAATCTGGCTCCAGGAGAACGGGTTTCGGCCTGGCGCGCGGTCTCGACGCAGGTGCGCTACGAACTCGCGCCCAGCAGCGTCTTCGACAACGGCTACTTCATCAACAACTGGGGCTGGTTCTACGGCAACACGATCGTCTGCAAGGGCAACGCACGTAGCAATGGTCAGTTCGATGCGGCGGGCTATAGCCCGACCGTGACCGGGCAGCCGATCTACGACGGAATCGACTGGTCGGGGGGGACCGCCACTCTGACGGGCTACCACGACGACAACGGCGACGGTCTCGAGGATGGGGCTGACGGTGGCATCTTCTCCGGCTGGGATATCGTTGGAGCCGAAAACGTGCAGGGCAACGGGGGCCTAGCGGCCAACCAACACGACTTCCAGGAGCAGGTCCCCATGCCCAACCTCTCCGACCTCAGCTTCTACGAGCAGAAGGCGCTCAGCGAAGGGTCGAGTCTACAGGTGGGCTCGGTATCGATCGCCGGTGTCTATGGGGACGATCCCGGTGAGACCGGGAACCTCTACCTCTACGGAACCCCTGCGGAGCCGATCGTGCTCGACGGGCCCATCGTCGCAACCGGAGACGTGATCATCCACGGCTACGTGACCGGTCAGGGATCGATCTATGCCGGCGGGAACGTCTACTGTCCGGACTCGATCCACTATCTGAATCCGCCGACGAGCGCTCGTCCAGCCGACAATACGACCGCGGCGACCGAGGCCTGGCTGACCACCAACAAGGACAAGGATTTCCTGGGGCTTTTCGCCACGGAGAACGTCGTCATGGGCGACCACACCAACTGGCTGTGGCAAGCCTATGTCAACTACTGGATGGCGTCATCCCTCAATCGCTCGGACGAGGACGCCGGCGAGGACGGCATTCCGGGCACGTTTGCCGGTCGAGACGGCATCGTGGGAACTGCGGATGATGATGTGCTCGAGGATGATGGGGTTTTCACCGTCGAGACCTACACGGCCCAAGACGAAGCTCTGGGGCTGATTCCCCCCGGAAAGAGCGTGGGCGATGTCATCCCCGGCTCGGGCGAGGACATCGATGGGGACGGGATCTACGACGACACGACCTCCTACGCGGACGACATGGCTTTCAGTGTGCCCCTCGACAGCGCCAACTGGGGCGGCAACATGCCTCCGGGGGGGATCGCGAACTACAGCGATATCGCGACGCTCTACGCGAACGAGTTTGACGCGACCTTCTACACCAACCATGCCTTTGCCTGGCTGGTCCTGGGCAGTGCCGATGCCAAGGTGAACGGTGCCATCATCAGTCGCAACGAGAGCATCATCTACGGTACTCCCGAGATCGAGATCAACTACGACTGCCGCCTTCTGGGAGGGAATAGCGGCTTGGCTGCTGACTACTTGCCCATGACGATGAAGCCCGTGCAGATCTTGCACTGGCGTACCCTCGACCACGACCCGAGCCGGTTCGAGGTGCAGCCTTGAAGGCATGCACGACCCTGGTGGTTCTGGTTCTCCTGGCCACTGGAACCCTGGCCCAGGATCTCGATCGTGATGCGCAGATCCTGCGTCGGCGGCGCCGGGATCGGATGCATCCCGACGCGAATCCGATGGTCATCGTCGGGCGGGAGGATGGCGAGAACGGGTTCCGCGAGAGCGTTCCCGTTCTCGCCCAAGGCACGCTCACTCCCCGCAGTGTGGATCACGATGAACTCTATGCGGCGCGGATGGCGCTCTATGCATCGCCCGCCACTCCGCGAGAGGGCTCGAGAGGGGCGTCTCCTGAGGCGATGCAACTCAAGGCGTCCACCCGGAGCGAGCAGCCTGAGGAGACGGAGGGGGGAGGGCACACCTGGCAGGTGGGGCTCGTCCTGGCGGCGATCGCGGCCCTGCTTTGGAGCCGGCGCTGACTAGCGCGCAGATCCTGCCTCTTCGCTCGGGCAGGCCTCGGTGATCACGGCGAGTAGGCTCTCGCCGAAAGACGGCAGGTTGGTTCCAGGGGCTCCGGCTGCGCGCATTCGAGCCCGCTCACCCATGGCACGGGCAGCCTCCGGGTCCGCAAGCAGGCGCTGCAAGCCATCGAGGAGCGCTCCTGGATCGGAGGGATCGACGAGTAGACCGTCGACACCGTCGCGGATCCACTGAAAGGAGCCCTGGTTGGCGGCCAGTAGGGTGGGTCGGCCGAGGGCCAAGGCTTGTGCGGTGAGCCATCCCGGGGTCCCGATCGGCTGGGGGCAGGCGAAGATGTCGAGTTCTTGGAGTAGCTCGGCGGTGGATGGGGCGGCCGGCGCACTCAACGTGACCCGGTCACGGATGCCGAGTTCACGGGCACGGCGGCGCAGGTCGGCCTCGGCGGGGCCCTCGCCGAGTAGGACCAGCTCCAGGTCCCGGCCTCGATCCAAGAGCACTCGGGCGGCTTCCAGGAGGATCTCCGCGCCGAGTCCGCGCTCGAGAGCCCCCGCCACACCCACCCGCAGGCGCCCCTGGCCGCTGAAGGGGGGGCGCGGGTTTGCGGGAGAGGCGGGTGCATGGGGCAGGATCACGAGTCCCTGGCGTGGCAGTCCCGCGCGGTTGACGATCGCCTCGACCAGGGTCGGGCAGGGAGCCACGACGGCCTGGAGGTGGTTGCGCGCAAAGGGGAGGGGGCGGGTCGGCGGTCGGTCCAGCTCCAGGACGTAGGGACGGTGCAGGCCCGCGCCCACCCCCGCCAATCCCTCGCCGACGACCCAGGCCAGGTCCGCCTGTACGCGCTTGAAAAGGTGCCGTGCACGTCCGCGAACGAAGGGTCGCTCCCAGGCCCGTCCCAGCCCGGGTTCGGTGTGCAGGATGGCACCGGCCTGTTCGACCTCGCGGCTGCGCGCGCCCCCTCCCGCCAGAACGTGCACCTCGTGACCGGCGGCCACCAGAGCGCGGACTCCGCAACGCAGGCGCTCGGTCGTGCCGGAAAGCCGCAGGTCGGTGTGGATGAAGAGCAGGCGCCGCTTGCCCATGATGCGCACCATAGAGCACGACCCAGGGCCCTGCCAGGCTGCGCTGGGCGAGGCCCCCATCGAGCTATTGGGGGCGCTTGCGGGGGTCGTGACCCAGGGCGGCGATGTCACGCCGCACCCGTTCAGGCAGGGGTAGGACCTCCCGCTCCCCCGGGCGGGTACGCCAGCGGTGTTGGTGCCAAGCCCACTGCTCGGGGGTCTTTCGAATCCAGGCCTCGAAGAGCGCATTCATGCGTGTCAAGAGATCGCGCCGCGCTTCTGTGCGGTCCTTTCCCCGCTCGAGTTGGAGGGGCGGATCGACGCTGAGCCGGTAGCTCTGGGGATCGTGGGCGACACAACGCACGGGATAGAGGGGCAGGCGCGTGGCCCGTGCAAGAGCAGCGGGTGCTGCCATGGTCAGGGCGGGTCGGCCGAAGAAGGGCACGAACTCTCCATCGAGGCGGCGCACCTCCAGGTCGCAGAGGATTCCGAGGACTCCTCCGTTGCGAAGGATCTCCAGGGCGCGCCTCGGCGGTGCATCCTGGGCCAGGGTTTCCACTCCGTGTCGTCGCCGGATGCGTGGCAGCCAGGCCGCCGCCGGATCGCGCGGATGGCGGCGGCCGATGACCGCTCCGCGATAGCCGCGATGGGAGAGGCGTGCCGCGAGCAGTTCCCAGTTCCCCAGGTGGCCGGTGACGACGATCACTCCCCGTCCGGCGGCAACCTCTCGGTCGAGCCGTTCGATGGAGGCGTCGAGTTCGACTCGCCGTGTGACCCAGTCCGCGTCTTCCTTGGAGAGCGCCAGCCATTCGTGAACGAGGCGCCGCCCATGCCGGAAAACCCTGTCGAGCAGGAGCTCGAGTTCCTGCGAGCGGAGTTCCTCGCCATAGGCCAGGCGTAGATTCTCCCAGGCGCGGCGACCTGCCTCCCCGCGGCGTGCCAAACCTGCGGCCGCCCGCAGGGGAAGGTCCAGAAGGGGGGAGGGGATCCAGGGCGCGGCCCGGGTCAACCCGTCCAAGAGGCGGGCGCGAACCCGCCGCCGCAGGGGCTCACCCATGGTTCATCCAGGCCTTGGCGATGCGCTCTCCGTCCCGTCGCGTGCCTCGGTTCGCCCCCAGAAAGGCAGCCAGGGCCGCCTCGTCCGGTCGAAGCTCGAGTCGTTCGAACCAGGCTCGCACCCAGCCGAGGTCGTCGATAGCGGGGTGGGGCTCCAGGTCACCCCCCCCGATCCACACGCTACCGTCCGGTGCGAGGCCCAGGTCGCGCGCCTGGCCCTCCAGGCGCAGCCCTCGGTCGTGAATCGAGCCCAGGGTTCGTGCCAAGGCGGTGCTCGTCGCCCTGGCCGTGGCGGGTTCGAGTGTGGGCGCCTCGAGGACGGCTCGGGGTCTGGGTGCATGGATCAGCGCGACGGGGCGCTCGCAGGGTAGACGGTGCATGCAGCAGCGGGCCGCACGTTCCCAGCGGCGGGCCAGGTGCTGCAAGGAGGTCGCTCGCACGGCGACGTAGCCCTGCGGGGGATCGTCGCGATCCAACTCCGCTAGGCGCTCTTCCGCAAGATCATGGGCCAAGAGCCCGCGTACCCCCCCGGCTTCGACCAGCCGCAGCGCCCCGCTCTCCCGCCAGTAGCGGGCCACGCGTCTCGAGACGACCTTCTTGCGTCGTTCGCGCGCCTGGTGTTCGAGGGTGTCGGCGTCGAGAGCGAGCCCACTCGCGCGACGGAAGGCGGCCAGGGCCCGGGCGCGGAAGCCGGCGGGGTCCCGCTCGCGCAGCCCCGCTGCGCAACCGACGAGCAGGGGGGTGGCCGCGACCTGGACCCCGATGCGGACGTAGGCCAGGTCGATCAGGTAGACCCGGGCCTGCTCATCCACCAGAACATTGCCGGCGTGCAGGTCCCCATGGCGCACGTCGCCGGCGACCAGGTCCGCCAGGAGTTTGCCCAGGCTCGCGGCGATGCGCAGGGGGGGGGCAGGCCAGGGGACCTTGCCTTCGAGCGCATCGTCGAGGCTGACCGCCGCCCCGAGGTCCTCGAGGACCAGCTCCCAGCGCCCCTCACGCCGCCGTAGGGCCACGGGGCGCGGGACGGGCAGTCCTTGGGCCCACAATCGGGCAAGGGCGTCGTGTTCGCGCAGCGCCCTGCGCCGGTCGCGGGTCCGGTCGAAAAGACCGGGGGCGTGGAAGCGCTTGACGATACGTGAAGTACCGTCGACGACCTCCCGGGTGACCGTGCGGCGGGCACCCGTCTTGAGGATCTGCTCGATGGATCCCGGGGTGGCTTGGGTCATGCTGGGCTCTGTGACTACCCTACCCTGCCGTCGCCCGGCGGGGCACCCCATCCCGTGAAGCTAGCACTCTACGTCTTTCGGCAGCTCATCGTCTCCCTAGCCTTCGCGGTGGGGGGATTGATGCTCGTGGCCCTGCCGGGGATCGCCGTGCGTACGGCCCAGCTCATTCCCTCGGCCGGGATGGGACATCTGCTCCAGTTCCTGGCCATCTCGCTCCAGAACCTGGTGCCCTATGTCTTGCCGATCTGCTTTCTCTTGGCGACCGTCTCCACCTACGGCCGGCTTGCGGCGGACAGGGAGTGGATCGCCATTCAGATGGCCGGGGTGCGTCCGAGCAAGCTGCTCTTGCCCTCCCTGGTGGTCGGCGCGGGGCTCTTCGCCTTTGCCCTGCTGCTGCTCCAGTACATCCTGCCCCGGGGCAACACGCACCAGCGTGAGCTGATCCTGAGCGCAACTTCGGATGCTCTCGCCAATCCCGCACCCGGGGGGACGAGCCTCTCCTTCATGAACGGCGAGGTCATCTTGGACGCGTTGGATTTCGACCGCCGGACCGGTCGCCTGCACGAGGTCTTCCTGCGCATGGGGGGCGGATCGGACGGGACCGACTACTACGCCAGGACCGCCCGCATTCGCATCGAGCAATCGGTCCTGCATGCTGATCTGTACAACCTCCTGGTCGTCGAGCGTTCCGAGAGCGGCCTGAACCAGTGGGAGACCGAGCACCTCGAGGTACGACACAAGCTCGAGCAGCGCGGGCGCAGCTATCGACCGCGCTACCTGACCAGTGCCCAAATCCGCAGGGGGCTGGAGCGCGGAGCCTTCCCCCCGGAGAAGCGGCAGCGCTACCGCTTCGAGGTGGCCTACCGCCCGGCCCTCGCGGCGGTCTTCTTCGTTTTCGCCCTCCTCGGTCCCGCGACGGGCCTTCTGGCGCGGCGCGGGACGCAGCTCGGTGCCATGGCCATCTGTTCGGGGTACGCGATCCTGCACCACCTCTTGCAGATGCGTATCGCCAAGGACTTGGGGGCGACGGGCACCTGGCCGCCGGCAGTCGCTGCCTGGTCGCCGATCGCCTTGGGCCTTTTTGCCTCCCTGATCCTCCTGCGGAAGGCCTTGCGCCGATGAAGCGCAGCTTGCGTCTTGGAGGTCGGATCGACCGTTATGTGACTGCCCACTTCGTCGGCAGCTATGCTCTGGCTGCGGGGTTGCTCGTGGGCCTGTTCATCGTCCTCGATGCGGCTTCGAACGTGGAGGGTTGGGTAGACGAGGCAGGGCCTGGCCCTCCTGCGACCCTCCTCCAGGTGTTGCGCTACTACGCCCTCAATCTGCCCTACATTTTCCTTCAGGTCGGTCCCTTCGTGACCGTGATGGCAGCGATGTTCACCGTCAGCAAGCTGCTGGCGAAGAACGAGGTCGCGCCGGTGTTCTCGGCGGGAGTCGGTGCGCATCGCCTACTGATGCCCGTCTACCTGGGGGCCGTGTTGATGTCGGTCTCGATGCTGGGTCTGCGTGAGGCCTGTGGCCGCTGGCTCTCCGGACCTCGGGACGAGCTGATCCATCGTCTCAAGACCCGCCGGAGCGAGCTCGAGTATCGCGGGGTCATCGTGCGCAACCTCGACGGGAGTTTCGCGGTCATCGATCGCTACTCTCCGCGAGCTGATGGAGGACCGTTGGCCCACGGGCTCACGGTCAAGACCCGGGTTGGCGGACACTTCACCAAGATCGAGGCAGAGAGCGCACGCTGGGACGGAGTGGGCTGGGTTCTCGAGGGGGGGCTGCGCACCGACCTCGTGAACGACGAGCTGCACACCTCACCGGTCTCCCTCCTGAAGGAGGTGGAGCTCACACCCTCCTTGATCGAGATGTATCGCCGTTCCCGCGATGCACCCTTGGAAATGACCATGGGGGAAGTCGCGACCCTGCTGGACCGAGAGCCTGACCAGCCGGCCTGGGCCACCCTCTGGCACTATTTCCTGACCTTCTCCCTGGCCAACCTGATCCTGGTTCTGGTCGGAGTGCCGCTCATGTTCAGCCACGAGCGGGGGCGCGGTGCGGAGCGCCTGGCCCTGGGGGGCATGATGTGCGTCTTCTACTTCGCCTTCGATTTCGTGCTGCGCACCATGGGGTTGCACGGATTCCTCTCCCCGGTCCTGGCAGCCTGGTCGCCGGTCCTCGTTTTTGGGGTCGTGGGGCTGTTTCTGACCGAGGCCATGCACTCCTGAGTCGTTATCCTCTGCCCTCCCAGAGAGAGGTGGCCCGGAAGGTTTTCCGGTGCTCCGGGAAGACCGCAGCGAGGCGGTCGTCTCACGCCACCTGGTCCCGATTGCCATGAAGATTGCCGCCCTGACCCTCCTCACTCTCCTGCCCCTGGCCGCGTGCCGGGCGGCCGACGCCGGTACCGAGGCGCACACGGTGCGCTACCTGGTAGCCCAGGGGGAGTACAAGGATGCTCTCCGGCAGGCCCACGATGCCTGGCTACTCGCTCCCGACGATGCCGCTGCGGAGGAGGACTATCGTTTCGCGAGTGTCGCCCTGCTCCTGGAACGGGGGCGACGCGCGACCTTCGAGGATCATGACGAGCAGGCCTTGAAGGATTTCGAGCAGGCTCTGGAGTTGGCTCCGGACTCACATGAGGCCCAGAGCTGGGTCTACAAGACGCGCACCAAACTCTCCGATCGCTGGTACCGACTGGCCCGGGATCGACATGCCAGCGACCGGCTCTTCGATGCGGCTGATGCCTACGAGAAGGCCCTCGACTACGACTCGGACAACATGGACGCCCTTCAAGGTCTGTACCGCGTAGGCATGCAGTTGGCTCATCGCGAGGGGCTGGCCAAGGACTACTACAACGAGGGATTGGAAGCGTTGCGTGACGTCAAGCTAGAGATCGCACGCTCGCGCTTCGATTATGCGGACAAGTACAGCACGGAGGAAGATAGCCGTGGCGAGAGTCGAGCCGCCAAGCGTCGTAGAGAGGTGGACACCGCCTTGGCCCAGCGGTTCGTCGCCAGCGCCCTGGACCTGGAGGAGCAGGGTTATTTCGCCGCCGCGCGGGGTGAGTACCGCATCGCTCTGACCCGGGATCCCGACAATCGCGCGGCCAAGGAGGGCTATGCGCGCATGCAGAACGAGGCCCAGGTACTCGAGGTCTACAAGGCCGGGGAGATGGCCATTCGCCGGGGGGAGTTCGACAACGCGGTCGAGATCCTTCAGGCGGGCCGCTCCCAGACCGCAGTCCAGCAGGATCGTTTCGATGAGCTACTCGGCGAGATCGACGACCTGCGCACCAAGGCGGCCTACGAGCAGGGCCTGAACTACGAGCACGATTTTCGTCTGAACGAAGCGGCACAGGTGTACCGTGACATCCTGGCTGAGCGCGACTTCTATGAGGATGTGCGTGCCCGCTTGACGAGCGTGGAAGAACTCATCGCCCAGGTCGAGGAGCTGTATGCGAGTCTCGATGGATTGGAGGGCGAGGAACTCGAAGCTACCTTGACCAAGATCGAGTTGCTCTGGCCGGAGTACCGGGACGTCGAGCAGCGCCTGGAGAGTCTGCGAGCCGAACGCTAGGGGACCTGCTTGGGGCCCGGGCTTTGCGCCTTGGCGGCCCCTCGGGTGAACCACCAGATCGCGAGGGCCAGGAGCGAGGCTTCGATCCAGGGATGGATCGAGGCCTTGGAGAAGTCACCCCTCCAGACGACGAAGACCCAGTAGAAATAGGGCATCCAGGCGCTGAAGGCGACGATCAGAGCGCCATGGGAAACGGCGGCGGGCTCGAGCGGCGGGTCTTCGGGCAGGGCCCCACGGGCGGCCAGGTCCTGGTCGATGCGGTCGAGTTCGTCGGCGACGCGATCGACGAGTCCCTGGTTCTCACGCAGGGTGCGGAGCTCGAGAGGGAAGGCCCACAGGTTGACGACGAGAGCGACGAGGCCCGCGACCATGTGCGTGGCCGGATGCCAGCCCATTTCCCGCTGGGCGAGGGAGAGAACACCTGCAGCGACGATCGAAACCGCCCCGAGCAAGGCCGCGGGGTAGGCGGCCTTGCGCGAGAAGAAGTCGTTCAGCTCATCCAGGAAGAGCTGGGGGAGTTCCCGGGCGCGGATCGCCTCGCGCACGATGCGTCCGGTGATGAGCATGAACAGGATGAGCAGGGAGTGGGCCCCGACGGTCAGGATGGCCGTGATCAGCGCCACTTTGAAGTGCAGGTCGATCTGTCCGCTCACACCCAGCCAGGTGGTGGCCAGGAGCGCGGGTACGACGACCGCCAGGGCGGCGCTGAAGTAGTGGAACATGCGCACGGGCAGGTATTCTCGTCAGCGAGCGTCGCTGAGCAAGGCCCTTGCCACCCGCTCGGGTGAGAGCTGGTGCATGGGCCCCAGGCCCCCGGGGACGGCCCGCAGGACGCGATGGGGGGAACCTGCCGTCGACGGGAGGGGCCAGGGTCCGGTTCGTGCCGGATCCTGGGGGCCGGAGAGCATCACCACCGCCCGTCCGGCGGCAGCGGCGAGGTGGGTCGGTCCCGAATCGGTTCCAACGAAGAGCGCACCTTCGGCTTCGGCCAGGGCGGCGGCCAGGAGGCGCAGGTCCCTCTGGCCGACCCAATGGCCGATACCCGGTCGGTGGGCGAGATCGCGTTCGAGGTCCCGCCCCAGGGCCTCTTCCCCGGGTCCCGAGAGCAGGAGTACGGCACATCCTGCGTCGGAGAGGCGCAGGGCGAGTTCGCGCCAGGACTCCAGGGGCCAGGAGCGCGGGTCCCCACCAACCCCCAGGTGGAGCAGGAACAGGGGCGAGCCGGATCTGGGCCGGTGGACCTGGAGGGCCGCGCGCCCCGCCCGGCGCTCGTCACCGCGCAGGCCCAGATCGACGCTGAGTTCGGCCCCTGGAGCGACGAGGTCGGCCAGGGCTGCGATGCGGTGCAAGGCGTGGGGACCGAAGGCGGGGGGAGCCGCGTGGGTCAGGCTGCGGGCGCACCAGGGCTCGCGCCAATCCTTCGGGCTGTAGCCCAAGCGCAGGCGGGCGCCGCTGGCGAGGGCCAGGGAGGCGCTCTTGGCGTTACCTTGGCAGTCGACGCTCCAGTCCGGGGCGAACTCGCGCAGGGCCGTGCGTGCCCGCAGCCAGCCCCGAACTCCTCCCCTGCGGTCGAAGCGAATCACGCGTTCGAGACCCTTGGCGCCTTCGAGGAGGGGGGCGAATTCGTTCTGGACGACCCAGGCAATGCGTGCCTCGGGCCAGGCGCGGTGCAGGGCTCCGAGCAGGGGGAGCCCGTGGACCACATCCCCCAGGTGGCTGGTGCGCACGATCAGGATGCGCTGCGGGGTGGGTTCTTCTTGGAGCGCGGGCATGCGGCGGGAGGCTGGAGCGGCCCTCGAACCGCTCGGAGACCTAGAATGGGAGGCGGATGATACGGCGCATTTCCACCAAGTGGGTTCTCGCGGTGCTCTGGGCCGTGGTCGTCCCGTTCGTCGGCTTCGCATGGTTCGTCGATGTCAAGGTCTCCGATCGCTTGGCCGGAGACGTCGTGCGCTACTACCTGGTGACCATGGCATCCGATCTGGCCGAGCGGCTCGACGAGGAGTTGAGCGAGCGCCACAAGGATGCGGAGATGCTGGCCGGTGTTCAGCTCGTGGGTTGGTTGGTCGAAGATGTCGTCGATAGCAACAGCGAGCCGGGAGGAGTCAGTTTCGAGGGTATGGTGCAGACGCTCTTCGACGTGGTCGTCGAGAGCCATGGCGTCTATGACTATGTCGTCGCCCTGACCCCCGAGGGGCGGCCGGTGATGACCAATTCGGTCGATGCTTCGGGCGCGGAGCTTCCCGGGTGGTTGGGAGAGCTCTGGCGTGAGAGTTCCTTTGGAGATCGACCCTGGTTCCAGAGGGCGTTGCAGCGAGGCAACGCCCTGATCGACTTCGATCACTGGTCTTTCGTGGGGCCCGGCGAGGATCGTTCCGGCTACTACATCGGCTTCGCGCAGCGCATCGAGAAATGGCCTCGGGGATCCGAAGCGGCGGGTGTGCTGCTGACCCTCATGTCCTGGGACAAGATCCAGCGCCAGGTCGACGCCTATGGCCGGCGAGAATCCACCGACGAGAAGGCACGCATCGTCGGCGAGGACATCTATGCCTCCTCCTACGCCTGGGTCTGGAAGCGTGACGGAGACACGATCATCGCGCACCCCGACCACAGCCTCTACGGAAGGCGAGTCAGTGAGCTGGCGGGGGGGGCGCTGCGGAGCCTTTCCCAGGCCGTCCAGGAGCGCGAGCGCGGCATGTACCCCGACTACACATTCCGCGGCGTAAACAAGAAGGCGGCTTTTGCCCGTTGTCGTGCGCCGGCCAACGGAGGGCTCGGCTGGGTCGTGGGGGTCGGAGTCAATGACGACGACATCTATGCACCGGTGCACGAACTCTCGACTTGGCTCTTGTCCACTTCGGCGGTGATTCTGGGTATAGCGGTGCTTTTCACCTTCTTCATTGCCCATCGCACGACCCGTCCCATTCGCGAGCTCGAGCAGCACACCCGGCGCGTCGGTCAGGGTGACCTCAGCGCTCGGCTGCGGGTACGTTCCCGTGACGAACTCGGCCAGCTCGCCACCTCCTTCAACCGCATGACCGAGGACCTGGAGCGGGCGCAGGAGAAGCTCGTCAAGGCCGAGAAGGAGGCCGCCTGGAGGGAGATGGCCAGGCAGGTGGCCCATGAGATCAAGAACCCCCTGACCCCGATCTCACTTTCAGCGGGATTGCTCGAGCGCAGTTGGAAGGAAAAGAGTGAAGACTTCGACCGCATCCTCGAACGGACGATCCCGATGATCCAGCGCCAGGTGGAGACGATGCGCGAGGTGGCGCGGGATTTCTACGCCTTTGCCGGCGAGCACAAGGATCCCCGCCCGGTACCGCTGGCGCTGCTCGTCGGGCACGTCTTGGATCTCAACGCAGCCTGGGCGGAGGAGCAGGGGATTCGCTTTGAGGTCTCCGTCCCCGACGATCTCTATGTCCGCGCGGACCCCGATGAGTTTCAGCGGGCCCTGTTGAACCTGGTTACCAACGCCATCGTCGCCATGCCCGAGGGTGGGCGGTTGTATGTGCGCGCTTTCCAAGAGGGGCAAGAGATCATCCTCGAGATACGCGACACCGGAACGGGCATCGATCCCGAGGTTGCCGAGCACCTCTTCGAACCCTACTTCACGACCCGCAGTTCGGGGACGGGACTCGGTCTGGCGATCGTGCGCAGGGTCGTCGAGGACCTGGGAGGGACGGTCGAGCTGCGCAACGCCGAGGATGGTCCGGGTGCCGTCGCTCGTATCGTTCTGCCCAAGGCCCCATGAGCGCGGCAGTCTTGGTCACGGGCGCGACCGGCTTCCTGGGCCGGGAGATCGTTCGCAATCTCGTCGCGCGTGGCCGTGTGGTGCATGCCTTGGCTCGCACGACCTCGCGACGTGCTCCTCTGGCCGACTTGGATCTCATCTGGCACGAGGGTGATCTCACGCAAAGAGAGACCCTCGAGCGCGCCGCCCGCGCCGCCGGCCCGGGGGCCCAGCTCGTTCATGCGGCGGCGGTGATCAGTTACAAGAGTGCCGACCGGGCTCTCTTGCGGGAGGTCAATGTGGAGGGGACCCAGAGGCTTCTCGATGTAGCCAAGGAGGTGGGTTTCTCCCGTGTGCTGCATGTCTCCTCGATCGTCGCCGTGGGCTGTGCCCGCGGCGCGGAGGCGTTGGACGAAGCGAGTGCTTGGAGCGGAGGCGGGCTCTCTGCCTATGCGGATACCAAGCGCGCCGCGGAGGAGATCGCGCTGGGAGCCCTGGGCTTGGATGTGCGGGTCGTCTGTCCTGGTGCGATCTTCGGCCCGGATCCGTCGACCAACACCTCGATCTTTCTGAAGCGGTTGATCGAGGGGCACCTGGGGGGGTGGGTTGCTCCAGGATCTCTCTCTGTCGTGGGTGTTCACGACACGGCGGAAGGGGTTTGTCTCGCGCTGGAGCGTGGCGAGCGGGGGCGACGCTACCTCTTGGTTGACCGCACGTTTCGCCTGGCGGAGCTCTGTCGGATCGCAGCGGTGGAGCTGGGCACCTTCGGTCGAACGGTCCGTGTGCCGCGCACGGTCCCCGCTCCTGTCTGGCCGGCCGTCGTGGGCTGTGCACGTCTGATCGATCGTGTGCGGCCCCTCGCGGAACTCACCCCACAGGCCCTCGCGATGCTGGGCGTCAACTGGCGCGGAAGGGCCGATCGGGCTCGCCGCGAGCTCGGCTGGCGTCCCCAGCCGTTCGAGAGCGTGCTGCGGGAGACGCTGCGGGCTCTCCTCGGCGAGGGAGAGGGCTAGGACGGAGGCGTCAAGATGGCGGCAATGGACATGATTGGGGGAGCTCTGTAGCGGCTCGTGTTCGGGCAGCAGCACCGGGCCGGACCGCGTCCTATTGGATGGTGGGTGCCGGCGGCACGACTTCCTACGGCGAAAGCCCGAGCGACGCCCTTGACAGCGGGGGGTATCACCACATCTCCTTGACACCGGAATGAAGGTGCGCTCCGAGCCCCGCATCCTCCAAACCGGGGGAATGCCTAACCCCAAATCACCATGACAACGGTTGGGCCGATGCCGATCCCGAATACCGACGACTGTGGGTGGGAACTTCACTTCACGGACCTCGCGACAACTGTCGAATGCCCGTGCACCGAGAATGAATGAGTCAACCTTCCGTTCACTCATGAAGAGATCGTTCCACGCTGGAGGGAGGTCTTGAATTCGACGAGGATGGTTGCGGTTTGCGTCCTGACCCTTGTCGGTGCGCTGGCCTGCTGGATCTGGGCCCATGGTGGATCTCAAGAGCTTCCCGCGGTCCTTCCGGTGGTTAGGGCCGATGCACCTCCGGGGCAATCGCAGTCCCGCTCGGCGAAACTGATCTCTCCCCAGGCAGGGGATCCCCGCGACCGGGTGCCTCAGCAGCCGGATCCTGTTCCTATTGAAAGTGAGCCCAAAGTCGCTGCTACCTGGGCGGGGGAGCACGTCATGCTCGATGGCGTCAGGTTTGCGGATGTCGACGTGGACTCACTCGAACCGGACGAAATGGACGCGTGGCGGGAAGCCATCCGCGCGCTGCAGATCGAGTACAGAGATGAGTTCCTGTCGAGCTTGGATGACGACTACCCGCGGATTCCAAGCGGTCCCCTCATCAGCCACCAACTGAGCGGAACCATGGATATCTACTACATGGTCAGAGGAGAAGGGGACTCTTGGCATCACGTCTTCGTACCTCGGGCAGGTAACGAGGAGATCTACTCTCTCCGTGATGCGGCCAAGAAGCTGATCGAGTCTCCGGCGGGTCAAAGGGAAATGGCATCGCTCAAGGAAACTCTTTGCGAGCGGACTGCGGAGATCTACCCGGATGTTCCCTACCGCCTTGAAATCAGCGAGGATGGCTCGACCTACAATCTCTGGGCGGATCTCGGGCAGGGCGAGATGGTCATCGGCAGCGCCGCGTACCCCTTGGAGCAATGAGGCCAGATCCGGCACCCTACAGGCCCTCGCGATGCTGGGCCTCAACTGGCGAGGGCTAGGGCGTCGACTCGACTTGCGCATCCCCTGCGGGCGCCGGCTCGGGGGAATCCATCCCCCAGGTCCCGCGGATGGTGGCGCTGCGAACCGAGATGATGTCGAGCACCCAGTTCCACCACCCCCAATCGGGGCTGACCGATACCGTCTCCACACGCATGTTGGCCAGGCCCGCGTCGGCGGCGTTCTCGCGGGCGATCTGGAGGGCCTCCTTGGGGATGTCGATCGAGAAGATCGTGAACGACCGTCCGCGAGAAACGAAGGTACCCGAGGTCTGGGTCGTGCGCTGGAACTCGACCGACGCACAGGCGGCGCAGAAGAGGAGCAGTAGGGAGGCGATGGGGCGTGCGGAGCGCATGGGGACGCAGTCTACCATCGGCCCGCCCCCGTGAAGACTTGACTCGAATAGGGCCGCGAGCTTGCCCCGGGCCCTCGCACCCATCACGTCGGTCGTTAGGATGCGTCCATGATCGATCCTGCCGCGCCCGAGGCCCAGGCAGCGCGCCTCGCTGAACACGCTGACCACTTCAGCGCGTGCTTTGGCGGCGAGGCGGCCCCGCGCATCTTCTTCTCTCCGGGACGGGTCAACCTCTTTGGAGGACACCTGGACTACAACGGGGGGCCGGTCATGCCCACCGCGATCGATCGCGGCACCTTCTTCGCCGTGCGCCCGCGCAAGGATCGTCTCATCCGCCTGGCGTCCACCCAGGAGAGCGAAGGGCTGGAGGTCGATCTGGAGGCATTGCCAAAGGCTCCCCTCGGGCGCTGGGTCGACTATCCCCTGGGGGTGCTTCTCGACCTGCTTGACGGAGCCTCCCAGGAGGAACGGTCGCGCTGCTCCAGCGGGTTCGAGATCCTCTTCGGAGGCGACCTTCCGATCGGAGCCGGTCTCTCCTCCTCGGCCTCGATGTGCGTCGGCATGGCTCTGGTGCTCGATCGGGTGTGGGAGCTGGGGCTCGACTCCGCCGAACGGGTACGCAGCGCACTGCGCGCCGAGCGCAACTTCGTCGGTGTGCAGTGCGGCATCATGGATCCTTTCGCGGTCGGGTTCGCACGCCCGGATCACCTCCTCTGGCTCGATTGCAAGGACGAGACCTACGAGCACTTGCCTCTGGACATGAGTCGCCTGGCCATCCTGGTCGCCGATACGGGCGTGAAGAGAAAGCTCGCCGCCGGGGAGTTCAATCTCCGAGTGGAGCAGTGTGCTTCCGCCTTTGCCAAACTCGCGCCCCACTGCCCCAGTGCCAAGGTGCTGCGGGACGTGAGTGCAGAGGAACTCGAGCGCCATGGCGAGCACCTCGACCCTCTGGAGCGACGTCGAGCGCGCCATGTCATCGACGAAGTGGAGCGCACGTTCCTGGCACGGGAGCGCCTCCTGGCCGGTGATCTGGAGACGATGGCGGCGCAGATGTTCCTGGCCCACGACTCCCTGCGGGAACTCTACGAGGTCTCTTGCGCCGAGCTCGATTGCCTGGTCGATGCTGCCCGTGAAGCGCCGGGTGCCCTTGGATCCCGTTTGACCGGTGCGGGCTTCGGGGGCTGCACGGTGGCGCTGGTGGAGCGTGAAGCGATCGAGGATGTGCAGGCCGTCTTGTTTGAACGTTTCGAGCGCAACTTCGGGCGCAGACCCACGATCCAGGTCTTCGGTGGCGACGATGGGCCTCGCGAGGTCCCACTCTAATCTCCGCAGCGGAAAGCAAACCAGGTCATCGGTTCGCCGGCGGGAATGCGAACAGGCACTCGGACACGACCGTCCGCCTGTGGCGTCAATCTGAGAGTTGCACCACCGGGTCCGTCGGCCTGGACCGCGGTGCAGCGCGCGAGTCCGGTGTAGGTCAGGTCGATCGAGAGCTCACGCTCCAGCGCATCGCAAACCGCGTCTTCCCGCAAGAGAGGAGGGCGATAGACGACGAGCATTCCCTGGTAGGCTCCTTCGAACGATCCAAGCCGCGGGTCCCCATGCAGGAGCCAATCGACGTCACGGCCGTCGGCACGACGACTGGCCGAGTGAATGATCGGCGCTTCGAGGATCTCCCGGTGGGCCAGGAACCAGGCGACGCGCCGCGCAACCAGATCCCGTGTGGGTTCGGTGTCGAAAAGGCGCGGCCCGCGGTATGCGGCCTGAACTCCGGCGCCGAGATTGGCACACAGCATCGCATCATAGTGCGCCAGGTGTTCTTCGAGCGGTTCCACCGTGGCAGCGGCCCCGCCCCCGTGATACTGCGTCAGCGGTACGAACATCCAGCCCATGCTTGGCCGCTTGGCGCGTGTACCGTCGAAGATGTTCTGGCGCGTGTGCAAGACCTGGAGGGTCCGTGGAAGAGACCAGTTGGTCTCGCGGTATCCCATGCCGGTCTTGTTCGTACCGACCAGGAAGTACCAGTCGGGCGCATTGACGTAGACCCCCCGAGCTCGGCACCAGCGGTAGAACTCCGCTGAGAGGTTCCACATGGCGAAGCGCGAGTCCTGGGCTCCGTGCTGCCACGGCAGGCGCTCGCGTGCGTCGACATCGCCCGGATAGGGCCCGTCGTGCTCGATGAGGTCGAAGCCGGTAGCGCTTTGGAATGCACGCAGGCGCGCGAGATAGCGCAGTCCCCAGTCCGAGGTCAGAGCGGGGCAGGTACCGTGGGTCTGCCCTTCCGGTGTACCTGTCTTTGGATTCACGATCAAGTCGGTCTCGGGCTGGATGCGTCGGCTCGACAGGAGCGTGTAGCCCCCGAGACCGATCCCGGAAGCGTGCGCCTCATCGGCCAGGGTTTTCCAGTGGGCGAGCACTTCGGGGCGATCATCTTCCATGTTGAAGCCGCTACCGAAGGTCAGGATCACCATCTCGAAGCCGACCTCTGCCGCCTGATGGATGGCGAGCCGCACGGCCTCGTCGTCCGAGTGCCGCACATGCATCATCAGGGGGTTCTCGGTCGTCCAGGGAGCGATGACTTCGTAGAAGCGCGCCAGTGTCAAACTGCGCCGCGTCGCGTCTTTGGAGTCGAACACGACCAGAAACGCCATCGGCGCGGTGAAGGACTCCCCCGGCCCTAGCACGCGGTTGATCGAGCGCTCGGGTGCGATCTCCAGCAGGCAGGGCATGCGTCGCAGGTAGTTCACCTGGGTGGCGTATTCCGGATCCGGGAGCCAGCGAACGCCGAAGCGATTGGCGTTCACGGCCGACCCACCTCCCATGGCATACTCGCTCTCCGCATGCAGGAGGGTGGGCGTGGGCAGGGGGATCGCATCGCGAGTCTCGACCCACGAGGCCCCCTCCACGACTGCCAGCTCCTCGGTCACGATGCGCTCGACGACGAAGGGAGTGTCTCCCTCATTGCGTATTTCGACAGCCTTGCCGAGCACCGGCACACCGTCGTAGAGCTCGTGATGGACGAGGACTCGCAAGCCTGCCGGTAAGTCCTTCGACCCCCTCGGGGGCGCGTACTCGAGGGTCAGTCGCCGTCCGCGCGGAGGCCACACGGCCAGTGGTGATGCGTGGCGCGTGCGCTTCCACGCCATGCGTTCCAGGGGCTGGGAGGATGTGCTGGCGATGAGTTGCAGGCCTTCCGGGTCGGGTGCCCAGTCATCCAGTGGGCCGACAAAGGCGTGGTCGGCCACGACACCCGCGCGGAGGACCGCGCCACCCGCCGCAACATCCACTCCAGCGATGCGCACGCGTGCCGCCGGTCGCAAACTGCGCAGGTGGGCGGCACCGGTGCGCAGATCGTCTAGGGCGACAGTCACGCCACCCAGGCGCGGCGCGATGACCCGGCGCACGAGGCCGTTGGAGAGCTCGATCGGGCCTGCCTGGGAATCGGAGACCAGGCTCGCTCTCCACGGATCGCGGGTGGTGAGCCAGTCACGAAGTGCTCCGGGCGCCGCCTCGTTCCCCGACACCACGGAGGCATGCGTCCGATCCGCACCGGGGCCTCGTTCATCTCCTGAGCCCTGGGTAGCCGCATGGGCGACGGCAGTGCCGAAGCAGAGGGTCAGACGGAGACAAAGGCCGATTGGGTTCACCATCCCGGCAGGATACCCGGGACGGGCAGAACGAGGTTGCGGCGTGATCCCCGCGGTGTACGCGCCTCCAGCCGCCGACGAGTCGTATCAGGGTTCTTGCCGCCGTGGGGTCCGTGGATGCCGGTCTAGCGCATGTCCGCTTGGAAGCTGAAGGTGTTGTTGCTCTCGCTGCTCTCAGCGACATCGTTGCTGCTATCGATCGTGAGGTGGATCGTGACGAAGGCCGGGGAACCCGCGCATTGATAGCGGAAGGGCGTCTTGTAGACGAAGGTTGCGCCGGGTTGGAGGTAGCCCCCCTGGACGATGTCCAGCCCGACTTTCTGAACGGTGCCGCCGGGGCATGTGTAGCTCCCCCCTCCGTCGAAGCCGTTGGCGAGGGCGGTTCCGTTGTTGGCAACGGTCACGCTGAGCTGGTGGGTGAAGGGGGGCTGGTCATACCTCTCGACGCTAGCCGCAAGGATCTGGAGATCCGGCCTGCCTAAAGGTTGCGACGGAAGGGGGTGCGAGATCGCTGCACCGCCTTCCCTGGGAGAGGCTCCTGCGTCGCTTCCCGATGACTGCTCCTGGCTACCGCCCCCTCCCGAATCACAGGCGAAAAGCAACAGGCAGAGTAGGGAAAGAGTTGCAGAGACCTTCATGGGGCGGGTGGCTGCGCCAGTAGTACGGCTTAGCGCTTGCAACCCTCGAAAGATGGCTACCGGCCCACAGGTGAAGGTCTTTTCCGCGTTTCTTGCCGAATACTCCGCGCATCCTCACTGTAGGGATCGCAATCCCTCCTCACCCACAAGGACCGATCCATGCAACTCCTCACGATCCTGCTCTGCTTCTCCCTCCTGGCAGGCTCTTCCCCGGCTCAGCAGCGCCACGCTGACAAGGGGAGGCCTTCCCTGGTCATCCGGGGCGGTTTCCTCTTCGACTCCGAGGCGGGCCGGCGACGGCCGCTTGGGCAGCTCTGGATCGGCGACGGGAGGGTCCTGGCCGAGAAGGGGCTGGATGATCCCATTCCCGAGGGGACAGCCCTGGTGGAGGCGGAGGGGATGACCGTCCTGCCAGGCCTATTCGACCTGCACTGTCACCTTGCCGTGGACGGCGGGCCCATGAACGCCCCCTTGCCATCCCGCCCCCGCTTGAACCTGGCCAGCCAACTCGCCTGCGGGGTCACCAGTGTCGTGGATCTGCATGCAGGAGATGGGATCTTCGACCTGCGCGAAGAGTCCCACGACGATCCCGGCCTGGCGCGGTTGTTCGTGGCAGGCGCAGCTTTCACCGCTCCGGGGGGCCACGGGACACAGTTCGGCATTCCGGCCAATACCGTGACCACTCCGGCGGAGGTCCAAGAGCGGTTCGACCGCTTGCTGGCGCACCGTCCGGATGTGATCAAGGGCATCCTCGAGCACGGTGGATGGGCTGGGATCCCCGAGCTACCGACCCTTTCGGCTGATCTTCTCGGCGCTCTGGGGGGACGCGCTCGCCAAGCCGGGCTGCCCTTCTTTTGCCACATCTGGTCCCTCGAGGAGGCGCGCACCGCCGTGCAATGCGGCGCTACCGCATTGGCCCACGGTGTTTTCCTCGGAGAAGTGGACCAGGCTCTGCTCGATTCGATGAAGCGAGCAGGGACCGCCTATATCCCGACCCTTGCGGTCGTTCTTGGCGCCGGTGAGGCGGCAGGGGGCGCGGCTCCCTTTACCCATCCCCTGACGCGGGAGGCCCTCTGCACCGACCTCTACCAGGCCCTGACCGATCCGGGGCTGCCCTCCAACTCCGGCGCCACCTGGGCCGGGGCCTTCGCCAAGGAGTCGCGCGCAGGGGCCCTGACGAACCTCAGACGGATCTTCGAGGCCGGTATCCCCGTGGGCCTCGGCACCGACGCCGGCAATCCGCTCACGCCCCACGGCCCCGCGGCCCTGCACGAACTCGAACTCTACGTGGAGGCGGGCCTGACTCCGGCGCAGGCCCTGCAGTGTGGCACGCTGCGCTCGGCGCAGATTCTGGGGGTTGGAGAAGAGTTCGGTTCCCTCTCCCCCGGAAAGGTTGCCGATGTCGTCCTCGTGCGCGGGGATCCGACGGCGGAGATCGCGCGCATCTGGGAGGTAGAGCAGGTCTTCAAGGCGGGACGCCCCTTCGATGCGAGCGCGATCCACGAGGCCAACCTGGCCCTGCGCGAGCCGGTCCAGCGCCTCGTCGCGGGGGAATCGGTGGGAGAAGAGATCGACGGTTTCGACGACACCGATCTCTACTCCGACTGGGGAGGCGAGTGGCAGGTTCTCACCGATTCGGTCGCCGGCGGGAAGAGCACAGGCAACCTGGAGAGTTCCGCGGAGGGAGGAGAGGGGACTCTGACCCTGCACGGCAAGGTACTGGAGGGTTTTCGCTGGGGAGCCTGGTCCGGTATGACCCTCGATTGGAGCGCGGGGCGCAGGCGCCTGGTCGATGCCTCGGCCTTCACCGGCCTCCGTCTCCGCGTACGCGGGACTCCCCGACCCTACACACTTGCCGTGCATCGAGCCGCAGTGAAGGACTACAACCTCTTCGTCGTTCCCCTGGAGGTGGGGGAGCAGTGGGCGCAGATCGAAATCCCCTTCGATTCCTTGAAGCAAATCGGATTCGGCAAGAGCGTGTCCTGGTCAGCGGACGACCTGCTGGGCCTCTCGATCGACGCCCGCAACAACCCCTTCAAGGGAGAGTCGGTCTTTGGCGAGTTCACCCTGGAGGTCGACTCGATCGCTTTCTACCGCTAGGGACGTTTTCTCCCCGTTTGGCTCCTGAATGCGACCCGGCGCGCTGATGCACGCGTGTTCGGTGCCCAAAGGCGCGGGGCCGGTCTCCCCCCAGGAGAACCGGCCCCGACGCGGGGAACGTGGCCCCAGCTCGAGCTGGCCGCTACGAACGGCTCGCTCGCGACGCTTCGATCCCTACTGATCCGTAGCGCTCGATGGGTCGCTCTGCGCCGGAGCCCCCCCGGGCTCCGAGCTCTCGTGGGCCGGGGTCCCGTACTGGATGGCGCGGGCGGCCTCTAGGATGAGCCCCCCGGCGGGGGTGTTCTTGACGTCGACGCTGAACGCGCCTTCGAGTAGATCGACGGCCGCGGCGGGTCGACCTCCGAAGAGGTAGTTGGCTGCCAGGACGAGTCGCGCGTCATCGTCGAGGAAGTGGTCCTCGAGGTAGAGTTCGAGCACGGCGAGCTGGCGGTCGAATTCCGCGGGGTCGGGGTAGAGGGAGTGCTTGTCGACCACGTTGGTCACCAGCGCGGGGTCGAGTTCGAGAGCCTTGCGCAGGGAGAAGGCCGCGTAGTGATAGTCACCCGAGGCCATCAGCGCGTCGGAGAGGATCAGGTAGAGGATCCCCTCTTCGGGCTGGTACTCGACCGCCTTGGCGTAGTCGTGCACGGCCTCGCCATAGCGCCCGTCGCGGAAGGCACGGTCGCCCAGGGTCAGGTAGTAGCCCACGGCGCGACCCAGGCTCTGGCTGGCGTCATCAGCCGTTCCCGTATCCGTGGGAGGGGCTGGGGTGGGAGTGGCGGCTGCGGGGGCCGGCGCCGGTGCTCCCTCGCCGACGGATGCGCGACTCCCGTCTATCACGACTACCTCGGGATCGTCGTCATAGACGTAGACCACGTCCTGGTCGCTGGTGTCACCCACCTGGATGATGACCCTGGGGCTGAACGGTCCGTACCAGTAGTAGCTGGGGGAGTAGCCCGGGAACCAATAGCCGCCGTTGTACCAGTAGTGGTGCCACCAGAAGGACCAGCCCCAGAAGGGCCCATACCAGTTCCAACCCCAATAGCCGCCCCAGCAGGAGCCGTAAAAGCCCCAGCCCGCGAACCAGCCGTAGTCCCAGTATCCGTCGTGATACCCGTCGTGGTATCCATCGTCGTAGCCGTCGTCGTAGTCCCCATCCCCGTCCCCGTAGTGACTTTCACCGGAGCCGGAGGATTGGATCGAATCGATGTAGTTCTCACGGGCTCGTTGGATGCGCTCGGTGCGCATGGCGGCGCGCACGTCAGCCGCGCGCTGGGCGTTGGAGGCCAGCTTGGCCTCGCGTGCATCCCTGGCTCGCTGGGCATCGGAGGCTTGCTTCGCGGCGCGGGCGTCCTTGGCGCGCCGGGCATCGATCCGGGCCTGCGAGAGGCCTTCATTGTCGGCTGCCCGGCGACGGGCCAGGCGCGGATCGGTTGCCGACCTCTCTCCTCGGGCCGGGGTGCTCGCCGCGGCGCTCCGCGAGCGGGTAGCAGCGCTGCTGCCCCGGTAGCGCGACAGAATGTCGGCGCTGCTCACCGGGCGGCTGCGGACGGTCGGTTGAGCCTGGCCCGCGGCGCTGCGCATGCGCGCCAGATCCTGGGCGCTGACGCGGCTGCGGAGTTGCCGCGTGAGATCGATGGAAGAACCGGGGGTCGTAGTGCTGCGCGAGCTGCCGCTGGAGAAACGGTCCGCCGCGCGAGGGAAGCGCACCCGGGGGGCGACACCGGCATCCGACAGGTCGATCACACTGCCCCCGGAGCTGATCGGTCGGGAGAGGTCTCTCGAGAGATAGGGATCGGTGCTGCTGCTCGTTCGAGAGGTAGCCGGAGAGGTCGCACTGCGCCAATCACCGGAGCTGGAGGTGCGTACCGCTTCCGAACGGGTCGAGGGACGCGTCCGGGTCGTCGAGCGCACGGACGTAGGGGCCGAGGGGGCGGACCGGCTCGTCGTGGGGCGGGAGTAGCTGCTGCTGGAGCCCGTGGGGCGAGAGTAGCTGCGGCTCGAACTCGAGGGGCGCGAGTAACTGCGACCCGAACTGGATGGACGCGAGTAGCTGCGGCTGGAGCTCGAAGGGCGGGAGTAGCTGCGACCCGAACTCGACGGTCGGGAAATCCCGCGCGAGCTGCCTCCCACGGAATGGGAGCTGCGCCCCACCGATCCCCCCGAGGAGTGGCGGCCCCGTTGGGCGGCGGCCCCGTCGGTTAGGAGCAGACCGGCGCATAGGCAGGCGATGAGCGTGAAGAGCGGGCGTCGCAACATGATGTTTACCTCCGGGATCCGTGGGGGCCGGGAGTGACCCTGCAACAAGGGTGCCGTTCGCGCCAGGGGCTGGATCTATCCCAGGGAGGATCCAGCCGTGGCTCCCGGGCGAGGTGTCCTCTTCATGGGTCACCTCTGGATGGGACAACAGGGGTGGGGGCCCAGGGAATTCAGGGTGGATCGAGGGTGAGGATCAGTTCGGCACGCCGCGGTTCCTGCCCCGGAGGCTTGGCGCGTAGGAAGAAGGTCACTCCCCGTCGACCCCGATCCGATGCCGCGCGTAGGAGGGCACGCGCATCCGCGGGCGTGAGGGCCGCGGGTGATGCGAGCACGATCCCCAGGGCGGGCCGGTCGGGGAGGGCCTCCCAGCCCGGGGGAGCAGCGGGCCCCGGCCCCTGGAGCCACAGGGCAACCGGCCGGCCCCCCGGATCGAGTTCGATGACCGGGGAGTTGCCGGGCGATTGGGCAGCCCAAGCCTCCGCCCTCGCCAGGGCATCCTCCAGCGATACCCCCTCCCCGAGGGCTTGCCGCCGGCCGACGCCTGCGCGCCAGGTGAAGGCGGAGACGTGGCGGGTCGGAATTCCCCGGGTCACCCTGCGCCGATCGGCGGGCATGAAGAAGCGGTCGAAGAGGTTGGGGTAGTCGAGTTCGATCACCCGTACCGTGCGCGGCGCTTCACCCTGCCGAAGGGCGGTATAGCTCACGGGTCGGTCGGTACCCCCCTCGCCCCAGGCCACCGGGTCGAGGGCGTAGAGTGCGCGGCCTCGTCGATCCAGGGCTTCCAGGGCGATCGGTCTCCCCTCGCCGTCCAGCCGGGCACGTAGGGAGGCGACTTCACCGTGATTGCCATCCACTCTGGGATTGCCATCCACTCGGGCGACGCGCAGGGAGTCGTCGCCTTCCCAGGCGAAGCCGTAGGGCCAGGTGAAGAGGGCCTGCTCGAGGGTCCACCTTGCAAGCAGCGGCGGGCGTTCCGCCAGGGGCAGGACCCGGCTGCGGCCTTCACCCGGCTCGAAGACCCACATGGCCTTCCCGAAACGCAGCACCGCGCGCCGCATCGTCGCGCGACCCCCGGCCGGAGTGACGACCTCGCGCACCCGGTCGGGGAAGGCTAGGGCCAGGTCGGTTTGCCAGGTCCGCCCCCTGTCTTCGTACTCACCCTTCACCCGCACACAGGCATAGGGTCCAAGGGCCGTTCGTGCCAGAGGGGCGGAGCTGACCGGATCGTTCAGGGCCAGGAGAGAGAGCAGCGTTACCAGGGGACCCACGTTTCCAGTCTAGGTTCTGGTGCCCGGCACCGTCGAGTGAGGCAGCCCGTGACTCGGCCACGAAAGCACCTCAAACGGCTGCGTTTCGCATACCTGCGCGAGGAGAGTCGCCCAGCATGGGTCCCATCGGGCCCGACGCCTGTCGACAAGGGGAGAGGTGAGCAGCGGAGGATGCGGGGGATTCCCCGGGGCGAGCGTCCCGACACCCGAATCCAGCCCAAGACCTTGCCCGGCGTGGATCACCTCCCGTCGCGACAACTGCGGCGAACCCGCGCTCCGTCGCAGACAGGTGGCGTCCCCGGGTGGATGGTGGGCGGATCTGGATCACCGATCTCATCGATGAGCGTCGAGCGATCGACGCCGGCCTGCCCTGGCCTCCGGACGAGGAGAAATGATTACCCCTCTTCCAATCCCAAGTGCAGCGCGAGAAAGCGTTGCATCGCGGCGTAGAACTCGAGTTGGTTCTCCTCTTTCTCGAACCCGTGCCCTTCATCCTCCTTGAGGAGGTACTCGACCGCAACGCCCCTCTCGCGGAGAGCCTCGACCAACTGGTCCGACTCGCTGCGAGGTACGCGCGGGTCATTGGCGCCCTGGGCGACGAGAAGGGGGCAGCGGATGCGCCCCACATGGAAGAGGGGGGAGGTTCGCTCGAGCCGTTCGGCGTCATGCACGGGGTGGCCGACCATGCGGTGGATGCGGTCGCGCATCGCCTGCCAGTAGGGTGGAAAGGCATCGAGCCAGGTGAAGAGGTTCGAGACCCCGCAATAGCTGACGGCGCAGGCGAAGAGCTCGGGATCCCGGGTGATGCCGGCCAAGGTCGCGTACCCGCCGTAGCTGCCACCGTAGATCGCCACCCGATCGGGGTCGGCGATGCCTGCATCCACCGTCCAGCGCAGGGCGTCGGTGAGGTCATCCTGCATGGCGAGGCCCCACTGGCCGAAACTTGCCTCCCAGAAGGCCTTGCCGTAGCCCGTCGATCCGCGGTAGTCGATCTGCAGGACCGCTGCACCGCGATTGGCGAGGAACTGAACTTCGGGGTTGTAGTCCCAGGTGTCGCGGTACCAGGGTCCACCGTGGGGATTCAGCACCAGGGGGAGATGCTTGGGCTCGCGGCCGTTCGGCAGGGTCAAGTAGCCGTGGAGCGTCAGTCCATCCCGGCTCGTGAGGCGGATGGGCCTGGTTCGTGCAAGCTCCTGCTCCACCAGCCAGGGGCAGGCATCGAAGAGCGGCAAGAGTTCGCGCCGCCTCCCTCCCTCCTCCCAGGTCAAGAGGTGATAGCTCCCCGGCACGCGATCGCTGCTTGAGCAGACGATCCAGCGCGTTTCGTCACGCGTGTGGGATGAGAGCCGGTTGCGACGGCCGGGAAGACGTTCGTCCAGAAACTCCTGCTGGGCGCGCCGTTCGGAGTCGAAGAAGTGCCATCCGGGCTTCTCGGCCTCGAAGGCCACCGCGGTTACGAGACCTCGCCGACGCGAAACAGCGATCCCGCCGATATCGACCTCGGGATGCTCGAAGATCAGCCTCTTCGATCCTCCCGCGGTGGGGTCGTACTCGTGGAGGCCCCTTCGGTCACGGCCGAGGTTGGAAGCGACGAGGAGGCCGCGGTCGTCGAAGGTGAAGCGCAGCGGTACTACGCTCTCACGGAAGCCGTGGGTCTCCAGTGGAGTCCACTCATCCTTGTCGTCCGCACGCCAGAGCAGGCTCGTGTGGGTGCCGTCACCGGCCAGAGCGGCGCGCACACGGCCGCGACAGTCCGTGACCCAACTGCGGATGTTCCCCGGGTTCTCGGCGACGAGCGTGATTCCACCGCCGACGATGTCCGCGCGGTAGACATCGAAGATCCGGGGGTCGCGCCGATTCATCCGAAACAGGAGCTGGCCGGGCTGATCTTCCAGGAGATCCAGGATGTGGCACTGCACCCCCTCGAAAGGGGTCAGGTCGACCGACGCCGAGCCATCGGCCGCGACCGCGAAGAGGCGGTAGTTCTCATCCCCGCCCGAGTCCTGGGAGTAGACCAACTGCCGATCGCCGGCCCAGGCCCAGTCCCGAACATCGCGGGCGGTGGAGTGCGTCACTCGGCGCTCCTCGCCCGTCTCGAGGTCGCGTAGGTGAACGTTGAGCCGCCGCTTCCAGGGGGCGAGCCACCCCAGGTAGCGCCCATCCGGAGAGATCCGGACCCCTGCCCTCCGTGGCTTGCGGAAGAACTCTTCGGTGGGGATGAGGCGGGGCTCCGGCATGGGATTCTCTTTCTGGGAGGGGTGATCCGTGGCTCTGGATGTCGGTTTGTGGCATCGAATGGCTCTAATGTCTAATCATAGCGCATCATTCGGCAAGATTCTGAATGTATAACTTGACTTTCTTAAGGCTGTGCCGCATCATGAACCGGTCGAGAGCGAACACGATGGATGTCTCCAAAGCCCTCTGCCCCGAATGCGGGGCCCCGATGTCGATCCGGCGACTGGTCTGTCCCCACGGCCATGTCGCCATGGAAGGTGAGTTCGAAGTGCCTGCGCTGGCTCGCCTCTCGGTCGAGGAGCAACTCTTCGTGATCGCCTTCGTGCGCAGCCACGGCTCGATCAAGCGCGTGGGGGAGCTGTTCGACATCAGCTACCCCACGGTGAAAAACCGTCTCAACGCCCTCGTCGAGAAGCTCGACAGCGCCTTCGACGCACCCTCGCCCAACCTGGAGGTGCTCGAGCGCCTCGAGCGCGGTGAGCTGAGTGTGGAAGAGGCGCTGGAGGAGTTGCGCTGAGAGATTCCCCGCGGGGAATCCCAGACAAGCCCAAACAACCCGATGCCGCCGACCGGCAGGGGGAAAGGAAAACGTCGATGTCCACGGAAACACGCAAGGTCCTGGAGATGCTCGCCGCGGGGAGGATCACTCCCGATGAAGCCGAGAAGCTCTTGGGGAGGCTCTCGCCGGGAGCGCAGAGGAGTGCGCCCGAAGGCGAGGCGACCCATGCCGCCGGCTCGGCAAGCGCTGAACGAGGATCGAGTGGCCTGCGCTACCTTCGCATCGTCGTGGACTCGCCCAAACGGGAGAGTGTCAACGTACGTGTGCCCATCGGTTTGATTCGCACCGGCATCAAGCTCTCGACCCTCGTTCCCGGACGTGTAGGCCGCCGTCTCGCGGAGCGCGGGATCGATCTCTCCCACCTCGCCAAGCTCAGCGACCAAGAGCTGATCGCCGAACTCGCGGCTCTGGAGGTGGACATCAGCGGCAGCGACGGCGATACGATTCGCGTCTTCTGCGAGTGAGGGATCACCTGTAAGCCCGCATCCCCCAGTAGGTTGTGGGCGGGTGGACCCCCCCTCGGGAAGGGGGGGCGAAAGGCGATCCTCCCCATGCTGTAGAATCCACGCTCGGCTGCGGGAAGGTGGAGCCGGCCTATGCAGTCTGGAGGAGCAGCGATGATCTCGAGATGCCTCGACAGGATGGGTGGAACGGCCTTGCTCGCGCTGGTGTGCGCTTGCTCGGCGCCCACGCGACATACCGACCGAGGCCGTCAAACCGCGGAGGATGGAGCGAGCATGGAGCAAGGAGTTGAGCTGGCACAGCTCGTCGGCGAGTGGGAAGGCGACAATCGCCTCTGGGTCTTCCCCGAAGATCCGGTGCGGATCTCGCCGACCGAGGCGCGCTTGCACCTCGCGGCCGGCGGAGCCCTGGTGATCATGGAGTACACCTGGGCCTATGAGGGCGATCCCCAGGCAGGGACGCTCTTGGTACGCACGGCTGCGGAGGCCGACGACGTCGACGTGGTCTGGTTCGACTCGTGGCACACCCAGGGGAAGTTCATGCTCTTCAAGAGAGAGACGGGCGGGAAGGGGCTCGTCTCCGTCCGCGGGAGCTATGGGCCGCCCGAAGGGCCCAAGTGGGGCTGGCGCATCGTTCTGGAGGCCGAGGGGAAGGAACGGTTCACCCTGCGCATGTACAACATCACTCCCGATGGCGAGGAGGCGCCCGCCGTCGAGGCGCACTACTCACGCCGTTAGGTAGATGTCCGCGTTAGGTTGGGGGAGACTCCGGGGCCCGAGGTTCACACTCGAGATCCAAAGGCCCTCCCCTGCTCGATTCCCCATGCATCGATCCCCCCTCCATCGGTCCAGCGCCACCTTCCTGCTCCTGGCCGCAGCGCTCCTCGGCGCCTGCAGCATGCTCCCCTCCCAGGAAGGTGCTGCATCCTCGGAAGCCTTCGAACAGGCACTCGCGAAGCTCGAGCACCGGCCCGGACTCTTCGACCTCTACCTGGATCGGAAGGAGGGGCGGGCCTGGCTCGTTCTCCCCGCGCCCGACCCAGAGGGGGTCCATGCCACCTTCCTCTATGCCGAGGGGCTGGCCCAGGGGCTGGGTTCCAACCCGGTCGGCCTCGATCGGGGACAGATCAGCGGTGCCTGGGTCGTGCGCCTGCGGAGCCTGGGGGGCAAGCTCCTTTTGGAGAAGGTCAACACGGCCTTCCGTGCACGGACGGACGAGAAGGCTGAGCAGGATGCGGTTCGGGAATCCTTCGCCTCTTCGGTCATCTGGGCCGCCGACGAGGTCGAGCGGGCCCCGGACGGTCGCGTGCGTGTCGAGATCACTTCCCTGGTCGTGCGCGATGCCCACGGTAGTGCCCAAGCTCTCGGCGCTGCCGGCGGCAGTTGGCACCTGGACCGGGAGCGCAGCGTTCTCGACGTAGAGGCCTGCCGTGCGTTCCCAGACAACTTGGAACTTGCCGCGCTCCTGACCTTCGCGGGCTCGGGAGCGGGCGCGGAGGTGCGTGCCACCGCACCGGACCCGGAGGCGGTCACCCTCGTCCAGCACCACTCCTTCATCCGCCTCCCCGACGACGCCTACCAGCCGCGACGCTACGATCCTCGCGCCGGCGTCTTTCCCCTGATCTTCCAAGACTATGCCGCGCCCCTCACCGCGCCCATGGAGGTGCGGCTCGCCCGCCGCCAACGCCTGCTGAAGCGCGATCCCCACGCGGCCCGCTCCGAGCCGATCGAACCGATCGTCTACTACGTCGATCGCGGCGCCCCCGAACCGATTCGAAGTGCCCTCATCGAGGGGGCGAGCTGGTGGGGGGAAGCCTTCGAGAAGGCCGGTTTCGATCACGCCTTTCGGGTGGAGCTCTTGCCCGAGGGTGTCGACCCCCTCGACATTCGCTACAACGTGATCCAGTGGGTTCACCGATCGACGCGCGGCTGGTCCTACGGCAACGGCGTCACCGATCCCCGTACGGGCGAGATCATCAAGGGACACGTCATCCTCGGCTCAAAACGCGTGCGCCAGGATCGCCTGCTCTTCGAGGGTCTTTCGGGGACCGCGGCCACCGGGAGCGGCAGGGCGGACGATCCGGTAGAGCTCGCCCTGGCACGCATCCGTCAGTTGGCCGCCCACGAGGTCGGTCACACGCTGGGATTCGCGCACAACTTCACTGCGAGCACCTTTGGACGGGCGTCGGTCATGGACTACCCCGCTCCCCTGGTAACCGTGAAGGATGGCAAGCTCGACTTTTCCCAGGCCTACGCGGTCGGCATAGGGGCCTGGGACGAGATCGCCGTCGCCTGGCTCTATGGCGTCTTCTCCCCCGATCAGGAAGAGGAGGCCCTGGAGGCGATCCTGGCCGAGGCCGCGGACAGGGGCATGCGCTTTCACTCCGACTCGGACGCGCGCCCTGCCGGTGCGGCCCAGCCCTACGCCAACCTGTGGGACAACTTCGCCGATCCGGTCACCGGCCTGGAGAACACGCTCGAGGTGCGCGCAGTGGCCCTGGCGCACTTCGGCGAGCGAAACCTCAGCGCAGGCCGCCCGCGGGCCGAACTCGAGGAGGTCCTGGCCCCGCTCTACTTCCATCACCGCTACCAGGTCGAGGCTGCGGTCAAGATGCTCGGGGGGGTCGACTACGATCACGTGCGCGTCGGCCAAGGAGCGCCGCCCGCCGAACCGATCCCGGCAGGGGAGCAACGCCGGGCCCTGGAGGTCCTGCTCGGATGCCTCGCCCCCGAGGTGCTCGACCTGCCCGAGTCGATCCTCTCCTTGCTCGGCCCGCGTCCACCCGGCATCGCTCGAAACCCCGAACAGTTCCACGGCCAGAGCGCGCCACTGTTCGACCCCCTGGCTGCGGCGGAGAGTGCCGCGTCCCTCGTCATCGACGGCCTGCTCGACCCGAGGCGCTGCGCGCGGATGGTCGATCAGCATCGCCGCCACGAGGAGCTGCCCTCCCTCGAAGAGCTGCTCGAAGCTTTGACCGATGCAGCCTTCGGAGCCGAGGCGGAGGGGGAGCGCCGGGCGGAGATCACGCGCCTGGTCGAAGCGCGCGTCGTCTACGCTCTGATTCAACTCGCCGAGGACGAGAGGGCTCCGCAGCGGGTCGCCTCGCGCGCCGAAGGGCGCCTGGCACGCTTGCTGGAGCAGGGGGTCTTCGACCAGGCCGACGACGAGGCCGAGCACGCCCACCTCCAGGCCCTCAGGCGGGCCGTCGTACGCCACCTCTCCCGCCGAGCCCCTCGCCGGGCGCGCCGCGCCGGCCCCGGCCGCCGGCGCCGACGCGCTGCGC
>JALWOP010000390.1 GCA_027083445.1 Planctomycetota bacterium | reverse complement strand
CGCCATGACCGACCTCGCCCACCCCGACCGTTTGGCCAAGCTCGCCGCCCTGCGCGAGAGCGGGGTCGATCCCTACCCGGCCCGCGGAGTCGCCGCGCGGGCGGTGGCCGAGGTCCGCGCCGGAGCGGGCAGCTCCGAGGAGCCCGGCCCCCTGGTCGGTGAACGGGTCACCATCGCCGGGCGACTGCTCGGCCTGCGCGACTTCGGAAAGCTGATCTTCGCCCCCGTCCAGGACCGCAGCGGGCGACTGCAGGTGGGGTTGAAACGCGATGCCCTCGCCGAGTGGTGGCCCAGCCGCAAGCAACTCGACGGGGGCGACCTGGTCGGCGTCAGCGGCACCCTTGGATTCACCCAGAAGGGGGAACCCACCCTCTGGGCGGACGAGGTGCGCCTGCTCGCCAAGGCCCTCGCCCCGCCGCCGGAGAAGTGGCACGGCCTGACCGACCTCGAGGCGCGCTACCGCCGGCGCTACGTCGACCTGTGGGCCTCCGAGGGGGTACTCGAGGTCTTCATCAAGCGCTCGCGCATCCTCTCGAGCCTGCGCGCCTTCCTCGAGGAGCAGGGCTACCTCGAGGTCGAGACCCCCACCCTGCACCCGATCTGCGGGGGGGCGACGGCTCGTCCCTTCATCACCCACTACAACGCCCTGGGCGAGGATCGCTTCCTGCGCATCGCCCCCGAGCTCTACCTGAAACGGCTGATCGTCGGAGGGATGGAGCGGGTTTTCGAGTTCGCCCGCAACTTCCGCAACGAGGGACTCTCGAGGGACCACAACCCCGAGTTCACCATGCTCGAGTTGTACGAGGCCCAGGCGGACTACCGGCGCATGATGGAGCTCACGGAGACGATGCTCGAGCGTGCCGCCCTGGCGGTGAACGGAACCACCCAGTGCGAATTCCGCGGGCGAACCTACGACCTCCAGGCCCCCTTCGCCCGGGTGCGCTACGGCGACCTCTTCGAGGAGCATGTCGGTTGCGCCTTCGACGATCGGGAAGCGGTACGCGCCAAGGCGGCCGAACTCCAGATCGAAGAGCACGGCGGATACTGGAAGCTGATGAACGACCTCTTCGAGGAGCTCTGTGAGCCCCACCTGGAGGGGCCCGTCTTCTGCACCGACTACCCGCTGGAGATCTGCCCCCTGGCCAAGGCCAGCCCGACCGACCCACGGGTGGCGGAGCGCTTCGAGCTCTTCGTGGCGGGCATGGAACTCGGCAACGCTTTCAGTGAGCTCAACGATCCCGCCGAACAGGAGCGGCGCTTCGCGGAGCAGGTCGCCTCCAAGGATCCCGAGACCCCGGGCGAGGTCGACCTGGACTACGTCCAGGCCCTCGAGTACGGCATGCCCCCGACGGCGGGTCTTGGGATCGGCATCGATCGGCTCGTGATGGTGCTCACCGGTCAGGATTCCATCCGCGACGTGCTGCTCTTCCCGGCCATGCGTCGGCAGGAGAGCGAAACCCATGGGGATGCTCCCCCGGTCCCCGGCGAGGGCGAGGCCTAGGGTGTATCGCTGGTTCCTCTCCCTGCGCTATCTCAAGGCGCGCCGCACCAACTGGATCGGGGTCGCGGGTCTCTTCGTCGCCGTCGCGGCCCTGATCCTGATCCTCTCGATCATGGCGGGCTTTCTGAGCGAGAGTCGCCAGCACCTGCGGGGCAACCTGGCCGATGTGATGGTGATGCCGCGCATGGACGCCCCCATCGCCGCGACCGGAGAATTGCCGCGCGCCGATCCCGGCCCTCTGCTGGAGCTGGTGCGCTCCCACCCGGGGGTGGCGGCGGCTTCGGTCCAGCTCCAGTGGTACGGCATCATGATGCGGGAAGGGGGCAGCGAGGTGATGGAGCATCCCCTCTACGGGGACCTCGGCCTGGTGAGCCTGGTCGGCATCGATGTCGAGGACGAGTACGCCACCACCGACCTGCGCGAGAGCCTGCTCTCGACCCCTCCCCCCGCATCGCGCGTGCGCATGGAGTACGTCGATGACATCGACGATCCCTTCGCCCAGCCGCAGGGATTCGAGTGGGATGGCCTGCCCCTGCCCACGATCCTGGTCGGAGCGCAACTCGCGGGCTCGCTCGGTCTGCACAAGGGCGATGTGGTGCAGATCATCACCAGCTCGATCGACCGCGAGGAGGGCGCGGTGGGAGAACCCAGCAACGAGAAGTTCGTCATCGCGGGCTTCTTCCGCACGGGCGAGAATGAGATGGATCTGGAACGCATCTACATGCAGCGCCAGGTCCTGGCCACCTTTCTCGACCGCGATGCCGCCTGGAGCCAGGCCATGCTGCGCCTGGATGACTATGAGCATGACCACGAGCGCATCGTGGCCGAGCTGCGCCACAAGCTTTACCAGGCCGGCTACGTCCACGACCCCGAGCACCCCTTCTACAAGGGCGGCGAGGTCACCACCTGGGAGGCCTTCCGCGGCAACCTCCTGGGGGCGATCGAGAACGAGAAGGCCCTCATGGGGGTCATGCTCTCCCTGGTCATGCTGGTGGCGGGGTTCACGATCTTCGCCATCCACTCGATGCTCGTCGCTGAAAAGCGGCGTGACATCGGCATCCTCTGCGCCCTGGGTGGAACTCCGCGCGGAATCCTGGCCACCTTCCTGCTCATCGGCTGCTGGGAGGTCCTGGTCGGCGCCAGCCTGGGGACGCTCGTGGGTGTCTACGCGGCCCTGCGCATCGACCCCCTCGAGCAGTGGCTCTCGCGCACCTTCGGGGTGCAGATATTCAATCGCGACGTATACCTGTTCGATCACATCCCCAGCGTGATCGAGATCAGCGGAGTGGCCCTGATCGTGCTGGGAGCCATCTCGGTGACCCTGCTCTTCTCCTCCATCCCCGCCTGGCGTGCCGCCCGCCTGGACCCCATCGAAGCCCTGCGAAGCGAGTGAGATGAGCAAGCCGATTCTCTCCTGCCGTGGAATCCGGCGTGCCTTCCCGGTCGGCGACCAGTCGATCGAGGTCCTGCACGGGGTCAACCTCGAACTCCGTGAGGGGGAGCGTCTCTCCTTGATGGGAACCTCCGGAGCCGGCAAGACCACCCTGCTCAACATCCTGGGGCTGCTCGATCCCCCCACCGAGGGCGAGGTCTACATCGATGGCACCTCGGGTTGGGGTCTCTCCGCGGTCGAGCGGGCGCAGTTGCGCAACCGGCGCATCGGCTTCGTCTTTCAGTTCTACCACCTCCTGCCCGAGCTCACGGCTCTGGAAAACGTGCTTCTGCCGGCGATGATCGCGCACGGCGGGATGGAGTACCTGCGCCTGCGCTCCGAGTTCACCGACCGTGCCCGGGAGATGCTGGTGCGCTTCGGCTTGGAGGAGCGGCTACGTCACCGTCCGGGCCAGCTCTCGGGGGGCGAACAGCAGCGGGTCGCCATCGCCCGCGCCCTCTTCCTCGACCCCCCCATCCTGATCGCGGACGAGCCGACGGGAAACCTCGACCGCCGTACGGGCGAGAAGGTGCTGGAGCTCCTCTTCGAGCAGCAGGCGGAGCGCGGCACGGCTCTGCTCCTGGTGACCCATGACGAGCGCCTGGCCGCCCGCTGCGAGCGCACCCTCTACATGGAGGACGGGCTGATCCAGGCCGACTCGGGGACTCCGATCCCCCAGTAAGATCCCCCAGTAGCGCCGATCCCCCAGTAGCGCCATGCGAAAGCTCCCCCCTTGCTCCCCTGCGCCCGGCCGCTAGGATCGCTCCCTCCGGGGGCGTGGCGGAATTGGTAGACGCATCGGACTTAGGATCCGGTGGGCTAGCGCCCGTGAGGGTTCGAGTCCCTCCGTCCCCACCAGCTGGCCCACCAGCCGGCCCACCAGCCGGCCCACCAGCCGGCCCACCAGGATGCCCCCGCAGGCGTGCCCGCGCGCTAGAATCCCGCTGGGGGGCCGAGTCATTCGTGGGGACGTGGCGGAATCGGTAGACGCATCGGACTTAAAATCCGAAGGGGCCTCGGCCCCGTGAGGGTTCAAGTCCCTCCGTCCCTACTCCCCCCGGGCCGGGGGGGAGCAAGCGTGCAAGGGAAAGGGCCGATCCCTAGGATCGAAGTGTCATGCGAACCCTCCTCCTGCCTCTGCTCTTCGTGGCCGGCGTCAGAGCGGCCCTGGCCCAGTTTCCAAGCGGTTACGTCGACGAGGAGGTGATCTCCGGTCTGGTGGGACCGGTCGGCGTGACCTTCGCCGGCAACGGACACATGATCGTCTGGGAGCGACGGGGCAAGGTCTGGATCATCGAGAACGGCGTCAAGCTCGAGCCGCCCCTGCTCGACATCCACGACGAGGTCGGCGCTTGGCGTGACTACGGACTGCTCGGCTTCGCCCTCGATCCCGACTTCGATCAGAACGGCTTCCTCTACGCCTACTACGTCGTCGACCGCCACCACCTGCTCTACTACGGCACTCCTTCGTACGACCCCAATGCCAACGAGTACTTCGACGCCACCATCGGTCGCGTCACCCGCTACACCGCCGACCCCGCCACCGGCTTCCACACGGTCATCGACGGCAGCCGCACCGTGCTCCTGGGTGAGACAGCCGACAGTGGCATTCCCATTCTCCACCAATCCCACGGCACCGGAGCCCTGCTTTTTGGAAGCGATGGAACCCTGCTACTCTCCGCCGGGGACGCGGCCAACTACAACAGTGTCGACGCAGGTAGTTCGAACGGGACCTACTGGGCCCAAGCCCTGGCCGACGGGATCATCCGCCCCGAGGAGAACGTGGGTGCCTTCCGCGCCCAGATGATCGGCAGCCTCTCGGGCAAGATCCTGCGTATCGATCCCGCTACGGGGGACGGCGTGCCCTCCAACCCCTTCTTCGATCCAGCGGATCCCCGCTCGCCGCGCTCCCGGGTCTGGGCACTTGGGCTGCGCAACCCCTTCCGTTTCACACGGCGACCGGGAACCGGATCGAGCGATCCCGCCGTAGGAGACCCCGGTGTGCTCTACGTGGGCGACGTGGGCTGGAACGACTGGGAAGAGCTGCACGTGGTCGGAGAGGGCGGAATGAACCTGGGCTGGCCCATCTTCGAAGGCCTCACCAAACAAGACGCCTACAAGGTGACCTTGACCGAAAACCAGGACGCGCCCAACCCCCTCTACGACGGAGTCACCTGCACCCAGCAATACTTCACCTTCCAAGACCTGCTCAAACAGGAGCGTGAGGATCACAACCCCAACTTCAGGAATCCCTGCGACTCCTCCGTTCTGATTCCCCCCTCGACTCCCACATTCATGCACCGCCGGGCGGCGATCGAATGGCGCCACCAGAGCAACCTGGCCTACGTGCCGACCTTCGAAAACGGCAAGGCGCGCCGCGTGGCCCTGGGGGATCCAGGCTCCCCGGTAGCAGGGAACCCCTTCAGCGGGACGGCGTCGGTGGGCGGAGTCTGGCTCTCGGGCCTCGGTTTCGGTGCCCCCTACAAGGGGCTCTACTTCCACGCCGACTACTCGACGAACTGGATCCGCGCCTTCGATTTCGATGCCGGCGACACCCTGCAATCCGTGCTCGAGTTCGGCGATGTCGCCACACCGGCCTTCCTGGCCGAGGATCCCGCCGACGGCAGCTTGATCTACGCCCAGTTCGGCTCGGGCTCCCTGCGTCGCATCCGCTACACCGGCGACGGCAACGTCGATCCGGTAGCGGCGATCGAGACCGACACCCCCTACGGATCCAGTCCGCTCACCCTGCGTCTGGACGGGACGGGATCGGTCGACCCGGAGGGGGGCGCGCTGACCTTCCAGTGGACCCTCCCCGGCGGCGCGACCTCGAGCGAACCCAGCCCCCTGGTCACACTCACCGGCGCGGGTGGAACTCCAACCCACGAGACGGTCGGACTCACGGTCACCGACCCGAGTGGAGCGACCGACAGCACCAGCTTCGACATCCAGATCGACAACACCCCGCCCACGGTGCAGATCCTCGGGGCGACAAACGGCATGCACTATGCAACCGATGTGGACACCACCCTCGTGCTCGACGCGGTGGCAAGCGATGCCGAGCACGCAGCTTCGAGCCTGACCTACACCTGGCAGCTTTTCCTGCACCACGAGAGCCACACCCACCCCGAAGAGGTGATCACCACCCAGCAGGCCCAGTTCCTCATCACCCCCACCCCCTGTAGCGAGGAGTTCTACGCCTACCGCATCGACCTCACCGTCAGCGATCCCGAAGGAGCCGCCACGACACGCTCGCTCTGGCTCTTCCCCGACTGTCCCTGGAACGGCTCGGCCACCGTCCAGGCACCCTCCCAGGTCGATCCCCTGGACCCGGTGGCGGTCCATGTGGTGACCAGCGGTACGATCGACAGGGTCGAGTTCTTGGTCGACGGCCTGCAGGTCGGCACGCTCTACGCCCCTCCCTACGATTTCACCTGGACCCCCACCCAGCCGGGAAGCCACATGCTGACCGCCATCGCCCAGGTCAGCGGCGAGGGAGCGGTCACCTCGGTCGGACTCCCGGTCGAGGTACGCACGCCCCTGCGTCTCGTCCAACCGGTGACCCGCGTGCGGGATGACGCCGCGGAGTCGGGCTACGACGGTCATGTCGTGCGCGGCGCGAGCCGACTCGACCTGGGGCTCGCGGGTGCGGAGCCCTTCCTGGTCGCCCTGCGTCTACCCCTGGCCCTGCCCCAGGGGGCCAAGATCATCCGCGCCCAGCTCGAGTTCAGCGCGGACGCGACGGATTCGGGGCTGGCCCAGCTCAACGTGGGCTTCGAGGCCTCCGACGACGCTGCACCCCTGGGAAGTGGAGCCAAGTCCCTATCGAGCCGTCCGCGCGGGGCGGCCCAGGCGACCTGGCTGCCCGCCCCCTGGCAATACCCCGGGGCCCGGGGTGCACGCCAGCGCAGCGTCGACCTGGCCCCCCTCATCGAGGAACTCACCCAGCGCCCCGGTTGGAGTGCCGGCAACCACGCCGTGCTCTTCGTCGAGGGTTTCGGACAGCGCCGGGCACGGGCCTTCCACGGGACGGGGGCCGAGGCACCGGCTCTCATCGTCGAGTACCAGCTCTGAGGCCGGCCCGTTACCGGACCCGGGCAGGCTCGCCGCTCAGCGGTCGCGATAGGAGTGGTGACAGTCCGCGCAGCTCCGTCGCACCCCCTCGAAGGCCTGCTCCCTTCCCTCTCCCCCTTCCAGGGCCCCGACCAGGAGATCGGCCGCAGCGCGAGCCGCCTCGGCTAGGCCGCGGAAGTCCTCGCGCTCTTCCTCCGCCCCAAACGACCTCGCTCCCATCGGTGCGTCCGGTAGGTCCGACAGCCCGCCGAAGAGCTCGCGTACCCGCTCCGCCTCGTGCAGGAGGTCGACGTCGGGGTGCTCGGGATCGGCCGCCCAGTGAAGGCGCCTTCCCCTGCGCAGCCGCTCCCACACCCGGGCCAGTTCGATCATGGCCGCTCGCGTTCCCTCAAAGGCATGGGCACTTTCGAAGTCGAAGGTGCAGGCCCGACTCTCGGCCTCGCTGGGAAGCTCGGCCTCGGCGACGGTGCGATAGAGTCCCTCGTAGTCGGGGGAGGTGGCGCACCACTGCCGCATCTCCGCCAGGGCCTGCTCCCGGGTGATCCCGTCAAGCACCAGGCGCCCGATGGCGGCGGCCGTCGGACCGCGGTGCTTGCCGTGGAAGCAGTGGACGTAGAAGGGAGCGGGCAGCTCTCGGAAGGTCTTCACCAGGGCCAGGAGCTCCTCCCCACCGATACCCGAATAGTGGATGGGAATGTGCACGTAGCGCAGCCCGACCTCTGCCGCAGCCTGTGCGTCGGGGATCTTGCCATCGACCGAGATCACCGTGCGCACCCCCATCTCGGCTAGACGAGCCAGGGCCGCGGCATCCTCGGGTTCCGACCCGGAGAGGATCCTCTCCGAAAGCCGAAAGAGGTGGTGCAGCCCAGGAAGCTCGATGGCCCGCGGCTCCTCCAGCTTCAGCCGCAGACCGGCCTCGGCGGCCGGCTCCTCCCCCAGCAGCAGGGGCGGGGCCAGGCTCGGGGGGGAGCTGGGATCCCCGATCTCGGCCCGCGAGGGCTCGGGAGCCCCCGCGCAGGCCCCCATGTAGGCCAGCGGGAGGAGGTAGAGCAGGAGGGGGATGGGAGCGCGCATGAGGGGTGATCGAGAAGCATCCACGGTGGGCGGGTCTCCAAGAAGCGTGCCGCAACCTCTCCAAAGCCGGAGGAGCGCGCCGGGAGGCCCCGACGTTCCCGCCGGGTAACGCCTTTCGACCCCACCCGGCCTGGGTTTCGGCTGGGCCGGGGGCCTATCCCGGGGAGGCCCGCTCCTCAGCCGCGCTCCTCGATCGGAACCCAGGGCTGGTCGTGCTTGCCGATGTAGATCTGACCCGGACGGAAGATTCGGTTGTGCTTCATCTGGTCCTGCCAGTGGGTGAGCCAACCCGTGACCCGCGCCATGGCGAAGATCGGGGTGAAGACGTCGGTCGGGATGCCGAGCTTCTGGTAGACGATGCCGCTGAAGAAGTCGACGTTGGGGTAGATGCCCTTGTCCCCCAGGGCGCCGACCACGGCCTTTTCCAAGGCCAGTGCCGTGTCGTAGATCGGCGTGGTTCCCAGCTCACCGAAGAGCTCGCGTACGAGCCGCTGCAGGGTGATCGCCCGCGGGTCTTTCGTTTTGTAGACCCGGTGACCGAAGCCCATGATCTTGCCCTTGCTGGCGCGCTTCTTGGCGAACCAAGCGTCGACGTTCTGCTTGCCGCCAATCGACTCGAGGGCCTGCAGAACGCGCTCGTTGGCCCCGCCATGCAGGGGGCCGAAAAGGGCTCCGACCGCCGAGCTGCACATGGTGTAGGGATCGGCTTCGGTCGAGGCCACGACCCGCGCCGCGAAGGTCGAGGCGTTCATCGTGTGCTCGGCGTGAAGGAGCAGGGCGCAGTCCAGGGTGCGCTCGGCGATCGGCTTGGGCCGCTCCCCATTCAACATCCAAAGGAAGTTGGCCGCCGTGTTCAGCTCCGGATCGGGTGCCAGATAGTCATCCCCCCTGCGCAGCCGCTCGAAGGTCGCCACCAAGACCGGGGTGATCGCCAGAAGGCGCAGAATCGCCTCCCAAGAGGAGTCGGCATCCCGATAGTCGACCTTTGGACTGACCATGCCGAGTCCCGCCAGGGAAGCCTGCAGGGCGTTCATCGGATGCCCCTCCCGCGGTAGGGCACGCATGAGCGTCAAGAGCGGCGCGGCAAGGTCCCTGCGGGCCCGCAACTCGGTGCGAAACTGCTCCAGTTCCGCGCGGGTCGGCAGCTTGCCCTTCAGGAGCAGCCAAGCAACCTCCTCGAAGTTGCTCTTCTCGGAGAGGGTTTCGATGCGATAGCCGCGGTATTCGAGGATGCCCGCGGCGCCGTCGATGTAACTGATAGCCGACTCGGCGGCGGGAACGCCTGCCAGGCCGGGAACGAATTCCTGGGTCGTCACGTTTGTCGCTTTTCTGCCCGGCCCGGCTGAGTCGCCGGCTCCACGGGCCAAGGGACCACTGTGTCGGTACGGTGTGTCGGTTGGAAGGATTGGAAGGTGGGCTAGGTGAGGGCCTCAAGGTATTCGAAGAGCAGGCGCGTTCCAACACCGGTGCCGCCTCCGCCGCCTACCCAGTCCCGCTCCTTCGTCCCCCAGGCGGTGCCGGCGATATCGAGGTGGCACCACTGCGTATCCTCGGGCACGAAGTGACGTAGAAAGGCTGCCGCGGTGACCGAACCCGCTCCGACGCTTGGGGAGCTGATGTTGGCCAGGTCCGCGCTCTTTCCCTTGACCGCTTCACGGTGGACATCGAGCAGCGGCATGGGCCAGACCGCCTCGCCCGTGCGACGCCCCGCCTCGACCAGCGCCCGCTCGATCGCCGAGTCCGAGGGGTAGATCGCAGTGAGCTCGTGCCCCAGGGCGGTGATCACCGCTCCGGTCAGGGTAGCCAGGTCGATGATCGTGTCCGGACGAATCTTGCTCTTGGCGTAGGCCAGGGCGTCGGCCAGGATCAGCCGTCCCTCGGCATCGGTATTTTGAATCTCGACGGTGGTGCCGTCCATGCCCCGGTGCACGTCCCCCGGCTTGTTCGCCTTGCCGTCCGGCAGGTTCTCGGAGGCAGGCACGACGCCGTGCACCTCGACACCTACATCGAGGGCCGTCAGCGCATGGAAGACGCCGAGCACCGCCGCTCCGCCGGACATGTCGTAGCGCATCTCATCCATCTTGGCGGAGGGCTTGAGCGAGATGCCTCCGGCGTCGAAGGTCAATCCCTTGCCGACCAGGCAGATCCTGGCCTTGGCCTTGCCCTTCGGTTTGTAGCGCAGGTGGATCAGTCGTGCGGGCTCCTCCGACCCCCGGCTGACCGAAAGCAAGAGCCCCATCCCCAGGGCGGCCATCTGCTTCTCGTCGAGCACCTTGCAGGTGATACGCGGCTTGGCGGCAGCGAGTTTTTTCGCCGCCGTGGCCAGGGCGCGCGGGGTGGTGACGTTCCCCGGGCGGTTCTGGAGATCACGGGTGAAGGCGTTGGCGGCAGCCAGGGCCTTGCCCTTGGTGACTCCCGCGCGGAAGGCCCTCTCGCCCCCGAGCAGCTCCACCGCCTTCAGGTTGGGCTTTTCGGGCTTGCTGCGCAGCTCGTCGAAGCGATAGGCACCGAGCAGCGCTCCCTCGGCCAGGGCTCGTCCTCGGTCGGCCGCCGTCAGGCCCTCCTTGCCCCGGCCGCCGAGCTTCTCCAGCCCCGCCAGGTGAAAGACGGCCTTGGCCACCTCCAGGGCCTCGGCGCGCCGTACGGCGATCGCCGCCGCACGGCGCAGCCCCTCGGCGTCGACCTCCGCTCGCGGCCCGACCCCCACGACCAGCACACGCTCGGCGGGGCCGTCGGTCGCCGTGACGGCACTGGTCCGCGCCTTCCCCTTGAAGGACTCGAGGAAGCCCGAGGGAATGCGCAGCCCCCCCGGGGGAGCTGCAGCGCCATCCTCGGCAGCGAAGAGAACGAGAAGCGGTGTCTTGGGCAGTCGGGCCGGCAGGGCCTTGGCGGTGAGTCTCATTACATGTCCAGGTACTTGGGTCCACCCCCTCCTTCGGGGACGACCCACTCGATGTTCTCGTAGGGATCCGCGATGTCGCAGGTCTTGCAGTGGACGCAGTTCGAGGCGTTGATCAACACATGGTCGCTACCCTCCGGCCATTCATAGACCGCGGCCGGACAGAAGTGCTGGCAGGGGTTGCCGAACTCCTTGGTGCAACGCTCGACGCACAGGGAGGGATCGACGACCAAGAGGTGAGCGGGCTGGTCCTCCTCGTGGATGGCCCCCGAGAGGTAGACGTCGGTCAACTTGTCCAGTCCCAGGGTGTCGTCGTACTCCGGGGGCGTCATGCGCGAAGCCGCCAGGGGTCGCATCGCCTCGTGGTCGGCATGTCCCTTGCGACGCGCGACCAGTCCCCGACCACCCGTCAAGCGCTGCAGCGCGTAGTCGAATCCCCCCGCGATGAGACCCTTGGCGAAGGCCTGCCGATAGTTGCGCACCCCCCACAGTTCATCCCTGATCCAGGAGCCCTCCACCGCCTCGGCATAGGGCGCCAGGGCAGCGGGATCCGCGTCCTCGCGCTCGAGGGCCAGGGCCAGAGTCTCCGCCGCGAGCATGCCCGACTTGATCGCCAGGTGGATCCCCTTCAAGCGCGCCGCATTGAGCATCCCCGCGCTGTCGCCGACCAGAAGGAAGCCCGGGCCGTAGAGCTTCGGCATCGAGAAGTAGCCCCCCTCGGGCACCGTCTTGGCCCCGTAGCGCAGGCACTTGCCCCCCTCGAGCAGGGCGCGAATGCGCGGATGCTCCTTCCAGCGGACGAAGAGTGCGTGGGGATCGAGGCGCGCGTCTCCCTGGTCCAGGCCGACGACGAAGCCGATCGAGAGCTTGTCCTCGTCGAGACCGTAGACCCAGGAGCCGCCGTAGGAGCGGCGGTCGAGGGGATAGCCGCCGGTGTGCATCACCTTCCCGCGTAGCCGGCGCCCGACCTCCTCGCGCACCTGCCAGAGCTCCTTGATGCCGGTGCCGTAGGTCTGGGGGTTCTTGCCGGCGTAGAGGTCGAAGCGGTGGGCGAGTTCCTTGGCGAGACTCCCGCGCGTCCCTTCCCCAAAGACGGTGAAGCGCGCTTCGACCCGCGCACCCGCCTCGAAGTTGCTCTTCTTGGATCCATCCTTGGCGATGCCGCTGTCGCGCAGCACGACTCCACCGACCCGCTGCTCCTCGAGGATGAGCTCCGCCGCGGGAAAGCCCGGCTGGATCATCACCCCCGCCTCTTCGGCCTGCTCCGCCATCCAGCGCACGACCTGATTCAGGCTGACGATCACGTTGCCCTCGTTGCGCAGGGGCGGAGGACAGAAGAGGCCGCGCAGGGGGATCGACTTGCCCCCGGGGCGTAACCATTCAGCCCAGTCCTCTCCGACCTCGGCCTGCACCGGGAAACCGCGCTCGCGCCAATCTTCGAAGAGCTCGGCGATACCTCGCGGATCCATCACCGCCCCCGATAGGGTGTGATGTCCGACCTCCTCCGCCTTGTCGATGACGAGAATCTCCTTCTCCAGACCGCGCTCGCTGCACAGACGCGCCAGGTGGATCGCACAGGCGAGGTTTGCGGGACCGGCGCCGACGAGCAGTACGTCGACCGGGAGTTCCTCGCGCTCCACGTCAGTGGCGTTCAGGGATCTCTTTCGCACGGGAGGGGGGGAGAGGGCTTGGGG
>JALWOP010000389.1 GCA_027083445.1 Planctomycetota bacterium | reverse complement strand
ACCGGACTGGGTTTGCCGCCCTGACCTGAAGTTTGGCCCAGGTGTGAGCGTGAGCACCTCCGCTCACCCCCGCCTGTTTCCGGAGATCGCGCGCAGCAGCGCAGCGTATACGAATCTGTATCGGCGGCGCGGTGGGTGCGAGCGCTCCAACAGCGTGAAAAAGCAGAAGTTCAAGCTGCTGTCATGTGGGCATCGTCGTCAGAGCTTCTGGCTGTTCCGGCTGTACACGATGGCGATCCTGCAGCACGCCAGGGCTTGGATCAGTGGGCGGGATCTCAAGGCTTTCCTCGCCGAGCTGCTCTCGCCAATACCTGCCGCCGCGTAGGTCGATGACATCGATGGTATCGCTACCCCAGAGGCATGGGGGATGGAGAGGTGCGCGAGAAGGCTGCGCATGGGCGGCGTTTACCCTGGAAATGGCATCAGGATGCGAGTCTGAGCGGGGGCGGGGTGGGTGAGCACAGTCCGGTAAGGAGGATCGCCTTTTGAGAGGGAGGTTATCAGCAATCAGAGCCTGTGCAGAGGCATACCGTTGGCTGTATTGCTGATAAACCTCCCAAGGCCATTGCCAAGCGCCCCCCGCAGGAGGTTTCAATCCTTGTTGTCATGGATCAGCTCTTCAGCCGCAAGCGCATCAAGCTGTCGAGGGCCGTCGAAGCTCTCGACGGTTTCAATCCTTGTTGTCATGGATCAGCTCTTCAGCCGTCAGGCAGATGCCGTCGTCCACATCACTGCCGGCAGGGGGGGTTTCAATCCTTGTTGTCATGGATCAGCTCTTCAGCCGGTATCTACTACCCAGTGAAGCGGGGCGACCGGGTGAGCCGGAGTTTCAATCCTTGTTGTCATGGATCAGCTCTTCAGCCATGCTGCCTCTATAGTCCTGGGATCTCGCCCCGCTCAGGTTTCAATCCTTGTTGTCATGGATCAGCTCTTCAGCCGCTGCTCAGACCGACCGAAGAGAGTGAGGGACAGGTGCGTTTCAATCCTTGTTGTCATGGATCAGCTCTTCAGCCCAAGTGTTCACTCACATCTGAGAGCTTGACTCAGCGGGTTTCAATCCTTGTTGTCATGGATCAGCTCTTCAGCCCGCAAGCGCCGGCTTCCCGCCCCACCGGGCTGGGCTCCGGTCACCGTTTCAATCCTTGTTGTCATGGATCAGCTCTTCAGCCGGAGACATCTTTGACTGGGTAGAGCACTTTTTCGGTGTGTTTCAATCCTTGTTGTCATGGATCAGCTCTTCAGCCTTTTCCTCTCTCCAGAACCCTATTCCTGACACTGTAGAGACCCGTCGGCAATCGCAAACCGGCTCTATCAGGGCATCCGTCGCGGGTAGGTTGAGGGGGACCAAAGCAATAAGGCTGTTTTGATAGGGCATTCGGCATAGCCACTCTTCGGCAGGGGCTTGCCGAGCGCAGAAAAAGGGAGAAGGGCATATCAGGCGGTGTTTTCCACACCGTCTGAAACAAGAACTTCAGAATCTCATGGAGTTGATGATGCCCTTTCCCGAACATCAATCCTATCAGGAGAAACTCGTCGCCGCACTGCGCGAATTCGCCCAGGACTCTGACCGCCGCCGGCTCATTTTTCAGCTGGCATCGGTGATCCTAGTGCTCTATCACCTGGACCTCAGCCCGGCGTTCCCGCTGCTCCAGCAGGGCTACGCCGAGAAGCCCCGCGGCTCCAAGCCCTGGTCGCCGCTGCCGGTGCTCCGCTCTCTGCTCTTGGGACATCTCCTCGGTGCTATCAAGCCCCGAGACCTCTCCGACAGGCTCCGCGCCTGCCCCGTCCTGCGCGCACTCGCCGGATTCTCCGAGGAGGAGATGGCCGCTCATGACGAGCCCGCACCGGGAGGCTCCACCTTCTACGATTTCTTCCACCGTCTCTTCGACGGGCCACGGCGAGGGGGCTGCTCCCATGACCTCCCACCCAGCCAGCTCCAGGCCCGACGCGCGCGCGCCCCCCAGTCCAAGAAGGGACGCTCCGCCAACACCACGGACACCGATGCGGACACCAAGAAGAAGACAAGGCCCGCGCGATCTCGCAAGGCCCGCCGCACCAGGCGGGAGGCAAAGAAGAACAAGGCACGCATCCAACGGCTCACCCAGGGCGTCACCGAGCGCATCGTCCACCAGCTCCGCGCTGCCCGTGACCAGCACAACCCCAACGACCTCACCGAGCGACTGGGCCGCATTCTCCTGGAGTGCGCCATCCTGGAGAGCGCACGACGTGGCCTGCTCGGCGACATCACCGCGCTGATCGCCACCGGCGATGGCTCGCCCCTGCCCACCGCCTCCGATGGCCGCGGCCAGCGGGTCTGCGACTGTGAGAAGTCCACGCGCTGCGATTGTCCACGACTCTACAGCGACCCCGACGCCGCCTGGGGGTGGGACCACTACCGGGAGGTCTACTACTTCGGCTACAGCTTCTACGAAGTGTCGGTCACCAGCGAAGGGCGAGACTTGCCGCTGACCATCGAGCTGAACCCGGCCAACACCTCCGACCACATCGCGTCGGTCCAGGCGATGGACCGCCTCCACAAGCGCTTCCGTGACCACGCGCCGTCCTTGAGCATCGACATTTTCGTCGCTGATGCCGGCCACGACAGCCTCGCCGAGCATCGGTTCCACCGGTCTTGGTCGGTGCGGCCGGTGATCCCGCTGGCGAACAAGGCGCCCGCGACGCACCCCAGCCGAGGCGAGATGGCACTGAGTGAGCGGGGCGTGCCGATGTGCCAAGCGAACATCGAGATGACGCCTTGGGGGAGCGCCGGTCAGGGAGAGCGTCGGCGCCCGCTGTTTCTGTGCCCGGTGGGGGCAGGCAAGTTGGCGCAGTGTCCGCTGGCGCCGCCGGAGGATCCGTCCTGGAGCTGCCGCCCTGACCTGAAGCGCGGCCCCGCCGTGACGGTGAGTCCCCAGGACGACCCCCGGCTGTTCCCGCTCATCCCGCGCAACAGCGAGCGCTACAAGACGCTGTACAAGCTCCGGAGCGGAACGGAGCGATCGAACAACCTGAAGAAAGGCGTCTACGCGCTGCCCGGCTGTCGGCATCGGCGAGCGAGCTTCTGGCTGATCCGTTTGCACTTGGCGGCGCTGTTACAGCACGCGAAGGCCTGGGTGGCCGAGATGGATGCTCGTGCCTTCGTCGCCGCCCTGCTGGGCGAGCCGCAGGAGGCCGCGGCGTAACACAGACCAGACACCTGACTGACGCAGACCTCGTTCAATCGGGGCAGGCAGACCTTTGTCTGATGCAAATGGAGGGGGGCATCCGTGGTTG
>JALWOP010000388.1 GCA_027083445.1 Planctomycetota bacterium | reverse complement strand
GAGCGTGGGGTCGGTGAAACCAGGGGAGGGGGGGGAGCCAGGGCGGCGGCGAGTTGATCGACGTCGAGGGGCCAGTCGAGCCAGCGGGTGTTCGTCACCGCAGCCAGGCGGCGGGCGGAGCGCGTACCGCTCTCCTCCCCGAGCAGCCAGGCCTCCCATCCGGGGCGGGCTTCTAGAAACCGTCGCACCAGGCCGACGTCGTCGATGGCCAGGCTATCGCAATCGAGCAGGAGCCGGCCCCGCTCGTCCGCCGCAGCGGGGAGCGGCTCCGCGAGGAGTTCGCTCAGATCGGCGAGGAGCCTCGGCTCGGGAGCCTCGCGGGCCGCCGACAGGGCGGCGAGGAGGGGGCCCAGCCCCTCGGTGCGGGGGCCCGGTCCGAGGAGGAGTGTCCAGGAAGCCGCATCCGCGTTGGGGGAAGTCTGGCGCATGGTGCCAGCCTATCGGGGAGCCTCGAAGGCTCCAAGCTTGCTCCCGCCGCGCTTTTTTCTCCACCCGGGGAGCTCCCCAGGGCGATGAACCCAGCCCGGGCCGCGCTTCCCACCGGCGCCTTCCGGACCGAGAATCCCCCCATGGCACTCCCCGCTACGCCGCCCGACATCTCGATCGTCGTCCCGGTCTACGACGAGGAGGAGAGTCTGCCGCGCCTGCATGCCGAGTTGGCGCAGCACGTAGGCGGGATGGGACGCAGCTTCGAGGTGATCTACGTCGACGATCGTTCGAAGGATCGCTCCTACGAGGTCCTGCTCGCTCTGCGCGCTGCGGATCCCCATGTGCGCATCGTGCGCTTTCGGCGCAACTTCGGTCAAACACCGGCGATGGCGGCGGGCTTCGAGCAGAGCCGCGGGCGCATCGTGGTGACCCTGGATGCGGACCTGCAGAATGACCCGGCGGACATCCCTGCCTTGATCGAGGAGCTCGAGCGGGGCTATGACGTCGTCGTCGGTTGGCGCAAGGATCGCAAGGATGGCTATTTCCTGCGCCGCTTGCCGTCGATCCTGGCCAATCGTCTGATCGCCCACGTCACGGGTGCCGCGGTGCACGATACCGGCTGTACCCTGAAGGCCTTTCGCCGGGAGTTGATCGAGAACTTGCCCATCTACGCGGAGCAGCACCGCTTCCTGCCCATGCTGGCCATGGCCAGTGGGGCGCGCATCAGCGAGGTCGTCGTCCATCACCGGCCCCGGCTCTACGGGCAGAGCAAATACGGCATTTCCCGCGCGGTGCGCGTCCTCTTGGATCTCCTCACGGTGAAGATGATCGCCTCCTTCGCCCGCTCGCCCCTGACCTACTTCGCCCTCCTGGCGGCGCCCTTCGCCATGGCCTGTCTCGGTTTCGTCGGCTCGGTGCTCTTGCACTCGGGGGATGTGACCTTCCAGAACCATTGGGGACAGGTCTCGCTCCTGACCTTCATCCTGCTCTCGATGGTCGGGGTCTACTTCCTGATGCTCGGCCTCTTGGCGGAGCTGATCGTCAAGGCCAGCGGACTCTATGGGGGCGCCATGCGGCCCCTGCGCGAGGGGGGACGGTGAGCGCACAGGAGTACGATGTCACCCTGGTCGTTCCCGTCCAGAGCGAGACGGCCGACGTCGAGGCGGTCGTGCGTGCCTACGGGGGCGCCCTACAGCGGGCCGGCAGGCGCTGGGAGGCCCTCCTGGTCTATGACGGCGTGCGCGGGGAGGCTTGGGAGGCGGGTCTCGGCCTGCAGGCGGAGACCGACCAGCAGGTGCGCACGATCGCCCTGCACAAGGCTTTCGGCGAGGCGGTCTGCCTCTCCTCGGCCTTCGAGCACGCCCGCGGCGCCCTGATCCTCACCAGCCCCGAGTACGTGCAGGTCGATCCCGCCGAGATCGCCGGCATGCTCGCCCGTATCGAGGAAGGGGCGGATCTCGTGACGCCCTGGCGCTCACCGCGCATCGACCCCTGGCTGAACCGCGTGCAGTCGGCGGCATTCAACGGCCTGCTTCGCATCGTCGTCGGTACCCAGTTTCACGACTTGAACTGCACCCTGCGCCTGATGCGTCGGGAGGTGCTCGAGCAGTTGACGATTTACGGCCACATGTACCGCTACCTGCCGGCGATCGCCCAAAACCAGGGTTTTGCCGTGACGGAGGTCAAGGTGCGCCACCTGCAGGAGCAGGGGCCGGCGGGCCTCTTTGGGCCGGCGGTCTACGTGCGCCGGGGGCTGGACCTCTTGGCGTTGATGTTTCTCACCAAGTTCACCCACAAGCCGCTGCGCTTCTTCGGGGCCCTCGGCGGTGCCGGCATGTTGATCGGTGGCGGGATCGCCCTCTGGGAGCTCATCGACCGACTGCTCGGGAGCGGCGAGTCCGGCCTCTATCAGCGCCCCCTCTTTCTCCTGGGTCTTTTGCTCTTCGTACTCGGGGTGCAGCTCGTGGGCTTCGGTCTGGTGGGGGAGATCGTGATCTTTACCCAAGCGCGCAATCTGCGCGAGTACCGCATCGAACGCATCCACGAATGAGTGCCGAGATCGAGATCCGCCCCGCGACCCCCGGCGACGACGAGCGCCGCGACGCCTTCGTGCAAGAGGTCCCCGGCGGGAGCTTTTTCCACCTCTCCGGTTGGCGGCGGGCCGTCGAGGGGAGCATGCGCCACCGCCAGGCCGACCTCATCGCGCTCGAGGGCGAGGAGCTGGTGGGCGTCCTGCCCCTGATGGAGTGCCGGGGGCTGCGGGGCGGCCGCAGCCTGATCTCGATGCCCTATGCGGTCTACGGCGGGCCGCTTGCCACGGATGGGAAGGTGCGCGGGGCCCTCTTGGATGCGGCGGCGGAGCGCGCCCGTAGCAGCCGGGTGGGGCGGCTCGAACTGCGCCTGCGCGAGGAGATCGGGCTCGACTGGCCCGCCTCGGATCTCTATGCGACCTTCGAACGGGAGCTGCCGGAGAAGGTGGAGGATGTGCGCGCGGGCATGCCCAAAAAGGCCCGGGCGGAGGCACGCAAGGCGCGCAACAAGCATGGACTCGAACTCGATGAGGGCCCTTGGTACTTGGCGGATCTCGTGCGCCTCTTCCACCGCAACAAGCGCAGCCTCGGCTCACCGGGCCTGCCGGCGAAGTTCTTCCAGGCCATCGGCGATGAGAACCCGGGGTCGGTCTTCGTGCACCTGGTGCGCAGGGGCACCGAGCCCCTGGCCGCGGTGATGTCCTTTCGCTTCGGCGAGACCCTCTGCGCCTACTACTCGGGAACGGCAGAGGGGGCGGACCGGGCCTTCTCCGCCAGCAACTTCATGTACCTGGCGCTCCAGGAGTGGTGCGTCGAACGGGGCTTCAAGCGCTTCGATTTCGGCCGCAGTCGCAAGGACTCGGGGGCCTTCGACTTCAAGCGCCGGCAGGGTTTCGAGCCCGCCGATCTGCACTACCGCTACCTGCTCGTGCGGGATAGCCACCTGCCGAGCCTCAACCCCTCCAACCCCAGGACCAAGATCCTGCGTGACACCTGGAGTCGCCTTCCGGAGTGGCTCACCCGCCGCCTCTCCAGCCCCGCTTCACGTTACTTGCCCTGAGGCGGCGTAGGCGGCCCGAATCCGAGGCGCTCCCACCTGGGCAGGGGCTCGTGGGCAGGCGCTCGTGGGCAGGGGCTCGAACGGGTCGGTCAGGGAAAGGTGAGCGCGATTGCATGCGATTCGCCCAGACCCATTGCAAAGGCATCGGGGCCTCGGGATAAGATCCCTGCATGGAAGTCAGCATCCTGGGCAATCCCGATTATGGGGAACTCCACGTACGCCTCGATCCGGGTGAGATGCTTCGGACCGAAGGCGGGGCGATGAGCCGCATGACGCCGGGACTTGCGATGCGCAGTCGCGTCATGGGCGGCTTTCTCTCGGCCCTGGGACGTAAGTTTCTTGCCGGGGAGTCGTTCTTCGTCGCGGAGTATGGAGGACCGGCCGGGGGGGAGCTGGCCCTTTCGCCCGCGCTGCCGGGGACGGTCATCTCGGAGAGGATCGACGGGGGCAGCCTGTGGTTGACCGCGGGAAGTTTTCTCGCCTGCACCCCGGGAATCGCTCTGCGTACCCGCTTCGGTGGCGTGCGCGCCCTCTTCAGTGGGGAAGGGGCCTTTCTCATGCGCGCCGAGGGGAAGGGTGACCTTTGGTTCAATGCCTATGGGGGGGTCATGCAGCGCGAGATCGACGGCGAGATTCGGGTCGATACCGGGCATGTCGTCGCTTGGGATCCGAGCCTCGCCTATACGATTCGCGGCATGGGCGGCCTCAAGAGCACCCTCTTCTCCGGGGAGGGGCTCACCATGGAGTTCCGCGGCCGCGGGCGCCTGTGGCTGCAGTCGCGCAACCTCCCCGCCACGGCTGGCTGGCTTTCCCCCTTCTGCATCGGCTAGACCCATGCGCATCGAAATCCTCTCCCGCGGGGCCTTTCACTCCGCCCTGGTCCACCTCGAAGGGTCCGACCGCTTCCAATCCGACGCCGGGGCGATGTACCGCGCCTCCAGCAATGTCGACATCGACGTGACCCACCGCCCCAAGGGTGCCGGCGCCGGTGTGCTGGGTGGGCTCAAGCGCATGGTCGCGGGGGACAGTTTCTTCCTCTCGACCTACAGCACCACCGACGACCGACCCGGAGAGGTCGGCCTCTCACCCACCCTCCAAGGCGAGGTCCGTCGCATCGCGGTCGAGCCGGGGCGGGCCTGGCTGTGCGCGGGTGGAAGTTACCTCGGCTCGGATGCTCGCCTGGAGATGGACCTACAGTTCCAGGGTCTCAAGGGGCTCTTCAGCGGCGAGAACCTCTTCTTCGTCCAGGTCGCCGGTGAGGGCGACCTCCTGGTCAACTCCTATGGGCGCATGACCGAACTCGAGGTCGACGGGGAGTGGATCATCGATACGGGCCATCTCGTCGCCTTCGAGGAGACCCTCTCCTATCGCCTGACCAAGGCCTCCCATTCCTGGGTGCAATCCTTCCTGGCCGGTGAAGGCATCGTGATGCACCTGCGCGGCAAGGGCAGGCTCATCGTCCAGTCCCACAACCCCAAGGAGTTCGGTAGCCGTCTGGGCAAACAGCTCCCGCCCCGCGAGCGCTGAGTCATGCAGTATTCGATCGAGTTTCAGCCCAGTTACAGCCTGCTCGACCTACGTCTGGAGCAGGGCGAGAAGATCGTCTCGGAGTCGGGAGCGATGGCCTGGATGGAGGGGCCCCTCGAGGTCAAGACCGCGGCACGTGGAGGGGTGATGCAGGGGCTCAAGCGGCGCCTGCTCAGTGGGGAATCCTTCTTCCAGAACACCTACACCGCCCAGGGCAGCGGTGCTCGCCTCGCCCTCGCTCCGGGACCCGCCGGCGACATCGTGCCCCTCGAGCTCGATGGTGAGCTCTTGCTCGAGAAGGGGGCCTACCTGGCCTCGGACCCCGGGGTGAGCGTCGATGCCCGCTTCGACGGTCTACGCGGCCTCTTCAACGAGGGGCTGTTCGTCCTGCGCTGCACCGGCAGGGGATTGCTCTTCTTCAACGCCTACGGGGACATCCAACAGATCGATGTCGACGGGGAGTATCGGGTCGACAACGGCTATGCGGTGGCCTGGGAGCCGAGTCTCTCCTACCGCCTGACGCGAGCGCGGCGCATTCGCTCGTTCCTCTTCTCCGACCAGCTCATCCTGCACTTTACCGGTCGGGGAAAACTGTGGGTCCAGTCCCGCAGCGCGCGCAGTCTGGCGAGTTGGGTCTATCCCTACCGGCGCGTGCGGCGCCGCAACGATTAGGGCCGACCCTCAGGGGTGGGCCAGGATCGACGCCGCTGCGGCGGCGAGGTCGGGGGCGGTGCCCTCGGGGGGCCTGCCGGCTCGACGCATCCGCTCGGCCTCGGCTTCCCCCTTGCCGGTCAAGACGAGGATTCCGCGCGCGCCGATCGCCCTCCCCGCAGCCAGATCGCGCTCACTGTCGCCGACGATCCAGGAGGCCGCTGGGTCGAGGTCGAGGTCGGCCACGGCGCGCAGCAGCATCCCCGGAGCCGGCTTGCGGCAGGTGCAGGGGCCGGTGAATTCGGGGTGGTGGGGACAGAACTCGATCGCGTCGAGTTCTACGCCCTGCGCCGCGAGGAGTTCGTGCAAGCGCTCGTGGATCAGAGCGAGTTCTGTGAGGGTGAAGAGTCCACGGGCGATCCCGCTCTGGTTGGTGACGACCACCAGAGCAAAACCGGCCTCGGCCAGGGAGCGCAGGGCAGCCCCGACCCGGGGCAGGAGTTCCAGATCCTCCGGCCGCGCGAGATAGTCGACCTCGCGGTTGAGCGTGCCGTCGCGGTCGAGAAAGACCGCCGGCCTAGTCACCGAGCTCCGCTTCGCGCCGCAGGCGAACGTGCAGGCGCTGGGGAGACTCCCCCGAGAGGTTCTTGCGCGGGATGAAAAAATCCTCGGCATTGAGCCAGAGGGGGAAGTTCCAGGTGTCCAAGTTGCCCGAGGCCTCGCGCCAGAAGACCAGCTCCTTGCGGCTGTCGTAGCGCACCTCGCGCTTCACGGTTTGGTAGCCGGGCAGGCGGAACTCGATCGTGCGGGGGGGGCCGTCGGGCAGGTCGATCAAGCAGGGGGTGACGAAGCCGCTCTCCTGTCCGTCGATCACCACGACCGCCCCGGGGGGGCTGGACGAGAAATGCACCGGCTCCGCCGTGCGGCAGGCCAGGGGGAGGAGGGCCAGGAGGGCCAGGAGGGCCGGGTGCTGGGTCAGGCGCATGGGGGTGATTCTCAAAGCGGGGGCCGCCGCGTGCAAGGTGCGTTGGACTTCCTCGGCCGGCTGTGGGACTCTTCTTGAGACCTCCATGACCGCGGTCCACTCCCAAAGTCGTGCCGGGGCCCCCTGGCGCCCCTGGCTCCTCGCTGCCTGCCTCGTCGCCCTGACCCGCTTCTGGCACCTGGGGAGCTGGAGCCTTTGGTACGACGAGGCCCTGACCCTGGCCGACGGCTGGCACGGCAGCGATCTCTCCAACCCCCTGGGTTATGCCCTCGTGCGGGCAGCCGCTGCCCTTTGGGGCGAGACCAGCCCCCTGGCCCTGCGCCTGCCCGCCGCCCTGGCGGGCTGGCTCGCGGTGCCCCTGACCTTCTGGGCCTTTCGCGGGGTGGCGGGGGACCGGCGCGCAGCCCTGGCTGCACTCCTGCTCGCCCTCTCGCCCTGGGCCCTCTACTGGTCCCAAAACGCCCGCTTCTACACCATGGCCCTGGCCCTTGGACTGGCCGGGACCGGTCTTTTCCTGCGTGGTATGAAGCGGGGCAGCACCCCCCGGGCGGGGATCGCTCTGGCCCTGGTCTGTCTCGCAGCCCTCTTCCATCCGACCGCCATCCTGCTCGCCCTCGCCCTTCTCGGGGCGGGCCTGGTGGCGGGGCCCGGGGAGGTGCGCAGGGTGGCGGCGCGCCTGGCGCTGATCGCCCTGCCCCTGGCTCTCTTGGCCGTTCCCTGGGGCCTGCACGCTGTTTCGCGCTGGATGGCCGCCAAGGACACCGCCGGCCCTGGGAGTGCTCTCCACCTCGCCCTGAGCACCGGCTTCCTCCTGACCCCTCCCCTCGCCCTGGCGGCGGCGGTGGGGACCCTGACCGCCTGGCGCTCGCGCCACCCCTCGCGCTGGCTCCTCTTGGTGCCGATCCTGGGCGGCAGCGCCGCCGCCCTGGCCGCGCTCCTCGCCGCCAGCTCGGCCCAGTACGTCTTCGTCCTCTTGCCCCTGGTCGCACTGGCCGCCGTCTGGCCCTTTGCCGAGGGTCCACCCCTGGCGCGTACGGCCTGGCCCCTGCTGCTCGCAGCGCCCCTGGCCAGCGGATCGGTGCTCTACTTCACCAGCCACCACGGCGAGCGACCGCGCTGGGAAGAGGCCTATCGCTTCGCGTGGGAGCGGCGTGGGGAGGGGGACCTCCTCTTGGGAATGCAGGCCTCGGTGGGGGAGTACTACCTCGCACCGGGAACCACCGATCTGCGCCACCCCACGACCGTCGCCTGGCTCGAACGAACCCAAAGCCATGCCTGGAAACGCTGGGCAGAGCGCGAACGACCCCTGTGGATCGTTTTGCGGCCCGCCTTCCTCGCCCTTTGGAAACCCGAGGAGCGGAGCGAGTTGGAGCGCTTCCTGCGGGAGCACTGTCGGCTGATGAAGCGCTTCCCCATCTCGATGGAAGGGCGTGACCTCGACCTCGAGGTCTATTACAGGGGTCGAGAGGAGTGAACCGCGGCCCTGCCCAGCCGTTCGAATCTCACTCTGCTACCCCTCGGACCCCCTGGGTTCGTCGCCACCCCCGTAGCTCTTTTCCCATGCGCCAAACCCTCCTCGCAGCGCTCCTTCTCCTCACCTCTCCCCTCTGTCGGCTCGCCCTGGGCCAGGAGAGCATGGATCTCTCCTTGCTGGAGCGATTCGCCCTGGCTCCGGACCGCGCCGCGCTGCTCGAGAAGTGGGTCCTCCCGGCAGCCGACTCCTTCTTCCTGCGCTGCCTCGAGCGTCAACAAGCGGGTGATCTCGAGGCCTCCGCCAGACTCCTCGATACCTGGCGTCGCCAGGGGGGCGAGGAGGATCCCCGCTTTCAGGAGCTGGCCCATCGGCAGGCCCTCCTCGACGTGGAGCGCGACCCGTCGGGGAGCTACGCCTATCTGATTCGCGCCCTGGGTCTCTCCTTCGACGATCGGCCTCCCCGGGTGGTGGGAGGCCGGGATCTTCCGACCGTACTCGACCCCGAGGCGATCTCCTTCGAGAGTTTTCTCGACGAGGCCCTCTCCCAGCGCCGGCTCTCGGGGCTCGAGGATTGGCTGCTCGCGGAGATCGCCTCCCAGCCACTCGATCCCGCGCGCCTGCGCGCCTGGTTGGCGCGGCTCGACCGGCCGGAGGTGCCCGGTCTGGTCGAGCGCATCGCGGCCGATCTGAAACGTCCCTCCAGCGATGGATTCGGATCCCTTCCCATCCACGGGCTCCTGCTCAAGGCAGAGCTCGATGCCCTGCTCGAGCTCCAGCCGGAACTGCTCGACCAGGTCGAATTCGTGCGCGCCTACCTGCGGCGCCTGGCCCCCGGAGCGGATGAGCCCTGGCGGGAGGAGGCGGCCCTGCGTGCGGCCTATCTGGATCGACTCGAAGCCTTCGCCAAGCGTCTCGCTCCTCGGCACGCGCCGCTCCTGGCAACCATCCTGAGCCACAGGCTTGCCTTCGATCTGGAGCAGGGCCGGCCCAGTCGCAAGCGCTTCCTGGAGTGGCTCTCGGTTCGCCGCGGGATCGCGGCGGGAGGGGGCCGGAAGGGCCGTGAGGCTTCGGGCTGGAAGAAGTGGCTCGCCAGGGAGCTACCCCTGGGCGAGACACCTGCGGAAGCTTCGCTGCAAGAGGCCTACCTCGAGACCTTCTTTCGCCAGGGGGATGAGGTGGGGCTCTTCGCCCCCTATCTCCCCCGCGAGGAGCTCAACCGTAAACGGGCGGAGACCAACCTGCTCTACGGCATCGGGTACCCGGAGCAATGGGTGGCTGAGCTCGCCAGCCCCGAGGCCTTCGAACGCCTGCGCAGTCGCGTCGAGTTGCGCTTTCCAGCCGGGGCGCAGCGGCACTTCGCCGCTGACGATGCCGTCGCCATCGAGGTCGACCTGAAGAATGTCTCCTCGCTCCTAGTCAAGGTCTACACCCTCGACGCCTTTGCCTGGTATCGCCGGGAGGGACGGGAGCTCGATACGAACATTTCCCTTGGCGGACTCGTGGCCGGGGCCGAGCGCAGCTTCTCCTACGAGGTGGATCCCCTGCGGCGCATCCGGCGCCACTTCGAGTTCCCCGAGCTGGAGGGGCCGGGGGTCTACCTGGTCGAGTTCATCGGTGGGGGCCGTTCAAGCCGTGTATTGGTGCGCAAGGGGGCCCTCACGATCGATCAACGCATCGGACCCTCGGCCCAAGAGGTCACCGTGCGCGACGAGACCGGCCGCCTGCGGCGGGATGCGCATGCTTGGCTTGGGAGCCACGAGTACCGGGCAGACGAGGAGGGCATCCTGCGCCTACCTTTCAGCACCGAACCCGGGCCCACGACCCTGATCGTGAGCGCCGGGAAGCGCTGCTCGCTGGTCCCCTTCGAGCAACAGGCGGAGGAGTACCGGCTCGAGGCACCCATCTGGATCGAACGCGAAGGGCTGCGTTCCGGCGCGGAGGCGACCCTTCTCTTCCGGCCGCGGCTTTGGCTGGCGGATGGCCCGATTCCCCTCTCACGGCTGACGCAGGCGCGCCTCGAGATCTCCGCGACTCGCCTGGACGGAACCGGGGTACATCTCGACCGCGAGTTGGGGGAGCTTGACGACGAGGGGTCATGGCACGCCACCTTCCGCGTACCGCGCTTCGTGCGCTCGATCGAGGCGCGCATGGTCGCCACCCTGCAGCCTCTGGGCGGAGGCGAGGCGATAGAGCTCCGTTCTGAACCAAGGCGCATCGAGATCAACGGCATCGACGGGACCCCACTCTGCGCCTCGCCCTACCTCACCCGCGAGGGCCATGGCTGGCGGCTCGAGGTCCGGGGCAAGAACGGAGAGGGTCGACCGGGCGAGGTGCTGACGCTCGCCTTCCACCGCCGGGGGTTCACCCGGCCCAAGCGGGTGGAGCTGCGGACCGATCGGGAGGGGGCCGTGCACCTGGGACCTCTCCGGGGCATCGATCGCCTGGGGGCGACCCTGCTTGGAAGGAGCGACTGGAGCTGGAACCTGGCTCCTCCGCCTGCGCCCCTGCCGGCCATCGTCAATGGGGTGGCGGGCAGCGAGCTTCGCTTGGCCTGGCGCCCGCCGGAGGGGATCAAGGGTTCCGTCTCCCTGGTCGAACTTGCCGGGGGAGCTCCCCTGCGCAGCGTCGACGAGCGGGTGCGCCTGGAGGACGGCTACGTCGTCTTGGCGGGGCTCGAGGGAGGCGATTACGACCTCTACCTCCCCGATCGCGCGGGAGCGATTCGTATTCAAGTCTCGGCGGGGCCGAGGGAGCAGGGCTGGGTGCGCGGCCGCACACGCCGTTTGGAGCTCTCCGAGGAGGCCCCACTACAGGTGACGGGGCTCGCGACCGAGGGCGACGAGTTGGTGATTCATCTAGGGGGCAGCGGACAGGGAACCCGCGTGCACGTGATTGCGGAACGCTTCCTCCCCGACCGGGATCCGGCCGCCGACCTGTGGCTCTCCCCCTCCCGGAGAACGCGGCGCGTTCCACGGATCGCGCCCACGAGCGAATACGCCGCGGACCGGCAATTGCCGGCCGAGTACCGCTACGTTCTCGAGCGGAGTCAGGCGCGTATCTTCCCCGGCAACATGCTTCCGGCGCCGGGCCTGATCCTGAATCCCTGGGCGCCGCCCCCCTCCCGGAGCCGGGACTTGGGTGGGCCGTCGGCGCCCGGTCCCTCCCGAGAGGAGCTGGGAGGAGGCGCCGGTGGACGCTACGCCGGTCGCGCGAGAGGCTCGCGGAAGGTCCCTTCCCTCGCCCCCCTAGCCTTCGCCAACCTGGACTTTCTGGCGCGGGACGCCGTGGTGCTCACCGACCTCTCTCCGAGTGGGGGAGAGTTGCACCTGCCCCTGGAGCGACTGGGAGAAGGTAGCTGCATCACGGTCCTTGCGCTCGATGGGGATGCCCTGGCAGAGGCCCGTCTCTACCTGCCGCCCAAGGGGATTTCACTCTCGGATCAGCGACTCAGCGCATCCCTACCCGTGGAGCAGCACTATGTCGAGCGCCGAGCGGTTGAGTGGGTCCCCCCTGGGGGGAGCCTGGCCCTGGAGAAGGAGGGCGAGCTCGAGGTCTTCACATCTCTCGAGGATATCTACCGTTACTACCGCGCCTTCGACGCGAGTGGTGAGCTGGCCCGTTTTGCCTTCCTCCTGCACTGGCCGACCCTCGAACCCTCCGCGCAGCGGGATCTCTACGGCCGCTTCGCCTGTCACGAGCTCGATCTGTTCTTGAAGCACCGTGACTCGGCTTTCTTCGAGGAGGTGGTGCGTCCCCATTTGGAGAACAAGCGTGACAAGGATTTCGTCGACGAGTGGTTGCTCGACCGCGATCTGCGCTCCTACCTGGAGCCCTGGGCCTTCGGTCGCCTGAACCCCTTCGAGCAGGCCCTCCTGGCCCGCTCGCGGGAGGAGGAGGGGACGGCGATCGCCCGGCACCTCAGCGCCGAAGTGGCCTTGCACCCCACCCCTCCGGCGCTCGTCGCCCAGCGTTTCCAGGGAGTCCTCGGGAGCACCGCCTTGCAGCGGGCGAAGGCTGCCGAAGTGATCCTGCGGGATGCCGATGAAGTCGAGGAAGAGGATGAAGAGGCCCCCCGTCGGAAGATCCTCGCCCAGCCGGAGCTGCCCCAAGGTCTGTTCCAGCCCATGGGCCACACGCGGGCCTACCTAGAGCGGGGCTACTGGAAGCGCCTCGCGGGGGAGTCCTTCCTCGAATTCAACGAGTTCTGGCGCGACTTCGCAGCCGCCGATCCGGCGCGTCCGTTCACTTCGAAGAACTTCGCCCTCGCCACCGGAAGCTCCAACGAGATGCTCTTGGCCTTGGCGCTGCTCGACCTGCCCTTCGAGGGCGCTGCCTACCGGGTCGAAGACGACCCGGCGAGGGAGGGGCGCAGGCTCCTGGCCGAGGGAGGGCTGGTCGCGGTGCGTCGCCAGTGGGAGGCCGTGGCGCCCTCCGAGGGCGAAAGCGGCGTGCTCATCGGTGAACAGATCGTTCCGGCGGGGAAGGGTGAGGCGCTCGACGCGGCTTTGGGAGCCGTGGAGGTCGGCCGAGCCTACCTGCGACGGATCGTGATCAGCAATCCGACTCCCAAGGAGCGGGACCTGGAACTCTTCCTCGAGATTCCACCCCGTTCTTTGCCGGTGTCGACGACGCTTCCCCGGCGCAGCCTGCCCTTGCATGTGGGCGCCTTTGGCGTCGAAGTGGTGCAGGCGGGCTTTTACTTTCCCGCTCCGGCCGAGGTGACCCCCTATCCGGTTCAGGTGACCGAGGGTGGTGCGCTGGTGGCATTCACCTCCCCCCGCACCCTTGTCGCCGAGGAGCCCAAGGGTAGGCAGCCATCCACCTTCGCGGCACTCTGCGCGTCGGGCACCGACGGAGACCTGATCGCATACCTGGAAAAGGCCGAGCTCGAATCCCTCGACCTGTCGCTCCTAGCTTGGCGGCTGGGGAACCGATCCCTCTTCGAGCGGGTGATCGATTTGTTGCGCTCACGCTTTGTCTATGACCATCACCTGTGGTCCTACGCCCTGCTGCATCGGGATGCCCGGGCGAGCGGTGAGTACCTGCGCCACTGTACGACCTTCCTCGACCAGGCCGGCCCCTCCCTCTCCTCGCCGCTCTTGGAGATCGACCCGGTGCGGCGCCTGCGCTACCAGGAGATCGAGTTCCGACCCCTGGTTCACCCACGTAGTCACCCCTTCGGCGGCCGGCGCGCTTTCGATAACGACCAGGTTCGCCGGCACTACCGCAGCCTGATCGAGATCCTGGCTCGCAAGCCGCGGCTTGGCGATAGGGATTGGCTTGCGGTGACCTATCAGATGCTCCTGCAGGGCCGGGTGGCAGCAGCCATCGATGCCTTGGGTCACGTGGACCGGGATGGGGTGGAAGCGCGGCTGCAATACGACTATCTGCGCGCCTATCTGGCCCTCTATCAGAGTGACCTTGCGGGTGCAGCCGACATCGCCGAGGCCTACGCCGACTATCCGCTGCAGCCCTGGCGCGGACGCTTCGCCGAGATCCGGCGCCAGTTGGCCCAGATCTCGCGCGGGGGCGATGCCCCTGCCGAGTCGAGCGCTCCCGCTCTCGAGTTGGAAGAGACCGCATCGGGTCTGGCCATCGAGCATTCGGGGCTCGGGACCTGCGAACTGCGCTACTACCCCTTGGATATCGAGTATCTCTTCTCGGAGAGTCCCTTCTCCGTTGGGGAAGATGAGGCCGCGGTCTACGTCGAGCCCGTCCGCGTGCAGCCTCTGGCCCTCGATCCGGCCGGAGGCCGGCTCGAGATCGCCCTTCCCGTGGGGCTGGAACATGGCAGCCTCTGGATCGAGGCTCGGGGCGACGGTCTGGTGCGCCACCTCGTGCGCCAAGGAACGGGCCTTGCCGTGCGCATCTTTGAGAGCGACGGTGAACTCACCGTGCGCAGGGCCCTGGACGGTACTCCCGTGGCCGCCGCTTACGTCAAGGTCTATTCCAAAGATGACCAGGGTCACGTGCGGTTCCACAAGGACGGTTACACCGACCTACGCGGACGCTTCGACTACATGAGTGTCTCGGGTAGTGAAGCTTCTCGTCCAAAGCGCTTGGCGTTGCTCGTCCTCACTCCCGAGGAGGGCGCGGTCATCCGGGAGGTGGCGCCCCCCGCGCGCTGAACGGAGTTACAGACGGAATTCACAGGGGGGTGACCTCCACGTTCCCGAAGAGCACGTCCACGTGGTGGGAGATGAGCAGGAGCGAGCCGGTGGGGTGATCGTCGACCGGGTCGGTAGTGAAGTCCATGTCCCAGGTCCCCGGTTCCGGTTGACCCTCTTCCCAACGCTTGAGCCGGTAACGCGTCCCGCCCCCAGGCTGGGTCTCGCAGCGCGCCTTGAAACGATAGGTCGTGCCGACGCTGATCGGGGCGTCGAAGGGGATGATCGCCTCATCCTTGTTGATCCACAGCTCCCAGCGTTCGAAGGTCTCGAACCAGCGGTAGACGAAGATGCCGCCGAAGGGGTAGATGTTGTGCTTGGGTTGGTTGAAGCCCCAGCCGGTGTTGTGTCCCGACCAGCGCAGGCCAAGGCCCATGGCGTAGCTCTGCGTGCCGTCGGTCCAGCCCGCGGGATCGAAGCCCAGGGCGGTGGCGCTCACCGTGACCTCGTAGTTTTCCCAGGAATCCGGCCCCTCACCTTCGCCGATGGCCACCAGGCGGTCGTAGCCCAGGGCGTCCGGCCGCAGGCGCAGGCCGGGGCCGAGAGTGGGGTGCGAGTCGATGTACCAGTCGCCGTCGACCACCTGGGCCACGTCCTGGATGCGGCTCGTGCTCGACCAGTCGATAGAAACCGACGGGTTCCAGGTGACACCGGAGGTGTAGTCGACGTGTAGGGTGACATAGGTGGCGTGGCCGTCATCGTCGAGGGCCTCGAATAGGACTTCGTTGTGGTAAACCCCACCGCTGGGTGCGACCTGGGTCAGCTCCCACTGCTCGAGTTCCAGGTTGAAGTCACCCTCGTGGGCCAGGCGCCAGGGCTCATAGTTGAAGGCCGGGTCGTCCCCCAGGGCGAGGAGTTTCCACTTGCCCCCGTTGAGCTGGTAGTAGAGGGAGTTCGAGAGGGCGATGCGGTCCTCGTCATCGTCGGAGAGGTTTCCCAGGATGTTGACCTGGTGCTGGGGATTGCCGAGCTGGCCGAAGGCGATGGTGTAACTGCCGTCGGGTTCGGCATCCGCGTACCACAGCTCGAGGGTCGGCAGTCCGGTCGAGCCCGGAGGGCCCGTCGTCGCGGAGAGGTCGCTCGAGTAGGTCTCCCGTCCTCCCGCATCACGCGCGATGATCTGGAAGTGGTGGGTCGTGTCGGCCGCCAATCCATCGATCAGGAGCTCGTGGGCGTAGAGCTGGTCGGCCACTTCCAGGGTGCCTTGGGTGTAGGCCGTGTCCTGTCCATAGCGCACGCTGGCACTCGAGGGCTCATCGCTCCACCAGCGTAGGCGGACGGCCGAATCACCGACCGCTTCGGCCACGGCTCGATAGAGGTAGGGGGCCTCGTCATCGACGCGCGGAGAGGCATCCTCCTGGGCCAGGGACTCGGCCAGGTCGAGGATGTAGTCGGCCCGCATCAGGTGTCCAGCGTGACCGGTCCCGGCGGCAAGGGTGGTGAGGCCGATCAGGGTGGGATCCTCGGCCAGGGTGAACTGGGCCCCGGGAAGGAAGGTCTGGCCGTCACTCGACCACTCCTGCGTCCACATCTGTCCCGAGCGGGTGACGCGCATCCAGAGGGGGGTGCCGTCGGCGAGGGGCCCACTCTGGGCGATATCGGTGAAGCTCTCGATCACGGCTCCCGCATCCAGGTGAGCGGCGAAGACCTGCACCTTGTTCGAGTTGAAGGCGAAGTCGAAGCGTAGGAAGGTGTCCGCATCGACCTCGACGAAGATGCCCTGACCGGTGCCGTCGACATCCAGGGCGCTATCAAAGCGCACCTCGATGCCGAAGTCCCCGCTGGGGGCAGCCTGGGCGATGCGCGGCGCTCCGTTGCCTCCCGTCCAGGAATCCGCATCGACCCCGGCGGGGGTTTCGAGTTCCAGGGTGGCATCGAGGGCACCGGGTCCACTGAGGCGCAGCTCGGCCCCCCCCGTGGGATCGATCAGGGTCCAGTGGGAGAGGTCGAGGTTGGCGGCATCGAAGTCATCCCCGCTGAAGGCCGGCAGGGGCGCGGTCGAGAGCTCGAAGGGCTCGGTCTGCGCACTGGCGCCCCCGGGACGCACCGATTCGATCCAGAAGCCATAGGTGGTCTGGGGGCTGAGGCCGCCGAGCTGGGCCTGGTGGGTGAGGCCGTTGTCTCCCAGGGCCAGAAGCTGGTCGATCGAGCCCGCCGGACCCCAGTGCAGGGTGCCCGTGGCGGGTTCGCTGGTGGTCCAGCGCAGGGTGATGCTATCGGTCCCGATCTCGGACTCGATGCCGCTGATGCCGAAGGGAGTGGCTGCCGGTGCCGGCGGCGCTCCCCCGGAGCAGGCGGCGATGGCGGGAAGGATGGCGAGGAGAAGATGGATGCGTTTCATGCGATGGTTGCCTGGCGGTCTGCAAGAAAGCTATCCCCTGAGCGCGCCTCCCCTCCTTGGACCCCCACGGCCTGGAAAAGGTTTCCCAGGGGGGCTCGCCGGAGCCCGCCGGCGCAGGACGCGCCAGGCGACCAAGCTGAGTAGCAGTGTGCCGCCGACCAGGCAATAGGCGCCCCAGAGAGGGCGCAGCATGTCGTACTCCAGCACGATGCGGGTGGCCATCTCATCCACGGGGCGGCGCAGGGATGCGCCGACCCGTTGCAGAAACCCGGGCCGCTCGGGGAACCACCACTCCGAGAGCCAGGGGTAGGCCAGGGCCGTCCACAGCCCGATGGCCGCGAGCAGGATCAGGCCGCGGCGCCGGTAGCGCACTGCTGGCAGAACCAGGGCCACGGCTCCAAGCACTCCAAAGCGCTCCTCGCCGGCCAGGTCCCAGTAGCGCACCGCCTTGTGGTAGAGCAGGGAGTCGACCGCCAGGAGGGGGGCAAAGATCCCCGTGGCGATGGCGGCGCAGGCGATGAAGGCCAGGGCACAAGCGCAGCCCGAGGCATTCCCGCGTGCCATCAGTCGCCGGCCTCGTAGAGCACCTCGCCCCCGACGATCGTCATGCGGACGCGCGTCTCCCGGATGCGATCCTCGGGGCAGTCGAGGATGTCCTGGTCGAGTACGACGATGTCCGCCAGCTTGCCCGGTGAGAGGCTTCCCTTCTCGTCTTCCTCGAATGCTGCATAGGCGGCGGAGAGGGTGGCGGCTCGCAGGGCTTCCAGGCGGCCGAGGCGCTGGCCTGGGTAGAAGAGGGTCCCGTCGGGGAGACGGCGGGAGACCATGGCGGCGAAGGTCGCGATGGGGTCGACGTCCTCGACCGGGGCGTCGGTCCCGTTCGTGACGACGGCTCCCGAGTCGAGTAGGGCGCGCCACATGTAGGCCCCCGAGGCCGCGCGTTGATCCCCGATCCTTTCGGGGACCCAGGAACCATCGGAGGTGCAGTGCACCGCTTGCATGGAGGCGATCACTCCCAGGGCGCCGAAACGGGGGATCTCCTCGGGAGCCAAGTGCTGGGCGTGCTCGATGCGCCAGCGCAGGTCGGCTCCCAAGACGCCCGCCTTGCGCCAGACGCGCTCAAAGATGTCGAGAACCTCCCGATTGGCGCGGTCGCCGATGGCATGCACGCAAAGCTGCATGTCGTGTTCCAGCGCCAATTCGGCCGTACGCTCGAGCTCCTCGAGTGGGAGGGTGGCCAGGCCCGTGCTCGTGGGCAGATCGCTGTAGGGTTCGAGCAACCAGGCCCCGTGGGAGCCGAGCGCTCCATCGAGCGACTGTTTGATGGCGCGCACGGAGAGGTGCTCTTCGCCCAGGCCGACGCAGCGCACCCCTTCCAAACCCTCCTCGAGCCGGGAGAGCGGCTCACGTACCATGACCCACAGGCGCAGGAGGAGCTGCCCCTCCTCGGCCATCTCTCGCAGGAGTGCGATGGTGGCGAGGGAACTACCCGCGTCCTGGAAGCTGGTGATGCCCTTGGCCAGGCACTCGGCCTGGGCCAGCTCGATCTGTCGGCGGGGATTGGGGGCCACGGCCCTCTCGCGTACTGGAGCGAGCAGGTCCATGGCGCGCTCGCGGAAGACTCCGATCGGATCTCCCTCGGGGGTGCGCACGATCTCTCCGCCGCCGGGGTCAGGGGTCAGGCGGTCGATCCCGGCCAACTGCATGGCCCGTTGGTTCGCGAAGAGGGCATGACCGGAGGCGTGGACCAAAAGGACCGGGTTGTTGGGGCTCGCCTGCGAGAGGGATGCGTGCAGGGGCAGTCCTTCGACCGCCGGCTCCGGCGGGTGGGACCACTTTTCCTGGTGCCAACCCCGGCCGCGAATGAGCTCGCCGGGCCGTGCCTCTCTTGCGGCCGCGGAGACCATGGCCACGATCTCCTCCCAGGAAGCGGCGTGGGCGAGGTCGAGCTGCAGGTGCGCATCGCCGACACCGAGGAAGTGGCCGTGGCCTTCGATGAAGCCGGGGATGGCCAAGCGTCCCGCGAGTTCGATCACCGAGGTTTCCTCACCGATCCAGGGGTCGATCTCCTCGAGGCTTCCCAGTGCGCGAATTTGATGGTCGACCACCGCCAGGGCGCGCACCTCCGGACGTGCCTCGTCGAGGGTGACGATGCGTCCCCCCCGGAGAACGAGGTCTGCGACGGGGTGGGAAGGCGAGGCCTCATCCTGGGGGAGCGCGGAGGCCCCGTGAAGGAGTGCCCAGGGGAGCAGGAGGCAGCGGGTCACGAAACGGAAGCAGGACATGCCGGCGAGGGTATCATCGCAGCATGCAGTACTTTCTCGCTTGCCTCCTGTTCCTCCTCGCCTGTGGCTGCGGCGAGAAGACGGTGGCCTCGGCCAAGGAGACCCTACGCAGCGCCCATGCTGACCTCCTGCGCTCAGCGGAATCGCTTCGGACAGCGGCCGGCACCGTGGTCGAGAAGGTGGGCGAAATCGACCTCTCGGCCGCCGGGGAGAAGATCCAGGGCCAGGCGGCCTGGGTCGTGGGCTGGTGCGCGGAGCAGTTGGAAGAGGTCCACGACGTTGCGAGTGCTCGCGTAGTGGCCGAGGTGGTCACCCAGGTCCTCGACGCAGCTCGGGGCCTCCTGCGGCAAGCCGGGAAGGCGCTCCCCAATCGAGAGGATGTTCGGGTGCGCATCGATGCCCTGCGGGCGCGCTTCGGGGAGGATGCGGACATCATGGCCGCGGCGCAGCCGGCCCTGACGGCCCTGGGCGAACTCCTCGATTAGGAGCCGACCGGCGGGAGCGGCCGAGCACCTGGGGAGTGATCGGCTTTGGATGTTAGGGGCGCAGCTAGAATCGTCGAAAGAGACCCTGAACCCCACACCCTGGAAGAACTCCCATGCGTCCCGTCTCCACCCTCTTCGCCTTTCTGCCTCTGATGCTTCCCTCCCTCCAGGACCCGGCCGGGGAGGCACTCCTGGAGCATGTCGATGCCCTACGTGCGGAGATCGAGAACCTTCGCCGGGGGGAGGAGGCCGCTGCGGTGACCCCTCCACGGGTACGCCTGGCCGGATGGGAGGAGCATCGCAGGCTGGCTGAGAGTTCTCCCTATGCGGACTACACCTGGCGCTTCCTCGGACCGACCCACATCAGCGGTCGTGTGACCGATGTGGCCGCGGCCACCCCACGCGGGCGCACCTATCGCCTCTACGTGGCCAGCGCCTCGGGAGGGGTTTGGCGCAGCGACAACGACGGGGCGAGTTGGCGTCCGATTTTCGAGCATGCGCCGACCGCTTCGATCGGAGCCCTTGGGCTCGATCCGGCCGATCCGGATGTGCTCTGGGTCGGCACCGGGGAGGCCAACATCTTTCGCAGCTCCATGGCGGGCATCGGGATCTTCGTCACCCGCGACGGGGGAGAGACTTGGGAGCGCAAGGGGCTGGAGCGAACCCACACGATTGCGCGCATCGTCATCGACCCGCGAGACTCTAGCCGCATCTACGTCGCGGCGTCGGGACACGAGTGGACCGACAACCCCGAGCGCGGTGTCTACCGCAGCAAGGATGGGGGCGAGAGCTGGGAGCGGGTGCTCTTCGTGGACGAGGGCACGGGGGCCATCGACCTCATCCTCGATCCCTCCGATCCCGATCGCCTCTATGCGGCGACCTGGCAGCGGCGCAGGCTGCGTTGGAACGACCCGCGCAACAGCGAAGAGAGCCAGGGGAGCGGCATCTGGCGCAGCAATGATGGAGGAGACAGTTGGGTGGCGATCACTGACGGTTTGCCGCCTGCCCGGGAGCGCGGTCGGATCGGGATCGACCTGTGCGACTCCCAGCCCGCCACCCTGTACGCATTCATCGACCACTACGGCAAGGCGTCGGTCGAAGGAACCGACTCCTATGGGCGCAAGATGCGCGGCGGAATCTACGGTGCGACGGTCTACCGCTCCGATGACCATGGCGATCACTGGCGGCGGGTGAGTGAGGACAGCGCCTATACGCGGCACATGTCGGCGACCTATGGCTGGGTCTTCGGCCAGATCCGAGTCGATCCAGTCGATCCGGAGACTGTCTACGTCATGGGCCTCGCCCTCAACGTCTCCCACGACGGCGGTCAAACCTTCAGTGCACTTCGTGGGATGCACGGGGACCACCATGCCCTGTGGATCGATCCGGAGAACCCGGACTATCTCCTGAACGGTAACGATGGCGGGGTCGCGATCAGTCGCGACGGTGGTGAGGTTTGGCAGACCAGCCGCGAGACCCTGCCGGTGGTGCAGTTCTACAACCTGGCGCTGGACAAGGCCGAGCCTGCGCACATCTACGGCTCCGTCCAGGATCACGGCAGCGTCACCCGCGAGTTGGACCTCTCCCGAGGCGTGGCCGGACTCAGCCCGGGGGGCTGGAAGGATGCTCCCGGCGGGGAAGCTTCCTATCACGCGGTCGATCCGACCGATCCGAGCACCCTCTACGCGGAGGGCTTCTATGGGCAGATCTTCCGCCAGGATCTCTCGGACGGAGTGCGAACCCCCCTCACGCCTCGGGCGGGTGAAGGGGAGCCCGAGCTCCGGGGACAGTGGCTGGCCCCCTTCCTGCTCTCGCCCCACAATCCCCGCATCCTCTACCACGGGATGAACCGACTCTTCCGCTCCTGGAACCGGGGTGAGAAACTCCAGCCGATCAGCCCCGATCTCAGCCATGCCGATCCGCGCAAGCTCGGGGACATTCCCTATCAAACGATCACGGCTCTATCGGAATCCCCCCTGCGCTTTGGCCGGATCTACGCGGGGACCGATGACGGCCGCCTGCACCGGGGTGAGCTGGGTGGTAGCTGGGTGGATATCTCGGCCGGCTTGATTCCCGGGCGCTGGATCTCCAGGGTCGTCGCCTCACGTTGGAACGAGGACGTAGTCTGGGCTGCACAGAACGGCAAACGCCATGACGATCTGCGCGCCTATCTGTGGCGCTCGGTCGATGCCGGCACGACCTGGCTCGACCGTTCGGAGGGGCTCCCCGATGCTCCGGTGAATGCCCTGCTCGAGGACCCGTTTCGTGACGGGCTGCTCTACGTCGGTACGGACCTGGGCGTCTATGTGACGACCGACGGGGGCGATCATTGGCAGGTGCTTGGCAACCTGCCCACGGTCTACGTGCACGATCTGGGTCTGCATGCACCCTCGGGGGCTCTCTTTGCCGCGACCCACGGCCGCGGTATGTGGGCGGTCGACGTGCGTGCCATCGAAGGCCGTGAGCCTCTGGTCCAGTCGGATTCCGAGCAGACACACGAGCCGACCGGCGAGGACGATGACTGATCCCAGAGACGCGGGTGAGGAGCGCGAGCTTGCCTACCGGGAGCTGCTCGAATTGCATGCGAGTATCGACGCCGCCTGCGAGGGTCTGGTCGGCCGCCACCGCGCGCGTCTGGTTTGCGAGCGAGGCTGCAGTGCCTGCTGCTGCGATGAGTTGACGGTCTTCGAGATCGAGGCCGAGCGGATTCGACGCCAGTATCCGGCGGTGCTTGGTGAAGAGCCGGCTCCCGCCGGAGGCTGTGCCTTCCTGGACCCGAGCGGTTCCTGCCGCGTTTATGGCGCCCGCCCCTACGTCTGTCGCACCCAGGGGCTGCCCCTGGCCTGGTTCGAGCAGCGCGGCGATTCCGTGGTGCAACTGCGCACGATTTGCGAATTGAACGCCGCGGGCCCCCCCGTGGAGGAGCTCGAAGATGACGCGCTTTGGCTGCTCGGTCCCTGTGAAGAGCGCTTGGCAGCCCTGCAGGCGCGTTTTGGGATCCCGGACAAACGCAGCGCCCTGCGGGACCTCTTTCGACCGTGGGAGGCGGAGGGGGGCCGGCAGGGCCCTTGCATGGGAACGCGCCGCCCCCCGGAGGAGGGCGGCGCGTGAGGATTGCCGGGTGACTCCAGAAGCCCTGCCCTAGGGCGTGGCGGTGACGACCACGTCGTCGATCTCCGCCCGCTCCTTCTGACCCTTGGCGTTGGTCTGGAAGCGGATGCGCAGGGCGGGGTTGCCCGCAGCTCCGGCGGGCAGGGTGAAGGCGTAGGAGGCCCAGGAGTGCTGCTCGATCTGGCCGAAGGAGACCCAGGCGCTGCCATCCCAGTACTGGCAGTCGAGATACTCACAGGAGAGCTCGTTCTGCCGGAAGTGGGCCCAGAGGGTGAGGTCGACCGTCGAGTAGCCGGTGGTGTCGAGGGTGGGCATCTCGATCCAGGTCTCATCGGTGCCGACCGTGCAGGCGCCGGTGCCGACGCCGCCCTTCTTCAACTTGGCGCCGTAACTGCCGTTGTAGGCGGAGTTGGGCTTGACCTTGCAGCGGGCGCTGCTCGAGGTGGTCCAGCCGCCGGTGGTGAAGTCACCGCTCTCGAAGCCGTCGCTGAAGAGAGTCTGAGGGCCGCCCCCGTAGTTCGGCAGGCAGGAGTTCTCCGCGGCGGTGCGCATGACCCCCTTCACCGTGGGGTGGAAGTAGGTGGTGATGTTGCTCATGCCGCCCGGGCAGAGGTGGCAGTAGCTCATGATCGTGCCGTTGGTGATGCAGACCTGGCTCGTCTGGCACTGGCCGAAGTAGCCCGAGGGGGCGCACTCGTCGAGGGGCGGGCAGTAGTCGTGGGTGTGGGGGGTGCCGACGTTGTGGCCCGTCTCGTGGGTGAAGACCATGAAGTCCCAGGTGTTGGAACCTTGGGTGACGGGGAAGGTCACGCCACCGTTGATGTTGCCGCTGACCGAGAAGCCGTAGGTGGAGTTGCAGAGCACATCGAGCCAGGCGACTCCGCCGCCCAGACTGGCGCCCGACAGGAAGGCGGCCAGGTGCGCGCCCGCAGGGATGTTGCCCGCCCAGGCACCCTGGAACTCGTAGAGCAGATCGATCGAGCTTCCACCATTGTCCTGGGAGGTCCAGGGGTCGTTGGGGTTGGTATAGAACTGCACATAGGGGAAGGTCTGGACGACGTTGATCTCGGTGTTGTAGCGATCACTCGACGCGGCCAGGAGGGCCATGACGTAGTTCTGCTCGGCCGTGAGATCATTCCAGAGCTGGTAGAGCTGGTAGTCGGTTTCGATCGCCATCTTCAGCTCGAGGGTGGTCGTGCTCGCCGGGCTGCCGCCGATCAGGTCGGTACCCGGGAGGCGACCGGTCTCGTCGAGCTCATCCACCATGCAGGGGCCGCGGTTGTCGAGCTCCGCGCGGTTCATCGCTTCAGCGGTGACCCAGCGTGCGCCGGCTTCCTGCCAGGTTCCGTCGGCCCCGGGCATGGAGGTCAGGTGGATCGTGGTGACCCCGTCGTTGATCCAGCCGTAGCAGCCCGTCGAGGAGAGGCTGAGCAGGACATCGGTCTCGGGCAGGCCTTCGATGCTGCCCTTCCAGATCGAGAGGTTGCCCGGGTCGAAGCTCGATTTCCGCCCATCGACGTAGACGCCGACCTTGGAGAAGTCGAAGGCGACGCGCGAGAGCTCCAGGTTCAGGGCTTCGCGTCCCGGCAGGGCCACGTCATCGAAGATGACCTGGTCGAGGCCCGCGAGGTCGGAAAGCTCGCCGCGCATGGGCGCCAGGTCGAGCACGCCTTGGACGGGAGCTTCGACGACGCGCATGGGGAAGGGACGGTGCTCCTGGGCCAACGCTCCGGCGGAGAGCAGGCCCACGAGAGAGAGGGAGAGCGGGGTGAAGGATCTCATGGAGAGACTCTTTGGCAGAGGACTTTGGGAGAGATGAGTCGAAGACTCGGGGAGCAGGACCGACGATAGCATGCGGCCTCCGGAAACCGGAGGGCCGGGTGGTTTTCGGGGCCTCTGCCTAGCGGTGAGGGTCCACTACGGCAGCCAGCGCTTCGAGCATGCCCAGGCCGAAGCGCTGATCCGGCTCGAGGTAGTGCCCTTCACTCCACTCATTGAGAGAAGCGACCATGACCAGGGGCTCTTCCAGGCGAGAGGGATAGGCCAGGGCCCGTGCCAGGGCCTCGCCGAAGTGGTCGGGATGGTCACCGATGACCACCGGCGACCAGGGATAGCGATCCGGTCGCCGAGGGCCGAAGTCGGCTCCCCGGGGGGATGCGTCCCAACCGGTGGCCACCGAGGGTGCGTAGGGCAGGCCCGCGCGCTCCTCGAAGCCGGCCCATTCCGAGGCACGCAGGGCGGCATAACGCCTGTAGTCCTGCTCGAGGGGCCCCTTCCAGTCGGGCAGGTGGACGTAGTGGGTCACGCTGTCGAATCCGACCTCGGCCACATGGGGCAGGCAGTCGGCAGAGGGGTCGATCGCGACCAGGTGCAGGTCGGCATGCCCCTTCTCCGCCAGGTAACGCCTCGCGGCTGCGATGGCACGACGAGCCCCCTCGAAACCGAGCTCGCGCATGAAATGGGTCGAGTCGAAGATCGAGAAGTAGGAACGTCCCGAGAGTCGCAGGTAGTTGGGGCGTGAGAAATAGTTCTCCGCCAGCATGCTGACCAGGCGAACGAAGTCCTCGCAATCCGAACTGACGCGTCGGGCGGGGTCGATGCGCGCCTCCCGGGGCAGACGTACCGGCAGCACACGCCTCGGCATGCGGTTGGCCCACATGACGGCGAAGGGCATGTGCGACCCGATCGGCGCTCGCAGGAAGCCTTGATCGAGGGCCTCCTCGAAGACGCGCTTGCCCCGGCACCAGAAGAGGCCCCAGACGAGAGCGTCCACTCCATGCTCATGGGCCAGGCGCACGCGGCGTTCGATCGCGACCGGATCGCGGTCGTCGTAGGGACCGAGGAGCGGAACCCGGGGTTGGGCGTGGCCCGGGAAGCGGGGACGGCAGGCCTCGACCAGCTCCCACTCGGTGAAGCCGGGATGGAAGGCCCGATCTCTCTCGGGAATCGGGTGCCAGCCGGGGTAGACGTAGGCCGCAATGCGCACGACCTCTAGAATACGGACCCATGCGCCACAGTCTGCTCCTCTCCCTCTTGCTCCTCCTGACGCCACTCCTCTCCGCGGAAGAGGAGGAGTTCACAGCGCTCTTCAACGGGCGAAACCTCGATGGCTGGGTGCTGGTGAACAGCGCCCCCTCCACCTGGACCGTGCGCGAGGGAGGGCTGCTCCACTGCAGCGGTAAGCCGACCGGCGAGCTGCGCACCACGCGCCAGTACCAGAACTTCATCCTGGAGGTGGACTGGCGCCACCTGGTTCCCGGGGGAAACTCGGGGATCTTCGTCTGGGCCGAGGACATTCCCGCCCGGGGTGTCCCTTTCCACCGGGCGGTCGAAGTCCAGGTGCTGGACAACGCCTACGGAGAGGCGGACTGGTTCACCACCCACGGGGACGTCTTTCCCATCCACGGTGCGGTCATGCGGCCCGAAAACGGGCGCGGCGGGATGCGCGCCTTTCCGACCGAGCTGCGCTCCCACCCGAGCCCCCAGTGGAACCATTACCGCATCACCTGCGTGGACGGTTCGATCACCCTGGAGGTCAACGGCAAGGCGGTTACCCATGGTCACGACGCTTCGCCTCGGCGGGGGTACATCTGCCTCGAGTCGGAGGGGGGTGAGGTCGACTTCAAGAACCTGCGCATCCGCGAGCTCCCTTCGACGCCGGTGGCCCCTGGGGAGGGCGTCGCTCCTGCCCGGGGCTTCGAGACCCTCTACGACGGGCTCAGCTTGGAGGGCTGGCGGGTCCAGGGTGAGTGGCAGCCACAGGACTGGCGCCTCGTCCATACGGGGGAGGAGCCCGGCGCGATCACGACGCAAGCTCGCTTCGCCGACCATGCCTTCGTGCTCGACTTTCTGCGCAAGGGCAAGGGGCCCGTACGCCTCCTCTTGCGGGGCGATGAAAAGGCCGCCGTCGACCTCGATCCAGAGGGGAACTGGGGTGAGGGTTGGCACCGCCTCGAGGGGAGGCTGCGCGGTCCCTTCCTGACCCTGCGTCTCGACGGCAAGGAGTTGGTGGGACACGCCAAGCTCGATCCACCCCCCGCGCCGAGCGGCCCCCTACGCATCAAGTGTGCCGCAGCGATCGAGCTCGCCAACCTCTTCGCCCGCCCCCTCGGCCCCGACATGGGGCCGGCCCTGGTCGAACTTCCGCTGGTACACCCCGACGAGGCGATCGGCTTCACCCTCTACACCCTCTCGCGCCGTACGCTGAAACTCACCGCCCAGCTCTACCCCCTCGCCCCGGATGCCCCGCGGGAGTGCCGCTTGGAACGCTGGGAGGGGGAACGCTGGCGGGAGATCGCCCGGGCCCCGGTGATCGAGCCCGGCTGGACGGCCACCTTCCGGGTGGAGGATTGGGACGACAGCGTCGCCTGGCCCTATCGGGTGCGGCACGGGGAGCGCGCCGCGGCCCTGGGAACCGTGCGCGCCAACCCGATCGACCGGGACGAGCTGGTGCTCTGCGCCTTCACCGGCAACTCGATCTATCCCGGCCACGGGGGCGACATCGATCGCGGAGACCTGGTCGCCAACGTGCAGCGGCTCGATGCCGACCTGCTCTTCTTCTCCGGGGATCAGGTCTACGACCACAACCGCCACCTGGCAGCTTGGCTGCGATTCGGCCGGGATTTCGGCGAGGTGCTGCGCGACCGGCCGACGATCACCATCCCCGACGATCACGACGTGGGCCAGAGCAACCTGTGGGGTCAGGGGGCGGAGAAGCGCGCCTCGACCCCGGCCGGGCCCGACGGGGGCTACTACAAGTCCCCGGCCTATGTGCGTGAGGTGGAGCGGGCCCAGACGAGCCACCTGCCCGATCCCTTCGCGCCCACCACCCTGCCCCTGGGCATCGGCACCTACTACACCATCTTGGATTGGGGGGGGATCAGCTTCGCGATCCTGGAGGATCGCAAGTTCAAGAGCGGACCCGAGGGGCTCGTTCCCCCCCTGGGCCCCCGACCCGACCACATCACCGATCCCGATTTCGATGTGAGCCGGCTCGATGTTCCGGGGGCACGTCTGTTGGGGGAGGCGCAACTCGCCTTCCTCGACTACTGGGCACGCCACTGGAACGGGGAGGTGATGAAGGTGGCCCTCTCCCAGACGATCTTCTGCGGGGGGGCCCACATCCATGGCAAGGTGGGCGGCCGCATCGTGGCGGACCTCGACAGCAACGGCTGGCCCCAGAGCGGCCGCAACCGCGCCCTGGCCGCTCTTCGCCGAGCGCACGCCTTCCACATCGCCGGCGACCAGCACCTGGCCACGGTCTTTCACCACGGCATCGAGGCTTTCGACGATGCGATCTGGTCCTTCTGCGTGCCCTCGATCGCCAACCTCTACCTGCGCTGGTGGAAGCCCTTGGAGCCGGGGGAGGGATTGCGGGGCGCTCGCAGCCCACTCCTGGGCCGTCACTACGACGGGCTCGGCAATCGAGTCACCGCCTGGGCCGTGGCCAATCCGAGCGAAGAGCCCGCGGGGGGAGACGCCCTCACGACACGGGCGGCGGGGTTCGGTGTCGTGCGCTTCCACAAGGGGCGCCGCAGCGCGACCTTCGAGTGTTGGCCGCGCGGTGTCGACCTAAGCGACCCTTCGGCGCGGATGTATCCTCTCTGGCCGATCGAAGTCAGGGTGGAGGACAACGACGGTCGGAAACCTGCGGGATGGATCGAGATCGCCACCCTTGGGCGCGAAGACTGCGTCGTGCAACTGATCGATGAGGAGACGGGAGAGCTGATCTCCGCGATTCGCCCCAGGGGAAACCACTATCGCGCCCCCGTTTTCGATGCGGCGGGACGCTACACCCTGCGCGTCGACGACCTGGAGTTCAAACACCTCGCCTGCGGCGAGCAGGTGCTGGCCGACTTCACCGGCCGCCATTGATGGAGTTCACCCTGGCGGCAGCCTCCTCCTTGTTTCTGGCCCCCCTGGCCTTGGCGAGCCCGCTCGCCCCGGGACCGGCCGGCCAAACCCAACTGGCTCCACCGCCGCGGTTTGCACCGCCCGGCTCCGAACTCCGGGAGCGGGTGCGCATCCGCTGGGAAAGCGCCGGTTTGCAGCCGATCGTGGGGGAGCCGCTCACGCTGCAGCTCCACGTCCTGATCGAGGAGCGTCTCGTACGGGAGGAGTTGGTGCAGCCCTTCGCGCGCCCCCTGGACCTACCGATCGAGCTCGAGGTTTTCGGCGAGGGCTCCGGGGAGGGTAGGGCCTTCTCGATCGAGCCGCTGCCCGGGAAGGGCCCCCTGCACCTCCTGGTCGATGGACGGATGGTGGAGAGCCCAGCCGCGCGGGTGGTGGAGCAGGAGGGAGCCCCCTACCTGGCCCTGGATCTCGCCTGGCGCCTCATCCCCAAGCGGCCCGGAGAGTTGGCCCTGCCCGCAGCACGGGCTCACCTGGTGCGCGCCGAGGCTTTTCGGGAGGACTTGATCGGAGGGCGTGTGCCGGTGGAGCCCACCGAGTGGATCGTGCCCGGTGCGGCGCTCCTGCTCGAGGTGGGCCGGCGGAAGCTGCCGCAACCTCCCCCGTCCCGGGGGGTGGAAACGGACGCGGTGGGGGGGACGGCTGCCGCACCTCCCCCAGCGGGGGAGCCGGCAAGCGCCGGGCGCGACAGCGAAAAGGATGAAGGCTCCGCGATCGGAGTCCTGCTTCTGGCGGGTGCCTTGCTCCTCGGAGCCTTTCTGTTGCGCCGCCGCGCACGGCGCCGGGGCATGGATTGCTGCCAGTAGCGGAGCCAATGGCCGCAACGGCTCCAGCGTCCGAGGAGCCCCGACGGTTCAGGCTTCGATCATTGCGATCAGCCGGTCGACGCACTCGCGCACGAAGAGTGGGTCCTCGGCATGGGTCGGCCGGCGCTCCACCTGGACCGTGGAGGGTGCGCCCTCCTCGAGGGCCTTGAAGAAGACCGCATCGCTCTCGGGGTCGCGCAGCTCACCCCCGGGAGAGGCGTAGCTTCCGGTACCCAGCTCGGGGAGCATCATCACCGCCTTGCCGCGGGTATGGGAGAGGCGCGCGTTGATCTCGGCGGCGACCCGCTCCAGCTCCGGTCCCTCGAGCCTGGGCACGAAGATGACCGGGTTGTGAAACACGTGGGCGTGGTCGCTCCACTCCGCCGGCACCTCTCCCTCGGGGACGAGGATCCCCAGGTGCTCGGCGCCCCCGGGGACGATGACCTGGGGCAGGCCGAGCTCACCCGCCACGGTCAGGCGCTCGGGGCCGCCGGCGCGCAGGACCCCGAAGACCTCATCGGAGATCTCGCCCATGGCGTAGTCGAAGACCGCCCCGATGATGCCCTCCTTCATCATCTGCTCCATGGCGCGCCCCCCCGAGCCGATGGCGTGGAAGACGAGCACCTCGTAGCCCTTGGAGTGGATGTAGTCCACCGCCTCCAAGGCTCCCTTGGTGAGCACGCCCAGGTTGGTCATGCCGATCAGGGGACGCTCGCCGGTGTCGGTTTCGAGGGGGACGTCCACCTGGGCCATGCCGTGGGCGGCACCGGCGGCGTTGGCCAGGAGTTTGCGGGTGAAGGGGTTGAGCCCCAGGATGTCGCCCACGCTGAACATCATCGTGATGTCCTTCACGTCGACGTAGCTCGATGTATCCCCGGAAGCGGCGGTGGAGACCATCAACTTGGGCAGGCCGTAGGGCAGGGCGCGCATGATGCTGCAGCCGACGCCGGTTCCTTGAAAGCCGCCCAGGCCGAGGACCGCATGGACCTCACCTGCCTTGACGCGCTGGGAGAGGATGCGCGTCGCGCCGGCGATCATCACCGGTTGGGAGACCTCGCGGCTCGCTTCGGCGCGCAGGGTCTCCAGGGGCGTGCCCCCCTCTCGCGCCACCTCCGCACGGGGGATGTCCGCCTCCGTCTGGGGCTCTCCCAGTACCCCCAGGTCGAGGACGAGGGCACGGCTGCCGAGGGTTTCGAGCTGCTCGCGCAGCCAAGAGACCTCGGCTCCCTTGGTGTCCAAAGTGGCGAGGATGGCTACGGTGCGGCTCATCGGGCGCTCCGGGGGCTGGAGAAACGGATGGCGGCGAACTCGGCCGCCGCACTCTGGATGGCCTTCTCGATCGGGAGTCGCTCGGTCGAGGAGCCGGTCCAAAAGCCGTCGCAGGTCGAATGGTCGAGCAGGTACTGGGCATCCTCGGCGGTCTCCATCGCCGCTCCGTGGGCGACGAGGAAGATCCCCGGAGAGAGGGCGCGCAGTTTGGTGTTGACCGCTTCGGTGCGGGCGGCGGTCTCATCGATCGTCTCGCCCGAGTCGTACCCGCGGCGGCCCCCCTTGGTATTCCCCGCGTGGAAGCAGAAGACGTCGGGCTGGGCCTCCTCGACCATGCGCAGGCTATCCTCCTCATCGAAGGCCAGGCCGATCGTGACGAACCCCTGCTCCTTGGCCAGTCTCAAGAAGTCGATCTCGTTCTGAAAGGTGATACCGCTCTTGTTCATCACCCGGTAGATCTGGGAATCCTTGTCGACGTAGCTGATCGAGGGACCGATGTTCGAGACCGACTCCACCCCCATGGAGCGGCAGCGCTCCAGCACGACACGCATGTCCTTCAAGGGGTCGTTGGCGTTGAGGCAGGCGCAGACGAAGGCGTCGCCTCCCATGGCCGGCAGGATGTCTTCGGATGTGTAACGCAGAGTCTGCTCGTTGGAGTCGAGGATGGGCCACATCATCGCCATGGTCCCCATGCCGTTGGCCCGGAGTCGGGCACCGGAAAAGGTGTTGATGCAGTCGGCCCCGGCCTCTTCGAGCAGTCGGGCGACTAGGCCGCTGCCGGCGCTGGCGATCCAAATCGGCAGTCCGGCCTCGCGTTTGGCGTTGAGTTTGGAGCGGATCTCACTGGGTGTGGTGCGGGGAACGATCAAGGGGGTGAGCAGGGCGGTGGTTTGCAGTTCGGGCCTGGGCGCGAGGGTAGGCGCGCTGGAAGCAGTGTAGCGTGGTGGGGGGCTCGGCCGCAGGGCTACAATGCCCGCTCGCGTTTCCACGGCGCACCTCCCAGAGCGCACCATGCCCAACTCCTCCTCCCTTCGCGCCCTTCGGGCACTCCTGGCCCTTTACCTCTCGATCGCTCCGGCCACCGCCCAGATCGAACTGCATCCCGGGGATACCATCGCGCTGATCGGCGGCGCGGTCGCCGAGCGCATGCAAAACGACGGCTGGTTCGAGGAGGGCCTGCAAGCGCACTTCGGCGAGCTACGCCTGCGGGTGCGCAACCTGGGTTTCGGTGGGGACTCGGTCGCGGTCCATCAGCGCATCCTGAACTTCGGCAAGTTCTCGAGCGACGGGATGGACCTCGACCTCCCCAAGGGACGCTACGTCCCCTGGGACCGCTACCTGGACCACATCGATGCCGACCTCGTCCTGGCCTTCTTCGGCTTCAACGAATCCTTCGATGGCCAGGAGGGTCTGCAGGCCTACCGCCTGGATCTAGCCGATCTCGTCGACCACATCCTCGCCACGCCCTACGACGGCGTGCGCACGCCCAGGCTGATCCTGGTTTCCGCCACGCCGGTCTCGGATCTTCCCGACGGTGGCCGACGCGCGGCACAGGAGCGCAATCGCTGGATCCAGGCCTACAACCGCGTCACCGAACAGATCGCCAAGGAGAAGGGAGTCGCTTTCATCGACACCTTCACTCCCATGCAGCGAGCCCTTGCCGACAGTGACGAGCCGCTGACGGTGAACGGGGTGCACCTGAACCACCTGGGGAACCGTCGCCTGGCCGAGATCCTCTTGGGCGCCTTTGGTGTCGAGACTGCGCGTTCGGCCGCAGGGGGCCCGCGCGCGGAGCGGGATGAGGTCAGCCCCCTGCGGGCGGCGGTGCTCGAAAAGAACCGCATGTGGTTCATGCGCTACCGCGCGCCCGACGGTTACAACGTCTACGGGGGGCGCTCCAAGAAGGTCTATGCGGGCAGTGAGTCGGGACGGCTCTTTCCCAACTTCGATGTCCTGCAGCGGGAGATGGACTACCTGGATGCCCTCACGAAGGACCTCGATGGGGTGATCTGGGCCCGTGCAAACGGCTCGGGGGAGGAGCCCGTCCCCACCGACTTGCCCGAGCTCATCCCCGTCGAGAGCAACAAGATCGGTCAGGGGCCTGGGGGACGGCATACCTACCTCGACGCGGAGGCGGCCATCGAGAAGATGACCCCGGCCCCGGGGATGAAGGTCAATCTCTTCGCCGACGAGCGGCGCTTCCCCGACCTGGTCAATCCGGTGCAGATGGCCTGGGACCCCGCCGGCCGCCTCTGGGTCTCGGTCTGGCCCAACTACCCGCGTTGGAAGGCGGGTACACCCATGTCGGACAAGATCCTCATCTTCGAGGACACCGACGGGGATGGGCGGGCCGACCGTCAGATCACCTTCGCGGATGACCTGGTCAACCCGACCGGAATCGAGCTTTGGAACGGTGGAGTCTACGTGGCGAGCTGCCCCAACCTGTGGTTCCTCGAGGACACCGACGGGGACCTGGTAGCGGACCGGCGGACGCGTGTGCTGCACGGTTTGAGCTCGGGGGACACTCACCACTCCTCGAACAGCTTCGTCATCGGGCCGGACGGCGCCCTCTACTTCCAGGAGGGGACCTTCCACCGCACCCAGATCGAAACCCCCTACGGCCCCGTACGCAACCTCGACGCCTGCGTCTGGCGCTTCGAGCCACGTACCTGGCGGGTCGAGCGCTACGTACCCTACGGCTTCGCCAACCCCCACGGGCATGTCTTTGATGAGTGGGGCCAGGACTTCGTCACCGACGGGACCGGCAACGTCAACTACTACGCGCTGCCCTTTTCGGGCTATCTCCCGGAGCCGGCCCGCCACCGCGGCTACTTCCCCTTCTTCTCCCAGCGCAGCCGTCCTGCTGCTGGAACGGAGATGCTCTACAGCAGCCATTTCCCGCCGGAGAACCGGGGCTCCTACCTGATCGCCAACGTGATCGGTTTTCGAGGGATCTTCCAGTACCGGGTAGAGGACGACGGCAGCGGTTTCAGCGCCGAGGAGCTCGACCCGATCGTCTCCTCGAGCGACCTGAACTTCCGGCCCTCGGACATCGAGGTGGGTCCGGATGGAGCCCTCTACTTCCTCGACTGGCACAACGCCCTGATCGGCCACCTCCAGCACCACATCCGCGATCCCAGCAGGGATCACGAACATGGCCGCATCTACCGGGTGAGCGTGCCGGGACGCCCGCTGCTCGAGCGTCCTCCCATCGCCGGGCGACCGGAGAGCGAGGTGGTGCAGGCCCTGCGTTCCGAGGAGTATCGCACCCGTTACGCGGCGCGCGTCGAGCTTTCGGGCCGAGACGACGAAGCGGTGCTCTCGGCGGCGGAGGAATTCTTGGCTGACCTCGATCCCAGCGAGGGTCGCACGCGCCTGGAGATCCTGTGGCTCTACCAGCAGCGAGGTCGCATCAACCGGGACCTCCTTCTGGAGTTGCTTTCCGACCGGGACGGTCGGGTGCGGGCCGCCGCCACCCGAGTCCTGCGCAACGGGCGACGTCTCGTGCCCGATGCTCTCGAGCTCCTGGCACGGCAGGCCGCCGACGAGAACCCGCGCGTGCGCTTGGAGGCGGTGGTGGCCGCGAGTTTCTTTTCCAGCGAAGAGGCCGTCTCGGTCGCTCTGGAAGCTCTACGGCGGCCGACCGATCGCTTCCTCGACTACGCCCTCGAGGAGACCCTGCGGGCACTGGAGCCGATCTGGAAGAAGGCCCTGAGCGAGGGGCGCTTACCGGTTGCGAAGGACAACACCGCCGGGATCGACTATCTGGTCGAACACACCCCGGCGGGCGAGTTGGCTGCTCTCCCGCGGGTACCGGCGGTCTTGCAGGCCCTGGCCACTCGGGGCGGCGTCGACGCGGCGACGCGCAGGGACGCGATCGGAGAACTGGCCGAGGCCCAGGGGATCCAGCCCGCCGCTTTGCTCCTCGACCGGATCGAGGCTGTCGATCAGGAGGGTGGAGCCCATGCGAGCCACATCCTGGGCGACCTCGGGGAACTTCTCTGCGAGCAGGCGGCCCAGGGCGAAGTCGCACGTGACGCCCTCGTGACCCTGGCCCGTGAGGGCCGGCACGAGGCGGCTCGCCGCTCGGCCATTCTTGCCTGGACTCGACTGGAGGGTGGCCTCGACCAGGCGTGGGAGCAGGCACAAGGAGATGCGCGGAGTCTGGCCGACTTTCTGGGCGCCGTGCCCGAGATGCGCGCCGCCGACCGAGCGGCCCTCCCCGAGCGCCTCTGGCCGCTCATGTTCCAGCTTCCCTCCAGCCTGGCCGCCACCCTGGATCGCTCCGGGGGGGGCACCGGGCTCGAGTTGGCTTACTACGCCAAGCCGCCCGGGGACGCTCGCCGGGAGACCTTCGCCGCCCTGACACCCGATGCCACCCTTTCCGCCGAGACGATCGGTCTGGAGCAACCGGCTCAGCGACCTGACGCTTTCGCCCTGCGCTTCAGGGGGCGGCTCTTCGTTCCACGCGGGGGGACCTATCGTCTCTTCACCCGCTCGGACGACGGCTCGCGCCTCTATCTGGATGGGGAGGAGCTGATCGACAACGACGGGGCCCATGGGGTGGTCGAAGCCTCGGGCGAACGTACGTTGGAGGCGGGTCCCCACGACCTGCTGGTCACCTACTACGACCAGGGCGGGGCGGAAGGGCTGGAGGTGCTTTGGGAAGGACCGGGCATTACCAAGGAGCCTCTTCCCGCGGAGGTTCTCGGACGCGACCCGACCCTCGACCTGCGACGGCGGGCGATCCTCGCCTGTGCCGCGACCCCGGCGGCAGCCCAGCGCAAGCTGCGCGCCGCGGCACGCTTGGTGGGGGAGGAGGGATTGCTCGCGGCTGCCAGTGCTCTGTTCGGCAACCTTGCGGGGCAAGAGCTCTCTTTGGAGGATACGCGCACGCTCCTCGATGCCCTCTCGGGGCGAGTCGCCGCCTTGCCTGTCGCCGCGCGCACCTCGGCGGAGGTTTTGGCCGCGCTCGATGCGGCTCGGGGGCTGACCGAGCATCTGCCTGCGCCCGAGCGGGAGCAGGCTCTGGCCCGTCTGGCCGGAGCGGGGGGAGATCTGCTCCTGGTGCGGACCCTGCCCCATCAGATGCTCTACGACGTGACCGAGTTCTGGGTCGCGCCGGCGCGCCCCCTCTCGGTGGTCTTCCAGAACAACGACGTCATGCCCCACAACTTCGTGGTGACCCGGGTAGGGAAGCTGGCGGTGGTGGGTATGGCGGCCGAGGCGATGGCTTCGGAGCCGGGGGCCCAGGAACGCAGCTTCATCCCAGACACCCCCGAGATCCTGCACCACACCAGCCTGGTTCTGCCCGGGAACTCCGAGCGGCTCAGCCTGGTGACGCCCAGCGAACCCGGTGACTATCCCTTCGTCTGCACCTATCCCGGCCACTGGCGTGTGATGAACGGCATCATGCACGTGGTCGAAGGTGCCAAGCTACGGGTGGAGCGTCGCCAGGAGACCCACGCCGGTAGCGCGGCCCGCGAGTATGTTCGCGATTGGACCCTGTCCGACCTCGCCCCTCTCTTCGAGGGTGACTGGCGCAGGGATCGCTCGGTCGATCGAGGACGGGCCCTCTTCAGCGAATTGGGCTGCATCCAGTGCCACACGATCGACGCCAATGGGGGCAGCGGAGGACCCGACCTCTCCCACCTGCGCGAGGGGTTGGTCGGGCCCGAACTCCTACGGCAGATCATCGAGCCCTCGGCGGAGGTACTCGACGAGTACCGCTTCACGATCTTCGCCACCTCCGACGGCATCCCGATCGTCGGGCGGATCGTGGGGGATGATGGGGAGTACCTCTCGATCCAGACCTCGCTCCAGGATCCAGAATCGATCGAGTTCCTGGCCAAGGAGGAGATCGAGGAGCGCGTTCCCTCTGAGCTCTCGCCCATGCCGACCGGGCTGCTCGTGACCCTGCAGCGGGACGAGATCCTCGACCTTCTCGCATTCCTCGAGGGTCCCCGATGACCTCTCCGCTCCATGAAGTCGAGATCCCTACCGACGCACCGGACGAGGCGCTCGCCTTCCTGGTCGATCGACTCGGTTTCCGACCCCTGAGCGTCTACCCCGCGAGCGATCCCGCCCTGGCCGAGGTCGAAGGGCACGGGCTCCGGTTGAGGCTCTGCCGCAGGGGAAGTGACCTCGAGGCGGGTTTCGGCCCCCTTCCCGCCGTCGCGGAAATCTGCCCTCCGGGAGGAGCGGTACTCGTGGGTCGTGCGGGCATGCACTACCGGGATCTTTGTCCAAGTCGCATGGGCGGCCGGGTCATCGCTTCGCACATCTGCGTTCCAGGGACGGGGCCGGTTCCCGATCGGGTTCATTACCACGAGATCGGCTTTCAGTTGATCCACTGTCTCTCCGGCTGGGTTCGCGTTGCCTATGAGGGGCTGCCCGGACCGGTCGTGTTGCGGGCGGGGGACGGCCTCCTGCAGCCTCCCCTCATCCGCCATCGAGTGCTCGAGGCGGGCGATGGGTTGGAGGTGCTCGAGGTGGCGGTCCCAGCCCTGCACCCCACTCGCTTCGATCCCGAGTGCGAGCTCGCCGGACCCGAGCAAGATCCGGTCACCCGCCTGCCCGCGGCTCTAGCGGCGCGCACCTATGGCGGTCAGCGTTTCGTCTTCTATCGAGCCGACTCGGCCAGCACCGGTATTGGAGAGGCCAGCGGGGGCGTGGCCGAGGTCCGTCGCCACTCCAGCGCCGCGACCCTCGAGCCGGGCGGCTGGATACGCCTGATCTACGTCGAAGATGGCACTCCGACCTTCGGGGGTCGGAAGCTCGCCCCGGGGACGCTCGTCAGCCTGCCCCCGAACGCAGCCGATTCCCCGCCCATGGAGGGGCGGGATTGCCGGCTGCTCGAGATCCGCATCGAGCGGGATCCCACTGAATCGATCAACGCAGGGAGACCCGCAGCCCCTTCGAGAAGGCGGAGCCGCCCTGATCACGATGCCAGTACTGGAAGGTGAAGCTCTCGCCGGCGGGGGCGCAGAGTGAACCCAGGCCGTCCGGCAGAGTTCCGCTGCCCGCGCCCGTGCTCCCACCGAGGACATCGGTCGTAAAGGTGCCGGTGGCATCGACGACTCCAGCATCGGCCAAGTAGCGGCCGATGGGGGCCCCTCCCAGGCAGAGGTCGCCTCCCGGGAAGGTGAGTGGGGCGCTCCCGCGACCGACCAAGAGATAGGTCGCCGCACCCGGAGGCGCGCCGCTGAGGGTCAACTGGATCGCCGGGGCATCACAGCGACAGGTGTCGATGCTGAGATCGGCGGCGTTGCCCTGGCAGAGTGGTGTCAGGTTGCAGGGAGGCGTTCCGAGTTCGTACTCGATCTCGAGTCGAGGGCGGTTCTGTGCGGCGCCGTTGAACTCGCGCGTGTCGAAGCGCTTCGCCGTGCCGGTGGTGCTCTCCTGGGTGGTGCGGATCAGCCAGCCGTAGTTGGGCAGGCTCCCGTCCACCCACCCCTGGACATCGAGGACCAGGCCGTGGGATTCCCAGGTGATCGGACCGAGGCCGCCGAAGGCGATCTCCGAGGCGCTCGGTGTACTCTGAAAGTCTCCACCGGGCGTCGTCCAGAAGAGATTGGGGTAGAAGCGGTGCAGCCAGGTGGCGTCATCAGGCGCACTCGGAGCGCCGCCGCCCTCCTCTCCGGGGGCATCGGAACTGCCCTCACCCCAGTCCCCCAGCAGACGGTGCACCTTATAGGTCACCGGCGGGGGGAGGACGGGCTCCTTGGAGATGTTGAGGGTGAGGCGTACGCTTCGGATGCGCGCACCGGCGGGGATGGCCGAGAGGTCGAAGTGCACCAGGGTGCGTCGGCGGGACCCGCCGTTGGTGGTGCCCGCGAAGAGGTGTTCCCCCGAGCCGTTGCTCAGGGAGCCATCGGTCGTCTCGTACAGGGTGTTGTCCCGGTCCGCACCGACGCGCAGCAAGAGGGAATCGGCCCCGGTGGGGGCCAGGGAGAGGAGTAGGGGCAGGATCATGGTGCTCGGCGAAGGGGTGCCTCTAGGAATCTTCAACCCCCATGGTCGAGTACGGGGCAACCGAACGAACTTTTTTCGGTAGGATCCAAATAGTTACGCGCAGGTCACGTTTTCGAGTCAGGAACAGCTCGAATCGGGCTCCCCGTGCCCGTCAGCCTCTCTCCCAATCTGGAGCTACCCATGCCGTCGACACCCCTTCGCCCGATCCCGATGCACTCCTCTCGCCGGGGGATGATGCGAGGCGGTACGCCGCTCTCGCGAATCGACTTCTCCCGGGCGCTCTCCGGCCCTGGCCAGGGGGCGGCCTTCCCGCCCCTGCCTCCCGGGGGCGGCATCCCGCCCACCTCCTATGATCGCTTGCTGCGCTCCTTGATCGGGCACGCGACGATGGGCTTTTCGATTCCGTCCTATCTCGAGGCCAAGGCGATGGGCTACGACGCCTGGCTCGAGTGGCAGCTCGACTACGAGAACATCGACGACAGCGCGGTCGATCAGGCGCTGGGGAACTACCCCACCCTGACGATGACCAATCCCGATCTCTATACGCAGTACGAGTTCGATCCGAACGCGGTCATCTTCGAGTTGCAGGAGGCCTTGCTCCTGCGCGCGATCTACTCGCGCAAGCAGCTCTACGAACGCATGGTCGAGTTCTGGAACGACCACTTCAACATCAACCAACTCGACTTCTTCTGCATGTGGTTCAAGACCCGGGATGACTTCCGGGTCGCGCGCAAGCACGCTCTGGGCAACTTCCCCGCGATGCTCAAGACATCGCCAAAGAGCGCGGCCATGATCTGGTACCTCGACAACTGGATCAACATCGTCGGTCAGACCCAGGAAAACTACGGCCGCGAACTCCTCGAATTGCACACCCTGGGCGTTACCGGTCCCTACACGGAGACCGACGTCAAGGAAGTGGCACGCTGCTTCACCGGCTGGACCTTCACCGGGGTCTTCGACAACGCTCCCCCCGGGGTCTTCACCTACAAGGATGCGCTCCACGATCAGGGGCAGAAGGTCGTTCTGGGGAATGTGATTCCGGCCGGAGGAGGGCAGAGCGATGCGGAGACGGTGCTCGACATCCTCGCCATGCACCCCTCTACGGCCAACCACATCTCGACCAAGATGGCCAAGTTCCTCTTGGGCTACAACCCTCCGGCCGATCTGATCCAGCGCCTGGTCTCGATCTATCTCTCGACTGGTGGGGAGATCAAGCCCATGGTGCGCGAGATCCTCTCCAAGGCGACGCTGGCCCATACGCCGGTGCTCGAGAAGCGGAAGTTCAAGCGTCCGTTCCAGTACTTGACCTCGATCATGCGTGCCACCCAGGCTTCCTCGAACAATCTCTTGGAACTCACGACCCAGCTTCAGGCGATGGGTCAGGTTCCCTTCTTCTGGGGTCCACCCAACGGCTATCCCGACACCGCGGAGCAGTGGTCCCACAACCTACAGCCGCGCTGGGCCTTTGCCTCGGATTTCTTCAGTTACGACCTGCTGTACAACAAGCCGGATCTGCAAACCCTCAAGGACCTGATGGCCATGGCTCCTCCGGGCCTCTCGACCGCGGCCCAGATCGACTTCGTCATGACCGGCGGAGACACCGATGACGCCTACGTGGCCGAGGTACAGGCCTTCATCGATAGCCAAAGTTCGAACCCCAATGTCGTCCTGCGCGAAGCATTCACGCTCATCGCCCAGGGGCCCAGCTTCCAGTACTACGCCTAGGAGTCTCACCGTGAACGATCCCAAAGTAACAGGCGCCTGCGAAGAGTACCGGGCCCTTTCTCGTCGTGGTTTCCTGCGGGGCGCAGGTTTGGCCGGTGCCGTCGGTGCCACCCTGCCCGCCTGGCTCCCGCGGGTATCCTTCGCCTCCTCCAACGCGCCGGCCCGTGATGTTCTGGTGCACATCTTCATGCGTGGTGCTGCGGACGGCCTCTCGATCGTCGTACCCCATGGGGATCCCGATCTCTACACCGCCCGGCCCAACCTGGCGGTTCCGAAGCCGGGCAATCCCGACGGCGCACTCGATCTGGACGGCTTCTTCGGGTTCAACCCGAACATGGCTCCGCTGCTCGGCATGTACAACGCCGGCCACCTGGCGGTTTGCCATGCCGCCGGCTCAACCGATCCGACCCGTAGCCATTTCGATGCCTACAAGGCGATGGAGGGCGGTGTGCCGGGGGGGAACCTCCTCTTGGTCAAGGATGGCTGGCTCGGGCGTCACATCCAGGACACCCTGCCCTGGGGAGCCGGTTACCTGCGGGGACTCTCGATCGATTCGATCATGCCGCTCTACCTGACCGGTGCCGATGCGGCTCTCGCGATCGAGGACCCTCCCAGTTTCGACTTCCCCGGGCGGCCCGGAACGGCGATCCAGCGTCGCCAGGCTCTGGAGAACATGTACGCCACCGCGGATGAACCGCTCAAGGGAGGAGCCGTGAGCAGCTTCGGCGCGATCGACCTCCTCACCAGTGTGAACTTCGATGCGTACACCAGTTCGGGGGGCGTGCCCTACCCCAGCAGCTACTTCGGCAACCAACTGCGCATGACCGCCGCCATGATCAAGGCGGACCTCGGCATCGAAGCCTTCGGTATCGACTATGGCGGCTGGGATCACCACGAGAACCAGGGTCCGATCACCGGGCTACTCGCCAACATGCTGGCGGACTTCACCAGCTCCCTCGAGGCCTTCTACCTGGACCTCTTGGCTGACGGCTGGCTCGATTCGACGATCGTCCTGGCGATGAGTGAGTTCGGCCGCCGGGTGGCGGAGAACGCCAGCCTGGGCACGGATCACGGTCACGGCAACATGATGCTGGCCTTCGGCGGGCACATCGCTGGTGGCCAGATCTTTGCCAACTGGCCGGGGCTCGCGCCGGGTCAACTGGAAAACGGTGAGGACCTCGCCATCACCCTCGATTATCGCGACGTGGTGAGCGAGATCCTGGTCAACCGCATGGGCAACACCAACCTGGGGACGATCTTCCCCGGCTACACACCGACCTTCCCCGGCATCACTGTCTAGGAGCTCATCCGATCCGGGATCTCGCAGGGCCGCGAACGGAGGAGGCCCTGCGCTCTCGGGTCAAGTAGCTGCGGGTGGCCCCGCTCCTCTCGCGGAGCGGGGCCACCTCGCTTGGCGGGGACGCTTGGCAAGAGGGCTCAGCGAGTGGCCCGCACCCAGGCCTCGCTTCCACCGACGAGGGGCAGGGTGAGGGAGGCGTGGGCGAGGTCGAGCCGTAGTTCGGTCCCCGGCGGGGGCCAGAGGGTGAAGTCCCGGTCGCTGGAGAAGATCATCCAGGCCAGCCGTGACCCCTCGGGCAGGATCTGGTCATCCGGTTCGAGTTCGAAGGTGAGGTCGACGAACTCACCCGGCACCAGGGGCCGGCTCTCCCGTAGGGAATCGGCATTCTGCGGGTCGGCCCAGCCGCGCGTCACGATGATCGGATCTCCGGCGCGCGAGCCGCCGGGCATGAGGAGGAGCCAGATCGAGAGGTTGGCCGCGGGTCGATCCGCCGCCAGCCGAAGGGTGACGCTGGGGGTACCGGAGAGGTGCAGATCCCGGCGCAAGATCTTCGAGAGATAGAGCAGGCGGTGGGGCGAGCGCTTGGCGCTGGCCAGCTCCTTGCCGTTCTTCTCGAAGTCGTCGTTGAAGACCTCCACCACCCCCTGTGCGGCAGAGGTGAGGCCGAGCCCACCC